>JBEIHU010000163.1:0-9161 GCA_040381175.1 Burkholderiaceae bacterium
CGGCAAGCAGCGCAAGGCGCGCGGCGCGGGCTAGCGGCTTCATGGGGTTCTCCAGCGGCCTTCGAGGCATGCCGCGGCTGCGGGCGTGGCAGCCGTGGCGGGCGATCCTTGAACAGCTTCTTGGCGAAGCCCCTACCCGATCTTTGCAGCTGCCTGTGTCAGGCTGGCGTTGCGGGCGCGTGACATCGCCATAGTCCGGACGGTGCATCGCCCGGGCCGGCGGGGCCCTGCCGGCCGCCGGCGCAGCAGGGTTGGAAGCAGGTGCTGCCGGCGCCTGCCGAGCCAGATTCGGGACCGCCTGCGGGGCCGGCTATGGCGCCGGCTGCGGCCCGCCAGCGGCGGCGGCCGATTCGAGCGGCTTGGTCCAGACGAACACCCGCATCGGCGTCAGGCTGCGCCATTCCCATGCCGCGCGAGCCTCGCCGAAGTGCGGCTCGAGATAGGTCGCCACATGCGGCCGGCACTGGTAGGCGACGACGCGGCCGCCGGGCGCAAGGTTGGCATGGATTGCCGCGGCAACGCGCTGCGCCACGTCGACCGGCAGGGTCGAGAAGGGGATGCCCGTGACCACGACGTCCGCTGCCGGCAGGTGGCGCCGGCGCAGCGCATCGGCGATCGATTCCGCGCTGCCGGCCTGCAGCGCAAGGCGCGGGTCGTCGATGACGCGGCGCAGCCGGTCGCAGAAGCCGGGGTTGAGTTCGATCGCCAGCAGCCGCAATTGCGGCGCCATCGCGCGCAGCAGCGCGCGCGTCGTGCCACCCGTACCGGGACCGAGTTCGACCACGCAGCGCGCCTGCTCGAGCTTTGCGGCCTGCACGATGCGGGCTTCGAGGTAGACCGAACTTGGGGCGATCGAGGCGACTTCGAACGGATGCGCCAGGAAGCCGCGCAGGAATGCCAGCGCATCGTTAAGGCGCGACGGCCGGGTGGACGGGGCCTCGCGGCCTGCCGATGTCGCTGCCGTGCTGCCCGGGTAGGGTGCCGCCGCGGCCTTGTCGTTGTTCTCGTCGTTCACCGGGACTCCTTCGATATGGGCAGGTGTGAAGCCGCGCGCCGCGTCCGAACCGGAATGGTCGGGAATGGGCTCAAGGGGTCCATTTTGCTGCGCGCTCGCGCCAGGGGAAACCCTGAGCGGCCGGGGTCGCAGGCGGGCCCTGCCGCCACCCGATCCAGGCGCGCGCGCAGAAGGGCAAGGCGGTCCTTTCCGGCGCCAGGCAGCAGCGCATGTAGCCTTGGGGATGGACATCAATCGCCTGCGGCGCCGGCCTGCGCCGCCCACTGGCGCGCCTGCAATGCCCAGTGCTTCTTCAGGCTGTGCCACAGGTCTGCTGCATGACGCAGGTTGTCCAGGTTGTGGTCCGGCACATCGGGCAGCGGCAGCTGGCTGCCGGGCTGGTAGGCGTCGATCCAGGCGCGCACCTGCGGATGCTCGGCAAAGCCGTCGACCTCGAAGGCGCGCAGGTGGCTTACCCTGGCCGGCAGCCGCACGTTGCGCACTTGCGCCGGCGGGCTGCCCCTGTCGGCCGGCCGGTAGTCACCAAAGCCAAGCAGCGCGGTGAAGGGGTCGCCATCGATGCGGTAGCCGGTGAAGGCCTGCACCGACGCCGGCACGCGCCCGAGCTGCGGCACATCGGCGGCGCAGCCCGGGAATCCAGGCACCCAGCGCAGCAGCGCTCCGGTGCCCAGTGTGGCCGCAAAGGGCAGGCGCGGCGCATCCTTCTCTTCGGCAAGCCGCTGCAGGATGCGGCCGACGGTGACGCCGCCGCCACTGTGGCCGACCAGCATCGGCGCCATGCCGTCGCTGCCCACCAGCGCGCGAATGCTGCCTGCCAATGTCTCGCATTCGGCGCAGCGGCAGCCTTCCCAGCGGAAGCTGTACGAGTAGCGTCCGCTGGCCGGGTTGCGCAGCCGCTGCGCCGGATAACCCATGGCTTGCAGGAAGGCACCGAAGGATTCCATGTCGGCGCCCAGGCTGCCCTTGAACAGCAGCACGCGTGGCGCCGGTGCCAGCGAAAGCAGATCACGCACCTGCTGTTCGCTGACCCGCTCGGGGTCGAGGGCCAGCAGGCCCTGGCGCTGGTCGGAGGTCAGCGCCGCGGCCAGCGGCGCGGCCGCCCAGCTCCCCGCCAGCAGCAACCAAAGCGCCAGGCGCAGCATGCTCAGGCCGTGGCGGCCGCGTCGAAGGCCTTGTCCAGCGGCAGTTGCAGGCCGTTGGCCAGGTGGTTGGTGCGCGCGGCCAGCGCCACGATGGCCAGCAGCTCGGCATGCATCGCGTCCGTCATGCCCTTGGCGCGCGCCGCCGCGGTGTGCGAATGCACGCAGTAGCTGCAGCTGTTGGCGATGGACACGGCGATGTAGACCAGCTCCTTGGTCAGTGGGTCCAGCAGCGTGGGCGCGGCCATCAGCGCCTTGACATCGGCCCAGGTGCGCTCCAGCAGCGGCGGGTCGAAGGCCAGTGCGCGCCACAGGTTGTTGATGAAGTCGGTCTTGCGCGTGGCGCGGATGTCGTCGAAGACGGCCTTGACGCGCGGGTCGGCTTCGGGGTCGGCGGGCAGCGGGACGGTGGCCATGGGGTCGTGGGCAGGTCGTGTCAAGGGCCGCAGTGTGCCTGGGCCGTGTTCAGCCGGGCTCCAGTGCGCGCGCTTCGACCCCGATGTCGACATGCAGCACCTCGCGGCCGCTGCCCAGCCGCCGGCACAGCGCAATGGCGGCTTCGTCCCCCTGCTCGGTGTCCGCCTGCACGAACCCCGACGAGGCACGGTGCTCGGCAGCCAGCGCCCTCGGCCGCTGGATCAGCGCGGTGGGGATGCCTTGCCGCCGGCAGTCGGCGCGCACCGCCAGGTCGTAGAGGTGGATTTCGCTGCAGGCCTGCTCGAACTTCTGCAGCACATTGGCCGCCAGCTCCACCGAGCACCCGGCCTTCGCGTTCGGCCGGCAGAACGATGGAGCCCTCGCTGCCCAGCAGCCGCTTCAGGCAGGGGTTATCGATGCGGTCGGCGCCGCAGTGCTCGGGGTCGTCGAAAGCCGCGCGGAAGCCATCCTGCACAGCGTGCATGGCGGCCAGGTCCTGCGGGCCGAGCTGGCGCAGCGTCCAGTGGGCGTCGTGGGCCATCCAGTCTCCTATCCGCCGGCCTGTGATGCGCCTGGCTTTGCCCTCATGCTAACGGCGTCGCAAGGTGGCCAGCTGCACCAGCAGGCAGCTCAGCACGGCGGCGCCGAAGGCCTCGGCCAGCGGCCGCCGCGGCAGCAGCGGCGCCAGCACCGAGAAGAAGGCCACCAGCGAGAACATGCCGCGTGCCAGGCCCTGCAGCAGCGTGGCGGCGAAACCCGGCCCGCTGTGGCGGTGCGAGAACACCGCCAGCACGCTGGCCAGCACCGGGAAAAGCGCCAGCAGGCCGCTCCATCGGCCGCCGATCTGCGCGGCGGCCTGCGCCACGGCCAGCGTGAGCAGCGCGCCGGCTGCCATGCGCAGCAGCAGTTCCTGCGGGCCAGGGTGGTGGGAGGCCTCGGGCACCACCTTCGGAAACAGCCGAGGGGCCAGCGCCAGCGAGGCCACCGCCAGCAGCAGCGCCAACGGCAGGCCAGGGCCCAGCCACGACAGCAGCGCTGCGGCCAGCAGCCAGGCTGCCAGGCCGCCGGCCAGGGCCACCGGCCAGGCCAGGACCTGAGCCAGGTGTGCATAGGCCAGGCCGAAGGCGGTGCTGGCCACCACCGCCGCGATCGTGGACGTTGCGGCCGTGGCGGCGAAGGCGGGGCCTTGCTCCAGCGCCAGGATGAGCACGATCGGCCCGGCCACCAGCGGCAGGCCGGCCAGCCAGCCTGCCACCCCCGGCCCCAGCCAGCGCGCGGCCAGCGTCAGAAGGCCCAGGAAGGCCGGCACCAGCAGCAACTTCAGCGCCAGCATGCGCCCGGCTGCGTGGAACAGGGCGCCGGCCTCAGGGCCGCACCAGGCGTGCCGGCCGGCCGTTGTCGAGCTTGCCCTCGAGCACGGCCGCGTCGACCCAGCGGCCGGTGAAGATCCGATCCTTGCAGCCGCCGACCTGCGTCGCGAAGGCGGCGGCGATGATCACGCGCTCGGCCTCGTTGGCCTGCACCGTCAGTGGGAAGGGGCGGCCAACGCAGGGGTCTGGCTTGTCGCGGTCGGCGCGCGGCTCGGTGGTCTGGCTGCCCTGGCTGCCGGACCGACGGCTGCGCCTGTCGCGGGTATTCGTCAACGGCGGTCAAGCTCAGCCGCCATGGGCCGTCTAGCGAGTGCCGGGCGCTGGCCAGCGCCGGCAGCCATGCGGCCACCGACAGCACTGAAAGGTGGCGAAGGAACGGGTGGCGCATGGTGCGGGCCTCGGCGGCGAGCGAAAGGTGTACGCAGTATCGCCGCGCACTTCAGCGCGCATCTCGGCCTGTGTCTGGCAGCAAGCAGGTCTGCGGGTTGGCCACGACCAGCCAGCCCAGTGCCAGTGCGGCCGGCAGCACCCATGCCCAGCGCGGATTGCCCGACAGCCAGGTGCCTGCGGCGGCCAACACGGCTGCCGTCAGCAGCAGACAGAGCAAGGCCAACAGGCGCGGCCCATGGCCAGGCGGCGGCGTGCTGCGCGCCTGGCGCAGGGTCTTCAGCGTGGCCAGGCCCAGGCCCAGCAGCAGCCAGGCCAGCACGGTCAGCCCAGCGAAGGCGGCCAGTCCACCACGACCGCAGACGCCGCCAGGCAGCGCGGGCGTCGTGCCTTCGCAGCCGAAGGCCAGCAGCGCGAAGGCCAGGCCGGGGCCCAGGTGCAGCAGGGCCAGGAAGAGAAGCAAGGTGCGCAGCATCGGGCAGGCGGCAGGGCCGCCGCGACATGATGGCACGGGCCGGCGGATCAGCCCTTGGCGGCGTGGACCAGGCAGGCGTGCCAGTTGCCGCGGAATCAGCGCAAGACGATCAGTGAACCAGGTCCAGCAGGATCGCCGCCAGCTCGTCGGGACGGTTGTTGGCCACCATGTGGTTGGTGGCGATCTCGTGGTAGCGCCAGTCGGTGCTGGCCTGCGCATGGCGCGCCGCGCGCCAGAAGGCGGCATTGCCCGGGTCCTCAGGCGGCGCGGCGATGGCCTTGATGTAGCTGCGGCTGAAAGGATAACGCTCCAGCGGCTGCGCCAGGAACACCGGCTCGGTGAAGCAGGCCTTCGGATGGGCGGTGCGCCGCGGCGCCATCCATGCCGCCTCGGCCGGATCGTCGAACTCGCGTACCGGGCCCGGGATTTGCCATTCGTCGTTCAGCGTGACGGGGCTGCGGCGCTCGCCGCGCAGGTGGCCCCACACCGATTCGCCGCTGGCCGGCACGAAGGCGTCCAGGTACACCAGGTGCCGCACGCGATCGGCGATGTGCTCCAGCGCGCCGGTGACGACGAAGCCGCCGTAGCTGAAGCCCAGCAGCACGATGTCTTGCAGGTCTTCGTACAGCACCTGGTTGACCACGTCGCGCACGTGCGTGCCCAGGCCGACCAGCGGGCTGGCCAGGTGCACCCGCTCACCGATGCCGGTGAGGCTGGGCGTGAACACCGCGTGGCCGGCGGCCTGCAGGCGCTGGCGCAGGTGGCGGAAGCCGTGGGCGCCGCCCCAGGCGCCGTGGACCAGGACAAAGGTGCTCATGGGACGGGCCTCCGTGCCGCGCACTGCGAAATGAGCGCTTGGCAGCGGCCCGGCGCGCTCACTGGCATGCGCCTGTGGGTGGGACAAGGGTTCGGGCCGCGGCGGAAGCCGGGCGCATCCGGCATCTCGATCAGCCTCATGACGATACCTGACGCGCGCCCAGCCGCCGTGCCCGTTCAAGCACCCGCTGCGCGTTGCGGTAGGTGGGCACCTCGACCCACAGGCCGTCGAACAGTGCGCGGTCTTCGCCGCGCTCGCGCGCGGCCTCGAAGGCGGCGACCATCGCCGCGGCGCGGCGAAGTTCGTCGGCATCGGGCGTCAGCGCGGCATTCAGCGGCCGCGCATGCTCGGGCCGCACCAGCGACTTGCTGCGATAGCCCAGCCGCCGTGCATAGCGCGCTTCGCGCACTGCGCCGTCGACGTCGCTGAAGGTGTAGGGCGCATCGATCGGCTCGATCCCGGCGGCGCGGCATTCCAGCAGGAAGCGGCGGCGCGCGTGGTCCAGCTCCAGTGCATCGGGCTGGCGCTCGGCGCACAGGTCGGCGGCCAGGTCCTCGGCCCCCAGCAGCGCCGAGCGGATGCGCACGCTGCCGCCGGCGATGGCGCGCACGTCGACCACGCCCAGCGCGGTCTCGCACACGGGCAGGATCTCGGTGCTGCCCGGCACACGGCCCAGGCGCTGCTCCCAGGCGTCCAGCGCCTCGTGCAGCGCGCGCATCTGCTCCGCGCGGGCGGCCATCGGGTAGGCCACCACCGCCGGCCCTGCGGGCATGGCGGCGGCCAGGTCCGCGGGGCCGTCGCCGTCCAGCGCATTGATGCGCACCGCCGTCAGGCAGCCGGCTTCGCGCCACCGCGCCATCAAGCCGGCTAGCCCGTGCCGGACCTGCGGCCGCAGGGGCGGCGGCGTGAAGTCCTCCAGGTCGACGATCAGTCCGTCGGCGCCGCTGGTGGCCATGGCCTCGTGGGCCGCGGCATCGGCGCCAGGGCCGAACAGCCAAGTGCGGCGCAGGTCGGGTTCGATGGCGTTCATCGACACCGCCATGGGAGCGCCGTGCCCACCATTGGCATCAATCGACCCATTCGTGGAACGAGGCGACCTGGGTCCAGTCGACAACGACGTTACAGGGCATGAGGGTGCAGAACCCGGATCTAGGCGTGCCGTTGTTGTGGCAACCTAGGAATGCCTTGCGCATCAGCTCGAAGAGGGTGGTGCTCATCGCCACCACCTGAAAGTCCTGGCGGCTGCCCGACTTGTAGGCGATGCGTGCACGGAAGTTCCGGTCCCGGGTGGGTGCGACCTCTGTCTTGGATTCGACTTGGGCAGAAGAGGGCTCTTGCTTGGCCATGAACGCAGATGCTCCTGAACGAAGCCCGAAGACGCGGGTGCGCAAGCTTAGCGCGGTCGACAACTGTGGAACACGAATCTCTCGGCGATCGCCGCAGCCGAGCGTTGCCGTCGCGCTCAGCGCCTTCAACTGCCGCAGCGCCTTCGGCCAGGCCTTTTCATGTCCGCGATCTGGTTCGCCGCCACCGACTTGCGCCAGCCGTTTTCTACAGGTCGCCCTGGGCTGTTTGGCGCAGCACCGCCTGCAGCTGCCGGGCGAAGGTCACCACCCGTTGCGGCGCGATGCCGAAGGCGTCGCTGTCGGTCGCCTGGCCAGGCAGTGTCTCCAGGCCCGGCGCCAGCAGCCCCAGGGGCGGTCTGGCGGTGCAGCGGCGTCATGCCCCGAAGCGTGCCGCCGAGCGCGCGCGGACCTTGGCTGCCGCGGTCTTGCGCTGGCGCGACGCGCCTATGCCAGCGGTCTTGGCCACCCCGGCGCGGGCACCGGTTTGTGCCGCCCACGCTCCCGGGGCACCTTGAAGCCGCTGAGCTTGCGCACGAACTGCAGCGAAGCATCGCGGATCTCCAGCCCGGTGGCCAACGGCTCGAAGTTGAACAGCGTGCGGATGTTTCGGCCGATGGCTTGCTGCTACGGGGCCCCGGGCAGCTCGGTGGCGTCGTACAGCCGCATGGCCGGCGCTGTGCTGGCCAGTGCAGCCAATGACTTGACGAACTGCCGCGACGCCGGCACCCGGAAATGCGCACGCAGCGCCGCCGTGTCGGCCCACCGTTCGATGAACACCAGCCGGTCCGGCTGCTCATGGCTGCGGTGCACGCCGTGCTCCAGGCAGCCCGGCTCGGCGCGGGAGCGCCGTACGTGGTCCTGACTCAGCTGCAGCGCCTGCGTCAGGTGCTGCGGCCGGATGTCGACGTGGCCGATGACCAGGATCATGGCTTGGCTTGCCTCGTGTCCAGCGCGGCGCGCAGACCGGCCAGCACTGCGTCTGGTGCCTCGGCCATCATGTGGTGGCCGGCAGGCACGGTGACGACCCTTGCCTTCAGTGCCGAGGCCAGCTCCTTGGTGGCTTTGGGGGGTGTCATCTGGTCGCGCGCGCCGGTGATCAAGGTGGTCGGGCACTGCACCTTGGCCATGGCGTCGGCGCCGCCGCTGTAGGCATCGCAAAGCCTGAAGTCGTGCTCGAACAGGTTGAGGTCCGACGACAGCGCCTGCTGGTTGCGCATCAGCGCGCGGTTGCTGCCGTGCACCCACATGCCGGGGCCGGGGTAGCTGGGCTTGCTGGCGGGCGTGCTGATCGACAGTGCGTTGACCATGTCGATCGCATGGGAAGGCGCTTGGCGCGCGGTGTTCAGCAGCACGTCG
Source organism: Burkholderiaceae bacterium (assembly GCA_040381175.1). Lineage (GTDB taxonomy): Bacteria > Pseudomonadota > Gammaproteobacteria > Burkholderiales > Burkholderiaceae_C > Rubrivivax. The sequence continues at coordinate 8,323 of JBEIHU010000163.1, forward strand.
CTCACCTTCATCGGGTAGGCCATGCCCAGCAGCACCAGGCGCGTCACCCGCTCGGGCGCGCGCGCCGCGGCTTCCAGCGCGATCAGCGAGCCCATGCTGTGGCCCACCAGCGTGGCCTGCGGCACCCCTGCCGCGCTCATCAGCGCCAGCGTCCAGTCGGCCAGCGCCGGCACGCTGGGCAGTGGCGGGCCTTCGCTGCGGCCATGGCCGGGCTGGTTGACGGCCAGCACGCCAAAGCCGTGGTGTGCGCACCAGCGTGCCAGCAGCGTCCAGGCGCTGTGGTCGTGCATCGCGCCGTGGAGGAAGACCACGCAGGGCGAGGTTGCGTCGAAGGCCTTTCCACCGGTATAGGCGTAGGCCTCGCGGCCATTGACAATCAGCTTCATCGCTGGATATCCGACTTCTTGTGGGCCAAGCTGGAACCCCCCGCTTGGCGGGGGGCAGGGGGGTGCGAAGTTTCGTCCGCACCGCGGAGGAGGCGGCTCACGCCGCCTTCTCCGCCGCGCGCAGCGCGCGCTTCAGGTCGTCGATCAGGTCGTCGGCATCTTCCAGGCCGATGCTCAGGCGGATGGTGCCCGGGCCGATGCCGGCCTGCGTGAGCGCCGCATCGTCCATGCGGAAGTGGGTGGTACTGGCCGGATGGATCACCAGGCTGCGGCAGTCGCCGACGTTGGCCAGGTGGCTGAAGATCTTCAGCGCCTCGATAAAGGCCACGCCCTGCGCGCGCGAGCCCTTCAGGTCGAAGCTGAACACCGCGCCGCAGCCGCGCGGCAGCAGCCGCTTCGCCAGCGCCTGGCAGGGGTGGCCGTCGAGCTCGGGATAGCCCACGCCGGCCACCA
>JBEIHU010000164.1:0-9154 GCA_040381175.1 Burkholderiaceae bacterium
AGCACCGCGCCCACCGGCGTGCCAGCCGGCGTGGCCACGCCGAAGCGTTCGATGTGGATGCGGCTCTCGGGCACACCGGCCGCCAGCAGCGCGGCTTCGGCCTCGTCGTTCATCTGGAACGGACCGCAGATGTAGACCTGGTCGATCACCGGCGCGCTCAGCACGCTGCGCAGGAACTCGGCGATCTTGTCGCGGTTCATCAACCCCATGTTCAGCGGCGCGTCGGTCGGGTCGTCGCTGAACACATGGTGCAGCACCAGCCGCGTCATGTACTTGTTCTTCAGGTCTTCCAGCTCTTCCTTGAACATGGTCGAGCGCAGCATGCGGTTGCCGTAGATCAGCGTGAAGCGGCTCATCGGCTCGCGGCCCAGCACCGTCTTCATGATCGACAGGATCGGCGTGATGCCGCTGCCGCCGGCGATGCCCACATGGTGGCGACGGGAGGCCGGCTCGATCGGCACGAAGAAGCGCCCCTGCGGCGCCATCACGCTGATGCTGTCGCCGGGCTTGAGCTGCTCGTTGATCCAGTTGGAGAACACGCCGCCCTTGACCTTGCGCACGCCGACGCGCAGCTCGCCGTCGTCGACGCCGGCGCAGATCGAGTAAGAGCGGCGCAGGTCCTGGCCGTCGATGGTGCTGCGCAGCGTCAGGTACTGGCCTTGGGTGAAGCCGAAGACCGAGCGCAGCTCGGGCGGCACGTCGAAGGTGACGATCGAGGCCTCGGCAGTGTCCGGCTCGATGCGACGCACGCGCAGGTCATGGAACAGCGGCGTGGACATGGTTCAGATGGGCTTGAAGTGTTCGAAGGGCTCTTTGCAGGCGATGCAGCGCCACAGCGACTTGCAGGCGGTGGAGCCGAAGGCCGAAAGCCGCTCGGTGTGCGCGCTGCCGCAGCGCGGGCAGGGCACGGCCGCGGCGCGCCGCCCGACGATGCGGATCGGTGCGCTGCCGTCGGCCGCGGGCCCCGGCGGTGCGATGCCGTAGTTGCGCAGCTTGCGCCGGCCGTCCTCGCTGATCCAGTCGGTGGTCCAGGCCGGGGCGCGGCGCATCGTCACGCGCGCGGGTCCCAGGCCGGCGGCGTCGATGGCCTCGCACACGCTGCGCTCGATGACCTCGGTGGCCGGGCAGCCGCTGTAGGTGGGCGTGAGCACGATCTCCATCGACGCGCCGTGGTCCAGCACCTCGCGCACGATGCCGAGTTCGCGCACCGAGATGGCCGGCACCTCGGGGTCGGGCACGTCGTCCAGCACGGCCCAGGCGCGCTGGGCGCGCGTACTTTCGAGCGTGGCGTTCACCACGCGCCCCCGGGAAAGGCGCGCTGCAGGTACTGCATCTCGCCCAGGATGTAGCCCATGTGCTCGCTGTGCACGCCGCGCTTGCCGCTGCTGCGGAAGGCCGTTTCGGCGGGCAGCGGCAGCGTGGCGGCATCCAGGATCTCGCGCATCTCGGCCAGCCAGGGTTCGCGCAGCTCGGAGGCGGCCGGGCCCAGGCCGCTGGCCCGAGCGGCGGCGTCGACCGCGTCGTCCTCGAACAGCTCGGGCGTGTACGGCCACAGCCGCGACAGCGCAGCCTCGCAGCGGCGTCGTGATTCCGCAGTGCCATCGCCCAGCCGCATCGCCCAGTCGGCGGCATGCTGCTGGTGGTAACGCGCTTCCTTCAGCGCCTTGCCGGCGATGGCGGCCAGCTCGGCATCGCTGGAATCGCGCAGCCGTTCCCACAGCAGCTTCAGCCAGGTGGCGACCATGGCGTTGCGCAGTACGGCGAAGGCGAAGTCGCCGCGCGGCAGTTCCACCATTGTTGGGTTGAGGTAGTCGCGCTCTTCGCGCAGGAAGGCGAGCTGGTCTTCGTCGTAGTCCTGCGGGCACTTCTCGCCGGCCAGCGTGAGCACGCCGCGCGCCTGGCCGATCAGGTCCAGCGCCATGTTGGTCAGTGCGATGTCCTCTTCGAGGACCGGCGCGTGGCCGCACCACTCGCCCAGGCGCTGGCCCAGGATCAGGCAGGTGTCTGCTACGCGCAGCAGGTATTGCAGCAACGGGTCAGGGGGAAGTTGGATCGAGGCTTGCATGGCGTGCTCACATGTGGTCGACCGCGTCGGGCAACTTGTAGAAGGTGGGGTGGCGGTAGACCTTGTCGTCGGCCGGGTCGAAGAGCATGTCCTTGTCGCCAGGGTCGCTCGCGACGATCTGGTCGCTGCGCACCACCCAAACGCTGCTGCCTTCCTGGCGCCGCGTGTAGACGTCGCGCGCCATCTGCAGCGCCATCTTCGGGTCGGCGGCATGCAGGCTGCCGCAGTGCTTGTGGTCCAGGCCAGCCTTCGTGCGCACGAAGACTTCCCACAGCGGCCATTCGTTGGATGGGGCCCCCCGTCCGCCGGGTACGGCGGCCGACCCCCCGCGGGAGTCGCGCCCGCCTTGGGGCGGCCCGGCGTCGGGCGCGGTGTTCGTGCTCATGCGGCCTCCTTCATCGATTGCTTGCGCGCATGGGCCAGCGCGGCTTCGCGCACCCAGCGGCCTTCTTCCCAGGCCGTGACGCGCATGTCCAGGCGTTCGCGGTTGCACGGGCCGTCGCCGCCGACCACGCGCCAGAACTCGGGCCAGTCGATCGCGCCAAAGTCCCAGTGCTCGCGCTCGGAGTTCCATTTCAGGTCGGGGTCGGGCAGCGTCACGCCCAGCACCTGGGCCTGCTGCACGGTGGCATCGACGAACTTCTGGCGCAGCGTGTCGTTGGACACGCGCTTGATGCCCCAGCGCATGCCCTGTGCGCTGTTCGGGCTCTGGTCGTCGGGCGGCCCGAACATCATCAGGCACGGCCACCACCAGCGGTTCACCGCGTCCTGCACCATCGCGCGCTGCGCGTCGGTGCCGTCGCGCATCATCACCAGCAGGCTGTCGTAGCCCTGGCGCTGGTGGAAGCTCTCTTCGCGGCAGATGCGGATCATCGCGCGCGCATAGGGCGCGTAGCTGCAGCGGCAGATCGGCACCTGGTTCATGATGGCCGCGCCGTCGACCAGCCAGCCGATGGTGCCGATGTCGGCCCAGGTGAGCGTCGGGTAGTTGAAGATGCTGCTGTACTTTGCCTTGCCGCTGTGCAGCGCGTCGATCATCTGGTCGCGGCTGGTACCCAGCGTCTCGGCCGCGGCATACAGGTACAGGCCGTGGCCGCCTTCGTCCTGCACCTTGGCCAGCAGGATGGCCTTGCGCTTGAGCGTGGGCGCCCGGCTGATCCAGTTCCCCTCGGGCAGCATGCCGACGATCTCCGAATGCGCATGCTGGCTGATCTGGCGCAGCAGCGTCTTGCGGTAGTTGTCGGGCATCCAGTCCTTGGCCTCGATGAACTCGCCCGCGTCGATGCGTGCGTCGAAGCGGTGCTGCAGCGCCTGCTCATCGGCGTTGAGCACACGCTCCAGCTTGCCCGCGCCTTCGCGCGCCATCGTGTCCATTGCCTGCGTGTACATAGACTCTCCTATCGAAGGTTCATTCGAGCGGCCGCCGCGCGACCGGCTTTGGCTCCGGCGTCACATCGCTGGAGCGACATGAGACTGCGCTGAAGCGCAAGCGCTTTGCCGGCCCGCTGGCGGCGCCCCCTTGAGAGCGGGGCGCCGAAGGCGCTACGGGGGCGGGTCATTTTGGCCGCTTGTCAATCACGCGCCGGGCCTTGCCGACCAGCGTGCGTTCGATCGATTCCGGCGCACCGACGCTGACCGTGGTGCTGATGCCGATCAGCGTCTTGATGCGGTGCTGCAGCGCGCCGGCCACGGTGGCGCGGTCGGCGGTCTCGTGGCCAGGGGCCAGTTCGCACAGCACCTGCACCTCGTCGAGCGTGCCCTGGCGCGTGACCACCAGCTGGTACTGCCCCGACAGCTGGCCGTGCTTGAGCACGAGCTCCTCCACCTGCGTCGGGAAGACGTTGACGCCGCGGATGATCAGCATGTCGTCGCTGCGGCCGACGATCTTGCCCATGCGCCGCATGCTGCGCGCGGTGGGCGGCAGCAGCCGCGTCAGGTCGCGCGTGCGGTAGCGGATCACCGGCAGCGCCTCCTTGGTCAGCGTGGTGAAGACCAGTTCGCCTTCCTCGCCGTCGGGCAGCACCGCGCCGGTCTCGGGGTCGATGATCTCCGGATAGAAATGGTCTTCCCAGATCACCGGGCCGTCCTTGGTCTCGACGCATTCGCTGGCCACGCCCGGGCCCATCACCTCGCTCAGGCCGTAGATGTCCACCGCGTCCAGCCCGGCGCGCACCTCGATGTCGTGGCGCATCGCCTCGGTCCAGGGCTCGGCGCCGAAGATGCCCACCTGCAGCGAGCTGGCGCGCGGATCCAGGCCCTGGCGCACCATTTCCTCGACGATCACCTGCATGTAGCTGGGCGTGACCATGATGATGTCGGGCCGGAAGTCGGTGATCAACTGCACCTGCTTCTCGGTCTGACCGCCGCCCATCGGCACCACCGTGCAGCCCAGCCGCTCCGCGCCATAGTGCGCGCCGAGCCCGCCGGTGAACAGCCCGTAGCCATAAGCCACGTGCACCATGTCGCCGGCACGGCCGCCGGCGGCCCGGATCGAGCGCGCGCCCCGGTCAGCCCAGGTGTCGATGTCGCGCCGGGTGTAGCCCACCACGGTGGGCTTGCCGGTGGTGCCGCTGCTGGCGTGCACCCGCAGCACCTGCTCGCGCGGCACGGCGAACATGCCGAAGGGATAGTTGTCGCGCAGGTCGCCCTTGCTGGTGAAGGGGAACTTGCCCAGGTCGGCGAGCGACTTGCAGTCCGACGGGTGCACGCCCGCCGCATCGAAGGCCCTGCGGTAGTGCGGCACATGGTCGTAGGCGTGCTGCAGCGTGTGCTTCAGCCGTTGCAGCTGCAGCGAGGCCAGTTCGTCGCGGCTGGCGCGTTCGATGGGCTCCAGGTCGCCGGGCTCGGGGTGCTTGATGGGCATCGGGAATCTCCAGGTCCTGTGCGTCAGACCGCCACCACTGGCTTGCCCTTGACGGTGTAGGAGCGGCCGCGAAAGACCGCGATGCGCTGGCCGTTCTGGTTGCTGACCTCGCAGTCGTAGACCCCTGTGCGGCCGGCCCTGGAGACCTCGCGGCAGGTGGCCGTGAGCACATCGCTCAGGCGCCCAGGGGCCAGCAGGTCGACCGCGAAGCCCGAGGCCACGGTCAGCTCGTTGTAGGAGTTGCACGCAAAGGCGAAGGCCGAATCGGCCAACGTGGTGATCAGCCCGCCGTGGCAAATGTCGTGGCCGTTGAGCATTTCCTCGCGCACCGTCATCGACAGCACCGCATGGCCAGGGCCGGCCTGCAGGATCCGCATGCCCAGCCACTTGGACGCCCGGTCGTTACGGAACATGCCCTCGCACACCTTGTCGGCAATCTGCTGGGGTGACAGCGGTGGAACGGCGTCGGTCATCATGTCTTTCGTCTCGGGTTTCCGGACCGGACGACAACGAATTCAACCGACCGGTCGGTAGATCTTAAGCCAGATCCTGGCTCGATACAACGCCTGGTGCCCAGGGTTATCCCGCGGGTCGACGTTGATTCGATACGAATGTTGCCGATGGCGGCGGCTTGAAGGCGGGACCTTGGTGCCCACTTGCCACCGATGGACACTCCCCCGCTGCAGGCCGCCTGGCCGCTGGCCGCACTGGTGCTCGCCCTGGGTGCTGCCGGCGTGGCCTTGCTGGCGCAGCCCTGGTGGACGCGGCGCCGCCATCGCCAGCTGCGCACGCTGCCCTTTCCGCGGGCCTGGGCGCGCATCCTGCGGCGGCGCGCGCCGCTGGCGCAGCAGTTGCCGGCGCCGCTGCGGCGGCGCCTGCTCGGCTTGATCCAGGTGTTCATCGCCGACAAGCCCTTCATCGGCTGCGCCGGCCTGGACATCGACGACGAGATGCGCGTGACCATCGCCGCCCAGGCCTGCCTGCTGCTGGTGGGTCAGGGCGGCGAGGCCTGCTATCCCCGGCTGCGCCAGGTGCTGGTCTACCCTGAGCCCTTCATCGTGCCGCGCCGCCAACTGCTGCCGGGCGGGGTGGTCAGCGATCAGCCGCAGGCGCTGGCCGGGGAGAGCTGGGCGCAGGGGCAGGTGGTGCTGGCCTGGTCGGAGGTGCTGGCCGGCGCCGCCGACCCGGCCGACGGCCGCAACGTGGTGCTGCACGAGTTTGCCCACCAGATCGACCAGGACGGCGGCGACGCCGACGGTCGGCCCTGGCAAAGCGACGAGGCTTCGCGCCAGCGCTGGGCGGCGGTGATGGACGACGGCCTGGCGCGGCTGCGCGAAGCGCCGTCGGACACTCTCGACGCCTACGGCAGCACCGACCCTGCCGAGTATTTCGCGGTGGCCACCGAGGCCTTCTTCGAGCGACCGCGGGCGCTGCGCGGGGCCGCTCCGCAGCTCTACGCCGAACTGGCGCAGCTGTTCCGGCTGGACCCGGCGACCTGGTAGCGGCTCAGCGCCCGGCCTGCAGCGCGCGCTGCAGCCTGGCGATCTCGTCGAGCAGCTCCACCGCCAACGCCGCGCCCTGCAGGTTGAGTTCCAGGTCGCGCAGCAGGCGCAGCGCGGTGCGCGTGCGCTGCAGGCTGGCGCCGGCAAACACCCAGGCCTGCGGTCCGGCGCCCTGCGGCTCGATCACCCCATGCGCCACCAGCTGCAGCACCAGATCGTGCTCGGCATCGCAGGCCTGGCACAGCTCGGCCAGCGACATCGGCGCCTCCTCTTCGACCACCTGGCATTGCAGCACGCCCAGACTCGATGGTGTCATGTTGCCCCCATGTGCGCGCGCGGGTTGAAGACCGCCTGCCGGGCCAGTTCGGCCCAGGCCTGTCGCTGGGTATCGTCAGGCTGCGGCGGCATGGCGATTTGCAGCAGCAGGTACAGATCGCCCGGCGTCTTGCCCGGGATGCCCTTGCCCTTGAGCCGCAGCTTGCGGCCCTGGCCCGAGCCGGCCGGCACCGACAGCTGCACCGTACCGTCGGGCAGCGGCACGTCGACCACCGCGCCCAGCGCCGCCTCCCAGGGCGCGACCGGCAGCTCCAGGTAGACATCGCGGCCGTCCACCCGGTACAGCGGGTGCGGTCGGAAGTGGATCTCGAGGTAGAGGTCGCCGGCCGGCGCGCCGCCGATGCCGGGCGCGCCCTGGCCGGCCAGGCGCAGATGCTGGCCTTCGCGCACCCCTGCCGGGATGGCCACGTCGAGCGTGCGCTCGGCCAGCACCGCATGGCCCTGGGCATCGAGCGTGGGCACCTGAAGCCGGATGCCGCGCCGCGCGCCGCGGTAGGCATCCACCAGGTCGATCAGCACTTTGGCATGGTGGTCCTGTGCGCGCGGCTGTGCATGCTGCGGCGCGCGCGCGCCGCGGCGGCCGAACAGCGCCTCGAAGAAGTCGCTGTGCTCGCCAAAGCCGCCGAAGCTCTCCTCGCCCCCGCGGAACTCGTAGCCGGCATCCCAGCCTGGAGGCGGCTGTTCGGCACCCGGCTGCCAGCGCTTGCCCACGTCGTCGTAGGCGGCGCGCTTTTCCGGGTCCTTCAGCACCTCGTAGGCCTCGCCCAGCTCCTTGAAGCGGGCCTCGGCCTCGGCTTCCTTGTTCAGGTCGGGGTGGTACTTGCGCGCAAGCCGGCGGTAGGCGTGCTTGATGTCGTCGGCACTGGCCTCGCGCGGAACGCCGAGAGTTCGGTAGTAGTCCTTGAATCTCATCGGATAGCTAGAGAGTGGGTTTCAATTCCGGGCTCGGGTCCGGGCGAGAATGGCGCGCCATGCCGAACCGAGAACACGACGTGGTGCTGCTCACCGCCACCGTGGTCGTGCCGCACGATGTGCGCAACCTGTCGCGCCGCGATACCGCCCTGCGCCTGGAGGACTACCTGCAGGCCTTCGATTTCTACCTCGCGCTGCTGGCCCAGGGAAGCTTCGGCGCGCTGGTGCTTTGCGAGAACTCGGGCTTCGACCTGGAGCCCTTTGCCGAGCGGGCGCGGCGCGCCGGGCTGCACGAGCGCGTGGAGCTGCTCGCCCACTACGGGCTCGACTATCCCGCCCAGCATGGCCGCGGCTACGGCGAATTCAAGCTCGTAGACCATGCCATGGGCCGTTCGGCGCTGATGGCGGCCCACGGCCCCGAATTGCGCGTGTGGAAGGTCACCGGCCGCTACAGGGTGCGCAACCTGCCTCGGCTGATCGCGACCCAGCCGCTGCAGGCCGACCTGTACTGCCACTGCCGCAACCTGCCGGTTCCGTGGACGGACATGTACCTGCTGCGCTGGAACCGCCGCGCCTACGACGGGCTGATACGTGGCGTGTACCGGCGGCTGCGGCAGGACGAAACGCCGACCAGCGCGGAGCAGCACTTGCGCGCGCTGATCGACGGCCATGCCGGCGGGCTGCACGTCGTGCGCCGCTTCCGGCACGTGCCGCGCATCGAGGGCGTTCGTGGCTACGACAACGGCCTGTACCACGCCATGCGCACCAAATGGCTGGCGCGCGAGCTGGCGCAGCGCGTTGCGCCCTGGTTGTGGATCTGAGGCCCGACCGACAGGGCCGTCGCCGAGATGCCGACCGCGCACTGCGCCCCCCGCCGCCACCCGGCCGAGCCCGAAGTCCGTCCTAAGGCTTGACCGGCACCGCCGCCGGCTGCACCCGCGGCGACCCCTTGTCGACCACCAGGCTGTTCAGCAGCCTGGCAGGCATGTCGCCCACGTTGCGAAAGCCGTGTGCCGTGCCGCGCAGGTTGGCATAGGTCTCGCCCGCGACCACGCGGCGCGGCGGCTGGCCTTCGACCAGCAGTTCCACCGTGCCTTCGACCACCGTGCCCACGCAGTCGCCCGGGTGGGTGTGCATCGGCACCATGCCGGTAGGCTGTATGGCCACCGACATCAACACCATCTCTTTCTTGTCGTCGCCGGTGATTGGGCTGACGAGCACCGGCTTGGACGCGAACAGCGGCGCAGCAGGCGCCGGCGCCTGCTGCGCAACAGCCGCTGCGGCCAGCAGACACAGTGAAGACAGCGCGAAACAGCGGATGCGGGATGTGCTCAAGTTCAACTCCTGTGAATTGCCAAGACCTGCGCCGCAGCCCGACCTTCGCGCCGGGGTGCGGTGCTCTGGACCAGCTGGGAGCGGGGGGGGGGGGGGGGGGGGCGCCCCGGGGGGCGGCGCCCCCCCCCCCCCCCCCCCCCC
>JBEIHU010000165.1:0-9087 GCA_040381175.1 Burkholderiaceae bacterium
CGATCTCGAGCTGCGCCACCTTGTTGCCCACCTTGTCCATCATGTCGGCGGCCTTCAGGCACAGCAGCCGCGTCATCTCGATGTCGATGCGCGCGTCGGCGATGCGCTCGTCCCAGAGGGTCTGCTCGGCGATGCGCTTGCCGAAGGCCACGCGCGACTGCAGCCGCTTGACCATCTTCTCCAGCGCCAGTTCGGCCGTGCCGATGGTGCGCATGCAGTGGTGGATGCGCCCGGGCCCGAGGCGACCCTGCGCGATCTCGAAGCCGCGACCTTCCCCCAGCAGCAGGTTGCTGGCCGGCACGCGCACGTTGTTCAGGATCACCTCGGCATGGCCGTGCGGCGCGTCGTCAAAGCCGAACACCGGCAGCATGCGCACCACCTCGATGCCCGGCGCGTCCAGCGGCACCAGGACCTGCGACTGCTGCGAATGGCGCGGCGCGTCGGGGTCGGTCTTGCCCATGACGATGGCGATCTTGCAGCGCGGGTCGCCGACGCCGGAGCTCCACCACTTGCGGCCGTTGATGACGTAGTGGTCGCCGTCGCGCTTGATCGAGGTCTCGATGTTCGTGGCGTCGGACGAGGCCACCGCCGGCTCGGTCATCAGGAAGGCCGAGCGGATCTCGCCGGCCAGTAGCGGCTGCAGCCACTTGGCCTTCTGCTCGTCGTTGGCATAGCGCGCCAGCACTTCCATGTTGCCGGTGTCGGGCGCCGAGCAATTGAAGACCTCGGAGCCGAAGCCGACACGGCCCATCTGCTCGGCGCACAGCGCATATTCCAGGTTGGTCAGTCCGGCGCCCTGGTAGGGGCTGTCGGCCGGCAGCGAATCGTGCGGCAGGAACAGATTCCACAGGCCGGCCTTCTTTGCCTTGGCCTTCAATTCCTCGAGCACCGGCACCACCTGCCACCGATTGGCGCCGAAGGCTTCCATCTGCGCGTCGTAGACCGCCTCGGCCGGGTAAACGTGCTCGTTCATGAACGCGATGACGCGGTCGCGCCAGTAGGCCTGCTTTTCCGACATCGTGAAATTCATGCAATCTCCTGTGGGGTTCCAGCCTTGTAAGCAGGCCGAGACGGTAGCAGAGCGTCCGTCTACGGGTTGTCCCCAACGTGGCAGGCAGGCACTATGCTTTGGCGAAATCGACCCGGAGCAAGGCATGCAGTCCACGCTGACGCAATTCGACCTGAGCGGCAGGACCGCGCTGATCACAGGCTCCAGCGCAGGCATCGGCTACGCCCTGGCCCAGGGGCTGGCCGGCGCTGGCGCCGTGGTGGTGCTGAACGCGCGCAACGCCGGCAAGCTCGACGCGGCGGCGCAGCGCCTGCGCGCGACAGGCGCGCGCGTGCATGCGCTGGCCTTCGATGTGACCGACGCCGCGGCGGTGGCCGAGGCCGTGGCGCACATCGAGTCGCAAGTCGCCCCAATCGACATCCTGGTCAACAACGCCGGCATGCAAAAGCGCGCACCCTTGCAGGACTTCGAGATGGCCGACTGGCAGCAGCTGATGCGCACCAACCTGGACAGCGTGTTCATCGTCGGCCAAGCCGTGGCGCGGCACATGATCCCGCGCGGCCGCGGCAAGATCGTCAACATCTGCTCGGTGCAAAGCGAGCTGGGCCGGCCCGGCATCGCGCCCTACACCGCCACCAAGGGCGCGGTGAAGATGCTGACCAAGGGCATGGCGATCGACTGGGGTCCGCACGGGCTTCAGGTCAACGGACTCGGACCGGGCTACTTCAAGACCGAGCTGAACCAGGCGCTGGTCGACAATCCGGAATTCAGCCGCTGGCTGATCGGACGCACGCCTTCGCGGCGCTGGGGCGACGTGGAAGACCTGGTGGGTGCGGCGGTGTTCCTGTGCAGCGATGCATCGCGTTTCGTCAACGGCCACATCCTGTATGTCGACGGCGGTGTCACTGCCACGCTTTGAGGGAACTGAATTGAAGCCCACATGCGCACTGCGTTCGCCACACCCCGCCGGGACGCACGGCACCCTCGACACGATCGGACGACCCTGAGATGGAAGCCCTGGTCATCCACGCCCCCGGCGACCTGCGCGTCGAGACGGTCGAGACGCCGGCGCTGCAGCCGCAGCAGCTGCAGGTGCGGGTGCGCGCCGGCGGCATTTGCGGCTCGGACCTGCATTACTTCCAGCATGGCGGCTTCGGCACCGTGCGCCTCCAGCAGCCGATGGTGCTGGGCCACGAGGTGGCGGGCAGTATCGAGGCGGTGGGCGGCGGCGTGAGCGGCTTTGCGCCTGGCGAGCGCGTGGCGATCAGCCCGAGTCGGCCCTGCGGACAGTGCCGCTATTGCCAGCAGGGCTTGCAGAACCATTGCCTGGACATGCGCTACTACGGCAGCGCGATGCGCATGCCGCATGTGCAGGGGGCGTTTCGCCAGCGCATCGTCTGCGACGCGGTCCAGGCGCACAAGCTGGCCGATCATGTCAGCGACGGCGAGGGCGCGATGGCCGAGCCGCTGTCGGTGGCGCTGCATGCCGTCCACCGCGCCGGTCCGCTGCTGGGCAAGAGCGTGCTGGTCACCGGCTGCGGGCCGATCGGCGCGATGGCGGTGATCGCCGCCCGGCGTGCCGGTGCGAGCTTCATCGTCGCCACCGACATGGCCGCGCAGCCCCTGCGCGCTGCGCTGCGGGTGGGTGCCGACCAGGCGCTCAACGTCAAGGAGCAACCGGATGCGCTGGCTGCCTTCACCGCCGACAAGGGCCAATTCGACGTGCTGTTCGAAGCAAGCGGCAATGCGCGCGCCCTGGTCGGAGCCTTCGATGCGCTGCGGCCGCGCGGCATCATCGTGCAGATGGGGCTGGGCGGCGATATGAGCCTGCCCGTCAACACCATCGTCGCCAAGGAGTTCGATCTGCGCGGCACCTTCCGCTTCCACGCAGAGTTCGCCACGGCGGTGCAGTTGCTGAACCAGCGCCTGGTGGATCTGAAGCCGCTGATCTCGGCGACCTTGCCTTGCCGCGACGCCGGCAGGGCCTTCGCGCTGGCTGCCGACCGTTCGCAGGCGATGAAGGTGTTGTTGAGTTTCGATTGACCTGCCGCGGCGCAGGAGGGCCATGCAATGCCCAAGCCGGCCGATGCGCCAGCGGCGACGCTATAGCGAGGTGATCCAGTTGCCCAGAGTCATTGCCGCCGCATGCGTGTTGCTGCTTTTGTCCGGGTGCGCCCAGTGGCAGACCTACAAATGCGTTCGTGACGTGGTCAGCCGTAACGAGCCTTACCTCAGCCAGGCCGACCGCGACGACAGCGAATCGCTGGCCTGGCAGGCCTGCCGCGAGCGCAGGGCATCCGCGGGCAAGTGATCCTCGTTCGTTGTCCATCACGCCAGAGTCTGCTGACCGGAGTCGGCGCAAATCAGCTCAGACCCCGGCCTGCCGGCAGGTTGCGCGTTCGAACGCCTGGCACGTGCCGGCTTAGCGAGGCTCGAACAGGGGCAGCGACTGCGTCGGCGGCACGCCAGCAATGGCCGCCTTCGGGTCGAACCGGCATTGGCATTCATGAATTCCGGCCCAGTCTTGCGAGCCAGCATCGCGCATGCCGGGGATGTCCTCGGCGAAGCGCATGAAGGCCATGCTGTGCGACTTGAGCTTTGCGGGGAAGAGCTCGAAATGGGCGGTGATCGGCGGGGCGATGGCCTTCAGGCGCGGGATCGGCCAGTCTCCGATCTGGTTGCCGAGCATCGACTCCACGCCGGCGCCGCTGAGGATGCGCCTGCCGTCCAGCGTACCCTTGTGGAGGTGCATGCGCGCAGGTGGCGCGTGCAGTCGGGCGCGGTGGAGTCAAAGGCGTGTCCCATGCCGTAGAACTCGGGGCTCGAAGGCGGCGCCAGATCGAAGGGGGGCGCGAATTGGCCGTCCTCGCCGCGGATGCTCACGTTGGGCAGCCGTCGCGCCGTGGGCGGCTCGACCCCGCAGCGCGTGTCGGCCATGCCCGGCGGGTCGAAGATCTCCTCCAGGCGGAACTGGTTCCACCGGGGTGGCGGGCTTGAGCAGGCCGCGGCCCATCACGATCATCGTCTGGGTGCTGCCCACCGACTTGGTCGTCGGGAAGGTGCGCAACACCGCGTCCAGCTGCGCCGCGCGGCCGACAGCGGCCTCGCCGGCCGGCCCGACCCCACGTGACGCCCTAGGCATTGGCCGACATGGCCATGGCAAAGGGCAGGCCCTGGCGGGCGACCGCCTCCTCAATGCGCGCGACTGTGGCGGTGGGCTGGATGGCCGGGCCGTCGGTCGAGGCCCTGGCCGCGGCAAGTGCGCAAGCACGATGCGGCGATGCCCCGCGATGGCCAACGCATGATCCGCGGTGGATCGAAAGCGGTCGCGCCTTGGGTATCAGGCGTTTTGGGCTGCGGCGATGAAGTCGGCAGTGGCCGCAAGCACCCGCGCCGCCTGATCGCGGTGCGGCGAGTGGCCGCAGTCGGGCAGCTCCAGCAGCTGCGCCGCCGGCAGGTGGCGACGGATGCGCCGGATCTGTTCCATCGTGCCGTATTCGTCGCCAATGCCCTGCATCGCCAGCACGGGGCAGCGTATGCGACTGACCTCCGCCTCGATGTTCCAGCTGCGAAAGGCAGGGTCGAGCCAGATGTGGTTCCAGCCCCAGAAGGCCGAAGCGACGTCATCGTGATGGCGCGCCAGACGCCGCGGCATATCGGTGCCCTGGAAGGCCTCGCGGGCGCGGCGGATGCTGTCGATGGACAGGTCTTCGACGAACAGGTGCGGCGCCATCAGCACCAGCCCGGCCACGGCGTCCGGGCAGTGTGCGGCATGCAGCAGCGCGATCGAACCGCCGTCGCTGTGCCCCAACAGCCACACCGGCTGTTCGATGCCGAGCGCGCGCCGCAGCGCAGGCAGCAGCTCGTGCGCGTGACGGTGCATGAAATCGACGCCCCAGCGCTCGTCGCGCGGGCGCGGCGTGGAGCGGCCGTAGCCGGGGCGCGAATACACCAGACCGCGCAGGCCGCCGGCATCGCACAGCCGTCGCGGGAAGTCACGCCACATCGAGCGCGACCCCAGGCCTTCGTGCAGGAACACCACCAACGGCCGGCTGCCGCGTTCACGGCCGATCCACTCGTGCTCGATGCGCAGGCGCCGCCCGCCGAAGTCGAGCTCGACAAAAGCCTCCGTCATGCGGGCTTGCTCTCCTGCTCGCGCAGCTTGAAACGCTGGATCTTGCCGGTGGCCGTCTTCGGCAGGTCGGGCACGAAGGCGATCTGGCGCGGGTACTTGTAGGGCGCCAGCTTGTCCTTCACAAAGGCCTTCAGTTCGTCCTCGGTGGTCGTCTGCGGGTCTGCGCCGGGCTTCAGCACCACGAAGGCCTTGGTCTTGGTCAGGCCCTCGGCGTCGATCACGCCGATCACGGCGGCCTCCAGCACGGCAGGGTGCTGTACCAGCGTGGCCTCCACCTCGAAGGGGCTGACGTAGATGCCGCTGACCTTCAGCATGTCGTCGCTGCGCCCGCCATAGGTGTAGCTGCCGTCGTCGGTGTTGCGCACGTACTTGTCGCCGCTCTTGGTCCAGCCGCCCTGGAAGGTATCGCGCGTCTTGGCGCGGTTGCCCCAGTACATCATCGCCGCCGACGGACCGCGGATGTACAGGTCGCCGGGCTCGCCGTCGGTCACCGCGCCGCCGTTCTCGCCACGCAACTCGATGTCGTAGCCCGGCACCGGCCAGCCGGTGCTGCCGTAGCGCACCCTGCCGGGCTGATTGGACAGAAAGATGTGCAGCATCTCGGTGGAGCCGATGCCGTCTACGATGTCCACGCCGAAATGACGTTTGAAGCGCTCGCCGATTTCCGCCGGCAGCGCCTCGCCAGCCGACGACACCAGGCGCAGCGCCACCTGCTCGCGCGCCGGCAGGGCAGGGTGGGCCAGCATGCCGGCAAAGCCCGTGGGCGCGCCGAAGAACACGGTCGGCCTGCAACCGCCCGCGCCGCCGGTCAAGCGCTTGAAGGTGGCTTCGGGCGTGGGCCGCTCGGCCATCAGCAACGTGGTTGCGCCCACGCTCAGCGGGAAGGTCAGCGCATTGCCCAGGCCGTAGGCAAAGAAGAGCTTTGCGGCAGAGAAGCAGAGGTCTGTGCTGCGCAGGTTCAGCACACCCTTGCCGTAGAGCTCGGCCGTCCAGTAGGGGTTGGCGTGTGAGTGCACGGTGCCCTTCGGCCGGCCGGTGGAGCCCGACGAATACAGCCAGAAACCGGGGTCGTCCGGCCCGGTGGCCGCCGGCCGCGCCAGCGGTGGCTGTGCCGCAACAAAGGCTTCGAACTCGACCTCGCCCGCATGCAGCGGCGCCAATGGGCGCGAGACGACGACCTTGCACACCTCGTGGTCCGACTTGGACATCGCGGCGCTCAGGACCGGCAGCAGCGCGCCGGACACCAGCACCGCCTGCGCGCGCGAATGCTCCAGCATGTAGGCATAGTCGTCGGCCGTCAGCAGCGTGTTCACCGCCACCGGCACCAGCCCGGCGTACATCGCGCCCAGGAAGCTCACCGGCCAGTCGTTGCCGTCCAGCATCAGCAGCAGCACGCGCTCCTCGCGCTTCAGGCCCAGCCCGCGCAGTCCGGCACCCAGGCGAGCCGCGCGCTCGGCCAAGCTGCCGTAGCTCAGCGTGCCATGGTCATCGACGAAGGCCGCTCTTTCGGGGTGTGCGGCATTCAGCTGCAGCAGGTGCTGCGCGAAGTTGAAGCGTTCGACCGGGCAGGGAATGTGGTCGGGAAGAGTCACTGACAGTCTCCTTGTGGGGCCGGTGGCGGCGCTTTGACGCAGCGCACTTGTTCGGGTCGTCGTTATGCAGTATTGTGCACTCTTGAACGATAGAGCTGAAGACCTGCCATGTCAAGCACAATAATGCATGTCGCTTCGCCGCAGCCGGCAATGAAGGCCGAGCGCAGCGAGGCTGTCAATAGCGAGGACAAGAATCCGTTTCTTGTCGGCTTGGGCGAGCGGGTGCGTGCCTTGCGTGCGCGCCGCGGAATGACGCGCCGCGCGGTGGCGTTGGCTGCCGACGTCTCCGAGCGCCACCTCGCCAATCTGGAGTACGGCATCGGCAATGTTTCGATGCTGGTGCTGCTGCAGGTGTCCGGCGCGCTGCAATGTTCGCTGGCTGAGTTGATCGGTGACGTGACGACGCGCTCGCCAGAGTGGCTGCTGCTGCGCGAGATGCTGGAACAGCGCGACGAGGCCACGCTCAAGCGCGTGCGCGTGGCCGTCGGGGAACTGCTGGGCATGGGCCGCGCCAACGAGGGCGGGGCCGCGCGCAGCCCTCGCGTGGCGCTGGTCGGCCTGCGCGGCGCCGGCAAGTCCACGCTGGGGCAGCGACTGGCCGATGACCTGGGCTTCCCGTTCGTGGAACTGAGCCGCGAGATCGAGAAGTTCGCAGGCTGCAGCGTCAACGAAATCCAGTCCCTCTACGGACAGAACGCCTACCGCCGCTACGAGCGCCGCGCGCTGGAGGAGGCGATCCAGATCCACCCCGAGGCGGTGATCGCCACGCCCGGCGGCCTGGTGTCGGACGCTGCCACCTTCAACCTGCTGCTGGCGCATTGCACCACCGTGTGGCTGCAGGCCGAGCCCGAGGACCACATGAAGCGTGTGGCCGCACAGGGTGACCTGCGGCCCATGGCGGCCAGCAAAGAGGCGATGGAAGACCTCAAGGGCATCCTGGCCGGCCGGGCGGCTTTCTATTCCAAGGCCGACTTGCGGCTGGACACCAGCGCACGGCCGCTCGAGGCCACCTTCGCAGCCTTGCGCGGCATGGTGCGCAATGCCCTGCAGATGGCGGTTTGAAGCATCATGCAAAAAAATGCATTAATTTGCTTGACGACTGGAATGCATGAATTATGATGCGCATCACTGCAATCGTTCTCCGCGCTGGAGCGCCAGACTGAAGGAAGCCCCGATGAGCCAAACTGCCCGCGTCGACTACCAGACCGACCCCTCCCGATACAAGCACTGGAAGCTCCGGTTCGAGGGGCCGGTGGCCACGCTGGCCGCCGACTTCGACGAGAACGGCGGCCTGATGCCTGGCTACAAGCTCAAGCTCAACAGCTACGACCTGGGCGTGGACATCGAGTTGAACGACGCGATCAACCGAATCCGTTTCGAGCACCCCGAGGTGCGCACGGTGGTGGTCACCAGCGCCAAGGACAAAGTGTTCTGCTCAGGGGCCAACATCTTCATGCTGGGCGTCAGCAGCCACGCCTGGAAGGTGAACTTCTGCAAGTTCACCAACGAGACGCGCAACGGTCTGGAGGATTCTTCCAGGCACAGCGGGCTGAAGTTCCTGGCGGCCGTCAACGGCTCCTGCGCCGGCGGCGGCTACGAGCTGGCCCTGGCCTGCGACGAGATCATGCTGGTGGACGACCGAAGCAGCGCCGTCAGCCTGCCCGAGGTGCCGCTGCTGGGCGTGCTGCCCGGCACTGGCGGCCTGACGCGCATCACCGACAAGCGTCATGTGCGCCACGATCTGGCCGACATCTTCTGCACCACCACTGAAGGCGTGCGCGGCCAGAAGGCCAAGGATTGGCGGCTGGTGGACGACATTGCCAAGCCAGGCCAGTTTGCCGCCAAGGTGCAGGAGCGCGCGCTGCAGCTGGCCGCCGGCAGCGACCGCCCAGCCGATGCCAAGGGCGTGGCGCTGGTGCCGCTGAACAAGACCTTGGAGCCCGACGCGCTGCGCTACTCGCAGGTGTCGGTGCAGATCGACCGCGTCGGGCGCTGCGCCACCTTCACCGTCAAGGCGCCCGAGGGCACCCAGCCGGCCGACATCGCCACCATCGAGGCCGCCGGCGCCGCCTGGTACCCACTGCAGATGGCGCGCGAGCTGGACGACGCGATCCTGTCGATGCGCACCAACGAGCTGGACATCGGCATATGGCTGCTGAAGACCGAAGGCGATGCTGCGGCAGTGCTGGCGATGGACGCCGCGCTGCAGGCCCACCGCAGTCACTGGCTGGTGTGCGAGACCGTCGGCCTGCTGCGCCGCACCTTCAGCCGGCTGGACGTGTCCTCGCGCAGCCTGTTCGCGCTGATCGAGCCGGGCTCGTGCTTCGCCGGCACGCTGCTGGAACTGGCGC
>JBEIHU010000166.1:0-9052 GCA_040381175.1 Burkholderiaceae bacterium
CCGGCTGCTGACGCTGGACCGGCGCGACTTCGAGGCGCTGGTCCGGCCGGGCGATCCGCACATCGAAAGCCCGTGACGCGGCAGCGGGCGCGCAAGCGTGCTGCGCAGGACCTTCACGGATCTGCTCAAGGTCGTCATGGCGCATCGCCTATGCTTGCCTGAAGACACCCAAGGAGACACCCGATGCAGGGACTGATCATGGACATGCCGCTGATGATCTCGGCGGCCATCCGGCATGCGGCCGCCTTCCACGGCGACACCGAAGTCGTGGCGCGCACCATCGAAGGCGACATCCACCGCTACACCTATGCCGAGGCGCATGCGCGCATGCAGCAACTGGCGAATGTGCTGCTGCGGCTGGGCATCAAGCCGGGCGGCCGGGTCGGCAGCCTGGCCTGGAACACGCACCGCCACTTCGAGATGTTCTACGGTGTGTCGGGCACCGGCGCGGTGCTGCACACCATCAACCCGCGGCTCTTCGCCGACCAGCTGGTCTACATCATCAACCATGCCGAGGACCGGCTGTTGTTCGTCGACGCGGCCACGCTGCCGGTGGTGGAGGCCATCGCTCCGCGGCTGACCACCATCGAGCACTACGTGATGATGTGCGAGCCCACGCGCATGCCGGCCAAGACCAGCCTGCCCAATCTCTTGTGCTATGACGCGCTGCTGGCGGCGGAAAGCGCGCACTACGACTGGCCCGAGTTCGACGAGCGCAGCGCCTCGACGCTGTGCTACACCTCGGGCACCACCGGCAACCCGAAGGGCGTGCTGTATTCGCACCGCTCGGCCCTGCTGGTGGCGCTGCAAATCGTGCCGATGGCCGCCATCGGCGTGCCCAACGGCGCGGCGGTGACGATGATGCCGATGGCGCCGATGTTCCACGGCAATGCCTGGCAGTTTCCCTACGTGGCGCCGATGCTCGGCGCCAAGCTGGTGCTGCCGGGCCGCAACTACGAGCCCGACAAGCTCTATGAGCTGCTGGAGGGCGAGCGCGTCACGCTGACCTGCGGCGTGCCCACCTTCTGGCTGATCCTGACCGAATGGCTGCAGCGCAGCGGCAACAGGTTCAGCACGCTGCGCATCTCGCTGTCCAGCGGCTCGGCGCCGCCGCGCTCGCTGGTGGAGACGATGGAGCGCGACTTCGGCGTGCAGCTGATGCAGGCCTGGGGCATGACCGAGGCGCTGGGCGGCAGCGCGGCGACGATGAAGCCGGGCGCGGCGGACCTGCCCTTCGATCAGCGCATCGACCAGCGCCTGAAATCGGGCCGCGCGCTGTTTGGCAACCGCTACCGCATCGTCGACGATGAGGGCAAGGAGCTGCCGCACGACGGCGTGGCCTTCGGCCACTTCCGCGTGAAGGCGCCGTGGGTGTCCAGCGCCTACTTCAAGGGCGAGGGCGGCAGCGCGCTGGACGAGCAGGGCTGGCTGAAGACCGGCGACCTGGCCACCATCGGCCCCGACGGCTGCATCGCGCTGACCGATCGCGCGAAGGACGTGATCAAGTCCGGCGGCGAATGGATCAGCAGCATCGAGCTGGAGAACGTGGCCTCGGGCCACCCGGCGGTGCTGCAGGCCGCGGCCATCGGCATCGCGCACCCCAAGTGGCAGGAGCGGCCGCTGCTGGTGGTGACAAGGCGCGAGGGCGCGTCGCTGAGCGGGGCCGAGCTGCTGGACTACATGCGCGGCAAGGTCGCCAGCTAGTGGCTGCCCGATGCAGTGGAGTTCGTCGACCAGATGCCCCTCACCGGCACCGGCAAGCTGTGGAAGCTGAAGCTGCGCGAGCGCTTCAAGGACTACCGGCTCGAGTCATGAGCGCGTCATCGACCTGGGCCGAGGCCATCGCCTTCGCCGAAACGCACGAAGTACCCTGGCCGCGCGACCCGGCCGCCGACCCGGCGCGCTGGGGCGTGCATCACGAGGACCCGCCGCCTTACAACCGGCTGCGCGGTCCGGTGCACGCGCGCGGGCCGGTTTGCGGCGTGGTGCGCCAGCGCGGCCGCGAGGTGGCCGCCTGGGGCGAGCCCGCGCGCGCCGACCTGACCTTCAGCGTCGCCAAGAGCTACCTGGCGCTGCTGGCCGGCATCGCCCATGGCGACGGCCTGCTGCCCGACCGTAACGAACCGGTGGTGGCGCGGCTGCCGTGCATCGGCTTCGACGGCGCGCACAACCGCGCCATCACCTGGAGCATGCTGCTGCAGCAGACCAGCGAGTGGGAGGGCAGCAGCTTCGGCATTCCCGACACGGTGGACCGCTGGCGCAAAGTGGGCTTCGACCCGAACCCGCCCACCGGTCCGAAGGGCGGCGCGCGGCCGCTGCAGCGCCCCGGCAGCTATTGGGAATACAACGACGTGCGCATCAACCAGCTGTCGCTGGCGCTGCTGCACCTGTTCGGCCGGCCGCTGCCCGAGGTGTGGCGCGAGCGCGTGATGCGGCCGCGGGGCTGCAGCGAGCACTGGCAATGGGTGGGCTACGACGATGCCTGGGTGGACCTGAATGGCTGGCGCATGCCCTCGGTGCCAGGCGGCACGCACTGGGGCGGCGGCGTGTCGATCGGTGCGCGCGACCAGGCGCTGATCGGCGAACTGCTGCTGCGCGAAGGCGCCGGCATTGTGCCCGCCGAGTGGGTTCGCTTCATGTGCGAGCCCTGTGCGATCGCGCCGTTCTACGGCGGCCTGCTGTGGCTGAACCGCGATGGCCGAAGCTTTCCCGCCGCATCGGCCGGCAGCGCCTTCATGGTCGGCGCAGGTGGCCACCTGGTGTGGATCGAGCCGGCGCACGACGCTGTCGTCGTGGTGCGTTGGCTGGAGCCGGTTGCGACCGATGGCTTCATTCGGTTGGCGGCCGCGGCGCTGGCGGCTGGGAGTTAGCTTCCTCCTGCGGGCCTTGGCGCGTCGCGCCGTTCGGCTCCGGCAGGGGCTGATGCTGCGGTGGTTTGCC
The DNA here is from genome assembly GCA_040381175.1 of Burkholderiaceae bacterium. GTDB lineage: Bacteria > Pseudomonadota > Gammaproteobacteria > Burkholderiales > Burkholderiaceae_C > Rubrivivax. The sequence goes on from JBEIHU010000166.1 coordinate 2,941, forward strand.
CGCCGGGCACGCATCGCACGGGGCTGAGCTGCGCGCAAGTTGCGCCAAAACTCAATCCTGGCCCTCGGTCAAGGCCCGCAACTGGAATTGCCCGCTGCGGTCGACCAGCCAGGTCTCGACATAGCGGGCACGCTTCATGCGCTGCAGCGGCGGCATCGGGGCGGCCCGGCGGATCATCGCCACCACCCAGGGCGTCACCTCCCTGGCTGACGAAGGCTGGCGCAGCACGCGCACCGCCAGCACGCGGCCCTGGGCGTCGACATAGGTCTCGGTGACGACGATGGCGTACACATGCGCTGGCACCTTGCCCTGCAGCACCTGCTGCGGGTAGCGCGCATACACATGGCGCGCCGCATCCACCCGGTACTGCGCCGCGCTGGTGGCGGCAGAAGGCGCCGGCGGCTCCGCGCTGCGCTGTGGCGCCGGCGGCTGGTCGAAGGGGCCGGCTGAGCAGGCCGCGCCTGCCAGCAGCAGGCCGGCGAGCAGCAACTGGTGCCGCAACGCGCGGGCCGCGGGGAGGGCCGGCACGACGGGCTTACTTCTTGGTCTGGTGCGTCACCGTCACCGCCACCGCTTCGGTGTAAACGGCCTCGACCTGGTCGCCCACCTTCACCAGCTTCAGCTGGGCGGCGTCGGGCACATGCAGGTCCACGAAGTTGCCCTTCGGGCCGCGCAGCGTGACGGTGCTTTCCTTGGCATTGACGGCGGTGACGTTGGCCATGATCACCACTTGCTTGGCGGCGGCGCCGCCGGCCACGGCGCCAGCCGGCGCCGGTGCGGTGGCCGTCTCGGTGGTGCTGGAGCGCAGGCCCGGCGTGGGCTTCAGCTGCAGCGTCAGCGCTCGCGCGTATTCGACGGTGACCAGGTCGCCGACGCGGATCTCGGCGAAGTTGCGCACCTCGGGCGGCACCACCACGTCGACCACTTTGCCCTTGGCGCCGCGCAGCGTGGCGGTGCGGGTGGCGGCATCGATGGCCACCACGGTGGCGGAGACCGTCACCTTGCCGGCCACCAGGCCCTTGCCGGGGGCGCTGGCGGCCAGCACCGTGGCCTGAGGGGGCGCGGCCTGGGCCAGGGCGGCGTTGCTGAACAGGGTGGCCACGGCCAGGGCCAGGACGGAGGCGGATTTCTTCATGGTGGGCATGTGCAGTCGTGAGAAAGAAGCGCGCGCAGCACGGTGCCGCACGCTGGACCGCTATTGGACCATGCCGCCACGGCGCCTATGATCGATTGCCGACCACCGCCGCCAACGACCATGCAGCACCCCTTTGCCGACCTGTTGGACATGCAGTCCGTGGAGCAGGGCCCGGGCTTCGGCCGCATGCGGCTGGAAGTTGGCCCGCAGCACCTGAACCCGCACCAGGTTGCGCACGGCGCGGTGCTCTACGCGCTGGCCGACACCGGCATGGGCCTGGCGCTGTACCCGACGCTGGCCGAAGGCGAGATCTGCGCCACCATCGAGATCAAGATCAACTACTTCAAGCCGGTGCATGCGGGCGTGCTGGACTGCGTCACGCAGCTGGTCAACCGCGGCCGCAGCGTGGCCCATCTGGAGTCGCGGCTGTTCGTGGGCGACGTGCTGGTGGCCAGCGCGAGCGGCAACTACGCCATCTTCAAGCCGGGGGCGCGGACGGCGCTCGATGCTCAGGCTCGCGGGTCCGGCAGCGCGGCATAGACCCGCTCGCGCAGCGCGGCGCGGTGCGGCAAGCGCTGCCGCGGGCTTTGCATCATGTAGACGACGAACAGGTCGTTGGCCGGGTCGACCCGCATGTAGGTCCCGGCGGCGCCGCCCCAGTAGTACTCGCCCACCGCGCTGTTGCGGCCCGGCTTCGCGGGCCGCGTGCGTACCGCGAAGCCCAGGCCGAAGCCGTAGTCGACGCCGGGCAGGTACAACGCGGTGCGCACGATCTTTTACCCCAGCTGGTCGCGCGTCATGTCCTGCAGCGTGGCTGCCTGCAGGTATCGGCGGCCGTCGAGCTCGCCGCCTTTGCGCAGAATCGGCAGGAAGCGCGCGCAGTCGGGCGCGGTGCTGATCAGCCCGCCGCCGCCGGACTCGAAGGCCGTCGGCCGGCGCGGATCGAACAGCGTGCTGCCGGGCGTGATGCCGTCGCCGCCGAAGGGCTCGGCATTGCGTGCCTGGCGCGGTGCATCGGGAACGCTGAAGGCGGTGTCCTTCATGCCCAGCGGCTCGAACAGGCTCGCCCACAGCAGCACGCGCAACGGCTGGCCGGCGGCCACCTCGAGCACCCGGCCGAGCACGTCGGTGCTGTTGCTGTAGTCCCAGGTGCTGCCGGGCGGGTAGGCCAGGGGCAGTTTCGCGATGAGCTCGGCGAACTGCGCGTTGTCGATGGCGCGCGCCGATTCGAGGCCCGACTCCCGATAGGCCGGCTTCACCAGCCCGGGCCCGAAGAAGCCGTAGGTCAGCCCCGAGGTGTGGCGCAGCAGGTCGCGTACCGCCATCGGCTGCGGCGCGTCCACCAGCTCCATCGTCTTCTGGCCGAGCATGCCGGTCTGCTCGACGCCAACCTTCATTCGGGCGAAGGCCGGGATGCACTTCGCCACCGGTGCGTCCAGTTCGAGCTTGCCTTCTTCCACCAGCATCATCGCCGCCACGCTGACGATCGGCTTGGTCATCGAGAAGATGCGGAACAGGTCGTCCTCCCGCATCGGCGCGGGCGATGCCGGGTCGCGCCGGCCCACCGCCTGGCTGAACACTGGCTTGCCGCCGCGCCGGACCATCAGCACCGCGCCGGGCATCCTGCCGGCTGCGACCTCGGCACGCAGCCAGTCCCCCAGCTGCTGCGCACCGGCGGCCGTCAGGCCGTTGTGCTGCCCGTGGCTCAGGCCGGGCAGCCACAGCAGGCCCCAAGGCAAGCAGGCTGTGGCGGCGGACGAAGGTACTGGGTGGGGTGTGCATGCGGCGATGCTGCGGCGACCCGTCGCGCGCCGTCAATGCGAGCTTTGCCGCGCCGCCGGCCACAGCGCCATCAGCAGCAGCATCAGCGCCACCAGCAGATAGGGAACGGCCGGCCCGGCGCTGTACAGCAGCGTGCCGATGAAGGGCCCGCAGACCATACCCAGTCCCTGTGCCGCGCCAATCGAGCCGGCGGTCGTGCCCTGCTCGTGCGGCTGCACCGCATTGGCGGCCAGTGCCGAGAAGGCCGGGAAGATCCAGCCCATGCCGGCGGCGGAGACGAAGTAGCAGGCCCACAGGCTATGGGCGCTGTCCACCCAGACCGCTGCGCCAAAGCCCGCCGCGGCCACAAGTCCGCCGATGCGGATCATGCGCGCAGGCCCCAACGAAAGCCGGCGCACCAGCAGCTGCGACAGCACCAGCGCCACGCCCACCAGCGTCAGCGCGATGCCGGCTGTGCGCGCGGCCTCGGCGGCCGGCAGGCCCAGCCGGTCCAGCGCGAAGAAGCCCACCGTGATCTGCGCGATGCCCACGCCGAACATCGCCACGAAGGCCACCGCCATCGGCCGGCGCAGCCGCGGGTCGGCCAGTCGGATGGCCGGCTGGCCGGTAGCGGCGCGAGGTGCCTCGCGCGGCAGGCGGCGCCACAGCACCAGCCAGGCCAGCAGCGGCAGCAGCAGCATGCCGTACAGCGGCGCGCTCAGGCTGTAAGGCGACAGCGCCGCGGCCGCGGCCGGACCCAGCACCAGGCCCAGCGCGCCGGCCGAGCCCAGCGCGGCCAGCGCGGCAGCGCGGCGCTGTGGCGGCACAGGGTCGGCGATCAATGCCGGGCTGACGGCCGGGATCGCCGCATAGAAGGCGCCGACCGCACCGCGCGTCAACACCAGCGCCAGGAAGGACCAGAGCACGCCAGGCAGCGTGCGCAGCGCGCCGTCGATGGCCAGGCACATCATCAGGTAGGCGACGAACACGCCGGCCGCGCCGAACAGCAGCACCGGGCGGCGACCGCGCCGGTCGCTGGCCGCGCCCCACACCCGAGCCAGCAGCATCCACAGCGCGCCACTGACGGTGACGCTCAAGCCGGCCTGCCAGGGCATCAGCCCGAGCTCGCGCGACACCGGGCCGACCACTGCCACGAAGGCCATCATGGCCATCGTGCAGGCCATGTTGGCGAAGAGCAGCGGCTTCAGCCCGAAGCCGGGCGCGGCGGCGCTCAAGCGCCGGTCAGTGCGTAGCGGCCGTCGTCCACCGCGCGCACGCGGCCGTCGGCCAGCAGCTCGTGCAGGTGGCGGCCAATCGAGTACCTCTCGGCGCAGTCCACCCACAGGTCGCTGGCCGCCGGCGGGTAGACCACGCGCTGGCGCACCAGCGCGTCCAGTGTCTGCGGGCCGGGCGCAAGCAGCTGCAACAGCCGCGCCTCGCGCTCGTCGAGCCGCGCGCCAAAGGCCTGCAGCAAGGCGTCGAAGGCGGCGCGGTCATCGATCGCGCCCTTGTGGTGCGAGGTCACCCACACCTTGGCCGGCAGCGCGGCCAGCCGCGCCAGGCTGAGGCGGAAGTCGGCCAGGCTGGAGGTGGCGTCGCCGTAGTACGGACCGAAGCTGGACAGGTCGAAGTCGCCGATGAAGGCCACGCCTTCGGGCTCCACCATCAACACGCAATGGCCTGCGGTGTGCCCCGGCAGGTGAGTGGCGCGCACCTGCACGCCGCCCAGGTCCCACACCCGGCCGTCGTCATAGCCCTGCGCGTCGGGCCGCGGGGTGTAGTGGAACTCGCGCCGGATCTTGTCGTGCAGCGCGTCCAGGATGGCCTGCGGGTAGCCGTAGTGCCGGCTCAGCCCGGCCCAGCTGCGCGCGGCGTCCAGGTCGGCTTTGTGCACCCACAGCGGCTTGTCCCGAAGCAGGTGAAGGCCGGCCATGTGGTCCTCGTGCACATGGCCCTGGATCACAAGGTCGGCCTCGGCCAGCACGGCGGGCAGGCGGTTGGCCACCTGCGGCGTGTCGAACACCGCGGTGGCATCGTGACCACGCACGACCACCATGTTGCCGTCGGGGTACTTGCCGGTCTTGTCGCCAAAGTACACGGTCACGGAGCCGAAGGTGGCCGAAGGCGTGGTTGCAGTCATGGTTGGGGGCGGGGGCTCGCGAAATCGTAGGGTAGGTAAGGTTCGCCGACGAAGCCGGCGGCGCTGCGCACGCCCACCGGCAGGCGGCGCAGCACGTTCTTGCTGTTGGCGCGGGCGGCCTCGCGGGCCTGCGCATCGGCCTGCGGGTAGGGCAGCGGCGCCGGGTTGGGCTGCAGCTGCAGCGCCAGCGTGTCGGGGTCGATCTGCAGCGCCCAGCGGCTAAGGTGGCGCAGCAGGTACATCGCGTACAGGTTGTCCTCGTCCTCGTACTGCCCCTCGTCGGCGCGGAAGTCCAGCGACAGCACCGACGGGAAGCGGTCGGGCAGGGCAGAGAAGGCCAGCGGCGGATCGTCGTGCGGATCGGCCCAGGGCGAGCGCGGCCACTTGCGGTACAGCACCACGTCCAGCCCGTAGCCACGGGCGCGCCACTGCTGCACCAGCTTCAGCGCCATCTCGGTGGGGATGTTGGCCGACACCGCCGCCAGCGCGCGCACCGCGCCGGACAGCGGCAAGGGATCGCGCACCTCCAGCGTGTCGTAGCCGGCGCCGTGGCGGAAGGCCGCGCCGATGGTCTTGGCGCAATTCAGGTTCATGTAGTCGTAGGTGATCTCGCCGCCGTGGTAGGCCGTGGACGGCGCGCGGGCACGGTAGTCCGCATTCAGCCGGGCGAAGAAGGCGCGCAGCGCCTCGCGCTCGGCCGGCGGCACGCCAGCCACGCGGATGCCGATGACGCTGCGCTTGTAGACCTCGCCATAGTCCAGCCCGAAGCTGGCCGTCGGGCCCAGCACCGACTGCGTGCCGTACAGGTACTGCTGCTTAGGCACGGCGATCATCAGCGCGTCGGTGTAGAAGCCTTTCGCATGCTTGGGGTCGCGGTCGGCGTAGAAGTTGGCCGAGTACACCGTGTCGTCGTCGCTGCCGGGCTCGCGCATTGCCAGCGCCAGGTGCCCGGCCGAGCCGCCCTTGGAGGTGCCGAAGCTCAGCAGCAGCTCCATGTCGTGGGGCTGCTCGCGCAGCGTGGCGAAGGCCTGTGCCAGCCCGGCCGGCGGCGGGCCGCCAGGCTCGCCGAAGCCGGC
>JBEIHU010000167.1:0-9003 GCA_040381175.1 Burkholderiaceae bacterium
CGCAGCATGCCGGCGCGCTGGAAAGCCGCGTCGTACACCCGGTCGGCATCGGCTGCCTGGCCCGCTGCCGAATGGCCGCTGCGCACCACGATCAGCGGCTTGTTGCGCGCCGCGGCGCGCGCCGCGGACATGAACTTGCGCGGCGACTGCACCGCATCCAGGTACAGCAGGATCGATCGCGTGCGCGGGTCGCTGGCCAGCTGGTCGAGCAGGTCGCCGGCATCTACGTCTGCATGGCGACCCAGCGACACCAGTTGCGAAAAGCCGATGGCGCGCGCCCGTGCCCAGTCGAGCATCGCGCTGAGCAGCGAGCCCGACTGCGACACGAAGGCCAGTTCGCCGGCGGCGGCGTCGCTGTGCGCGATGCTGGCATTCAGCCCGAGGTGCGGCGACAGCATGCCCACGCTGCCCGGGCCCAGCACGCGCAGCAGGTGCGGGCGCGCGGCATCCAGCATGGCCTGCTGCTGCGCGGCGTCCAGCCCGGCGCTGAGCACGATGGCCGCGCGCGTGCCGCCGCGGCCCAGCTCGGCGATGATGCCGGGCACCGTGGCCGCGGGCGTGCACACCAGGGCCAGGTCGGCCGGCGCGGGCAGCTCGTCGATGCGCGCGAACACCGCCTGGCCGTCCAGCCGCCGGTGCTTCGGGTTGACGGCGAACAGCGGCCCCTTGAAGGCGCCGGCACGCAGGTTGCGCCAGGCCGTGGCGCCCACGCTGTCCGGCCGCGCCGACGCGCCCACCACCACCACCGAGCCCGGGTTCAGCAGCGCGTCGAGGTTGCGCGTGCTCAAGCCAGGCTCCGTGGCAGGCCGGCATGATGCGCGGCAGCGGGTGGTGTGCGGGTCAAGGTCGTGGATCTTTCGTCGGGTGCCATCGCGCGGCGCGCATCTGGCCCGATGCTAAGACCTTCCCCAGGCGGCGTCGCAGGTGTCACACTTGCGCCGAACGTCCTTGGAGATGACCTCGATGAAGATCCTTCTGCCCGTCGACGGGTCGGCCGCCTCGCTCGAAGCCGTGCGCCAGGCGCTGCGCATGATCCAGGGCGGCCTGAGCGCCAGCCTGGTGCTGGCCAACGTGCAGGAGCCGGCCACGCTGTACGAGATGCTGCTGGCCCACGACCCCGAGGTCATCGACCAGGTCAGCGCCAAAGCCGGGCTGCACCTGCTGGAGCCGGCCCAGGCGCTGGTGCGCGAAGCCGGCGTCGAGCACGAGATCGAGGTCGCCTCGGGCGACCCGGCGCACACGCTGATCGACATCCTCGAAAACTTCGGCTGTGACATGGTGGTAATGGGCGCGCGCGGCATGGGCACGCTGCGCAGCGCGATGCTCGGCTCGGTATCGCACGAGGTGCTGCATGCCGCCCAGGTGCCGGTGCTCATCGTCAAGCAGCCGCAGCCGCCGGAAAGCGCCGACGCGGCCGACGAGTCGTCCGAATAGTTCATGCCTGCGGCCCGCCGCGGGCGTTGGCGGGCGCGGCGCATCGCGCCACAATCAAGCCATGAGCAGCAACAAGAGCGACGACGACCTGACCCGCATTCTCGATGGCTGGATGCCGGGGTCCCGCGGCGACCCGGCCATCGATCCGACGCGCGTGCTCGACGGCTGGAAGCCCGCCAGCGGGCTGGACGGCGGCAACGTCGACCCGTCCCTGCCGCAGGTCGACGAACTGCAGCCGCGGCGCAAGGCGGCCCGGCCCGATGCCGAGGCCGGCCGACTGCCCAAGGACCTGGACCTCAAGGTCCCGACGCGCTACTCCAAGTGGGACACCAGCGACGTCATCGACGTCGATGCGGTGTGGAAGCCGTCGGACTTCGCCGCCCGCACCGCCGAAGAGCTGCCGGTCGAGTCGGACTGGCAGCCCGGTGCCATCAGCACCAGTGTGCGCAAGCCGCAGCACCCGCGGGTGCTCGCGGCCTGGAAGCCCGGCGCCTGGATCGGCGCGGTCAAGAGCGTGTTCGACTCGGTGGCGCGCGTCGTCAGCACCCCGCAGGGCCCGGTGGTCGACACCTATCCGCCGCATGTGCTGCTGGCGCTGTGGGCGCCGCAGTCCTTGAACGCGCCCTTCCTCGAGCGCTGGCCGCTGCGCGTGCTGCTCAGCCCGGTGCAGCCCGACGATGCCGGGGCCGAGCTGCTCAAGCTCATGCCTGCGAACGCCGAGCTGTGGCTGGCCGAGCACGACATCGACTGGGGCCTGGTGGGCGAGGCGGTGCTGCTGCACGAGCCGGGGCTGCGCGACTTCCAGCTCAAGGAACTGCGCGCCTTCGTCGAGGCCGAGCGCCAGGCCACCTGGGACCGCGCCAACAAGGCCTACAAGCTGCCGGCCAGCGGCCAGCCGATCGAGCGCATCTGATCGGCGCGGCCGGCCTGGTGCCGCGATGAAGGCCTTTGCGGCGCTGTATGCCGAGCTCGACGCCAGCACCGCCACGCTGGACAAGGTGGCGGCGCTGCGCCGCTACTTCCAGGCCGCGGACCCGGCCGATGCCGCCTGGGCGGTGTACTTCCTGGCCGGCGGCAAGCCGCGCCAGACCGTGCCGACCGCGCTGCTGCGCGCCACTGCCTGCCGCGAGGCGGGGCTGCCCGACTGGCTGTTCGAGGAAAGCTACCAGGCGGTGGGCGACCTGGCCGAAACCATTGCCCACGTGCTGCCCCCCGCCGACCAGCCGCGCGAGCTGGGCCTGGCACAGTGGATCGAGCAGCGCCTGCTGCCGCTGCGCGGCCAGAGCGGCGAAGCGCAGGCCGAGGCGCTGGCCGCATGGTGGCGCGAACTCGATGCGCCGGGGCGCTTCCTGCTGGTCAAGCTGATCGGCGGCGGCTTTCGCGTCGGCGTCAGCCGGCTGCTGGTGCAGCGCGCGCTGGCCGAGGCCTTCGGCATCGATGCCAAGGTGGTGGCGCAGCGGCTGATGGGCTACACCGATGCCAAGGCGCTGCCCACGGCAGGGCGCTTCAGCGCGCTGCATGCGGCGCAGGTCGAGGCCGACGCCGGCCAGCCTTACCCCTTCTTCCTGGCCCATGCCTGGACCGAGGACGCCGCGGCGCTGGGGCAGCAGCTGGGCGACCTGTCCGGCTGGCTGGTGGAATGGAAGTACGACGGCATCCGCGCCCAGGTGCTGCGGCGCGACGGCCGCTGCTGGATCTGGTCGCGCGGCGAGGAGCTGATGACCGACCGCTTTCCCGAGGTGGTGGCGCTGGCCGGACGGTTGCCCGAGGGCACGGTGCTCGACGGCGAGATCCTGGTCTGGCGGGACGGCTCGCCGGCACCGTTCCAGACGCTGCAGCAGCGCATCGGCCGCAAGAACCTGACCAAGAAGCTGCTGGCCGAGGCGCCGGCCGGCTTCATCGCCTACGACCTGCTGGAGTGGCGCGGCGAAGACTTGCGCACGCAGCCGCTGCAGGCACGCCGCGCCCGGCTCGAAACGCTGTGCGCCGAAGCCGGCCTGCCGCTGTCGCCGCGCGTCATCGCCGGCGGCTGGGCGTGCCTGGCCGCGTTGCGCGGGCAGTCCCGCGAGCGCGGCGTCGAGGGCCTGATGCTCAAGGCGCTGGGCTCGGCCTACGGCAGCGGGCGCAGCAAGGCCGGGGGCAGCTGGTGGAAGTGGAAGATCGACCCGCTCAGCGTCGACTGCGTGCTCGTCTACGCGCAGGCCGGCCACGGCCGCCGCGCCAGCCTGTACACCGACTACAGCTTCGCGCTGTGGAACCGGCCGCCGGCCGATGCCGCCGAAGCGGCGGCAGTGGTCGAGGCCATCGCCCGGCGCGAGCCGGCGCAGCCGGGCGCGCTGCAGCTGGTGCCTTTCGCCAAGGCCTATTCGGGATTGAGCGACGCCGAGTTCGCGCAGGTCGACAAGGTGATCCGCGCCCACACGCTGGAGAAGTTCGGCCCGGTGCGCAGCGTGCGGCCGACACTGGTCTTCGAGCTCGGCTTCGAAGGCGTGAACCGCAGCCCGCGCCACAAGAGCGGGCTGGCGGTGCGCTTCCCGCGCATGCTGCGCATCCGTCACGACAAGCCGCTGCATGAGGCGGACAGCCTCGGGCAGCTCGAGTCGCTGCTGTCGGACCCGGCGCGTGGCCTCACTTAGCATCGGGGGCATGACGGGCCGCCACCGACGCACCCCCCTCGCCAAAGGCACCGCATGGCATTGAGTGCCGTCACCGTCTTTCTCAGTGCCTTCCTGCTGTTCCTGGTGCAGCCGATCATTGCCAAGCTGATCCTGCCGCGCTTCGGCGGCAGCGTGGCGGTGTGGGCCACCTGCCTGGTGTTCTTCCAGGCGGCGCTGCTGCTGGGCTACGCCCTGGCGCACCACCTGGTGCGCCACGACCGCAGCCGCGCGCTGAAGCACGGCCACATCGCGCTGCTGCTGTGCAGCCTGGCGCTGCTGCCGATCGTGCCGGTGACGCCCTGGCCCGGCGCGCAGGCCGCCGGCCCCGGGCTGCAGATCCTGGGGCTGCTGGTGCTGACCATCGGCGCGCCGTTCACGCTGCTGGCCATGACCAGCCCGCTGCTGCAGGCCTGGCGCGCCGGCGCTTACCAGGGCGGCAACCCCTACCGGCTGTTCGCGGTGTCGAACGGCGCTTCGCTGGCCGCGCTGCTGGCCTACCCCTGGCTGATCGAGCCCTGGCTGCACACGGCCACCCAGGGCATCGCCTGGTCGGTGGCCTATGCGGCCTACGTGCTGGCGATGTCGGCCATCAGCCTGCAGCGGCGCGGCGGCACGGCCCCGCCGGGAGCGCATGACGACGCCCCCGCGCCGGGCTGGCCGCGCACGCTGGCGTGGTTCGCGATGGCGGCGCTGGGCAGCTATGCACTGGTGGCGCTGACCAACCACCTGACGCAGAACATCCCCTCGTTCCCGATGATGTGGGTGCTGCCGCTGGTGATCTACCTGCTGAGCTTCACGCTGTGCTTCGACGGCGACCGCTGGTACCCGCCGCGCGCCTACCGCTCGGCCATGCTGCTGGCGCTGGCGGTGATGTGCGTGCTGCTGCTGCAGGAGCGGCAGATCAAGAACATCGTCTGGCACATCGGCGTCTTCCTGCTCGGCCTGTTCGTGGTGTGCATGTACTGCCACGGCGAGCTGGCGCGCAGCCGGCCGGCGCCGTCGCGGTTGACGCACTTCTACCTGGCGGTGTCCGCCGGCGGCGTGTTCGGCGGCGCCCTGGTCGCCCTGGGTGCGCCGGCCGTGCTGCGCGGCTACTTCGAGGTGGAGATCGGCCTGGTGCTGCTGGCGGCTGCCGTGCTGTGGCGCTCCTGGCCGCAGGGCAGGGGGTGGGCGGGCGCGGCCGGCCTGGTGCTGCTGGGCACCGCGGCGACGGCGGTGGTGCGGGTGCACGACTCGCTGGGCGAAGTCATCGCCATCGACCGCAACTTCTACGGCGTGGTGCGCATTCGCGAGTACGGCCGCGACGACCCGCAGACGCTGGAGCGCGTGCTGGTGCACGGCCGCGTGATGCACGGACAGCAGTTCCTGGCGCCCGAGCGCCGCCGGCGGCCGACCAGCTATTACGCCGAAGGCTCGGGCGTCGGGCGGCTGCTGCTGGCGCTGGCCGACCGGAGCATCGACGTCGGCGCGGTCGGCCTGGGCGCCGGCACCATCGCCAGCTACGGCAAGCCGGGCGACCGCTACCGCTTCTACGAGATCGACCCGAACATCGTCGAGGCGGCGTACAAGCACTTCAGTTTCATCGCCGACTCGGCCGCCAGCGTCGACGTGGCCGTGGGCGACGGGCGGCTGCTGCTGCAGGCCGAGGCCGAGCGCCGCTTCGACGTGCTGGTGGTCGATGCCTTCTCCGGCGACTCGATTCCGGTGCATCTGCTCACGCGCGAGGCGGTCGAGCTGTACCGGCAGCGCCTCAAGCCCGGCGGCGTGATCGCGCTGCACGTCAGCAACAGCCACCTGGACCTGCGGCCGGTGGTCGTGAGCATTGCCGCCGAGCTGGGGCTGCAGACGGCCTATGTGGCCGACCCCGGCATCGTCGGCGACGACAGCACCTCGTCGTCGGACTGGATCCTTCTGTCGGACGAGCGCCTGGTGCTCGACCTGCCGCCGGTGCGCGAGGCCTCGACGCCGGTCCCGCCGCGCGTGGGCGTGCGCACCTGGACCGACGACTACAGCAACATCCTGCAGGTGCTGTCCTTCGGCCGCGGCAGCAGCTGAGCGCGGCGCGCCCAGGTCTCAGGCGTTGCTGCTGGCGCGCACTTCCCCGATCGTCGTCACGCCCGCCCAGACCTTGTCGATGCCGTCCTGGCGCAAGGTGCGCAGGCCTTCGCGCAGCGCGGTGCGCAGCAGATCGTCGGGGCGCGCGCCGGTCTGGATCTGGTGCCGGATCTCGCGCGACACCATCAGCAGCTCGTGCAGGCCGGCGCGCCCGCGCAGCCCGCCCTCGTCGCAGTTGCGGCAGCCCTTGGCCGAGTGGAACATCAGCCGGCCGTCCTTGGCGAAGCGCTGCTTCCAGCCGGACAGCACGTCGTCCGCACTGGGCCGGCCGTCGCCGTCGCCGAAGGCGTGCATGTAGTCGGCCAGCAGTTCCTCCACCTGAAGCGGCGTCGCCGCCTGCGCCTGCACGCAAGTGCTGCACAGCCGGCGAACCAGGCGCTGTGCCAGGACGCCGAGCAGCGAATCGGCAAAGTTGAACGGGTCCATGCCCATGTCGAGCAGCCGCGTCACCGTCTCGACGGCGCTGTTGGTATGCAGCGTGCTCATCACCAAGTGCCCGGTGAGCGAGGCTTCCACCGCCATCTTGGCGGTCTCGCCGTCGCGGATCTCGCCGACCATGATGACGTCCGGGTCGGCGCGCAGGAAGGCGCGCAGCGCCTTGGCAAAGGTCCAGTCGATCTTCGGGTTGACCTGCACCTGGCGGATGCCGGCCTGGGTGATCTCCACCGGGTCCTCGGCCGTCCAGATCTTGCGGTCGGGCTGGTTGATGTGACCCAGCACCGAATGCAGCGTCGTCGTCTTGCCGGAGCCGGTGGGGCCCACGCACAGCAGCATGCCGAACGGCCGCTGCGATGCGGCCTTGATGTGGGTCAGGTTGTCGGGGCTGAGCCCGAGCTTGTCCAGCGGGATCGGCTCGGCCGAGGCCAGCAGCCGCAGCACCGCATCCTCCAGCCCGTTCGCGGTGGGGATCGTGGCCACGCGCAGCTCCAGGCGCTGGCCGTTCACGAACTTGCCGAAGTTGATCTTGCCGTCCTGCGGCTTGCGCCGCTCGCTGATGTCCAGGTCGCACATGATCTTGATGCGCGCGATCATGGCGCTTCGGTACGTGTGCGGCAGTTCCATGTACGGGTGCAGCGCGCCGTCCTTGCGGACGCGCACGCGCACCTTCTCGCGGCCGGGCTGGCATTCGATGTGGATGTCGCTGACGCCCTGGCTCTGCGCTTCGACGATCATCGAGTTGATCAGCCGCACCAGTGAGTTGTCGGACTGCTCGATCGCCTGCTCGTCGCGGTCGGCCACATTGGGTGCCTGCTGCTGTTCCAGCGCCGCCAGCAGCCTGCCGGCTGACTCGCCGTCGACCTCGGCCGGTGGCTCGGCGTCCGCGCTCCGGCCGGAGAATGCACTGACGCTCTCATAGGCCTTGCGCACGGCCGCCGGCAGCAGGCTGGCGCGGGCCAGCACCGGCACCAGCTTGGTCTGCGCCGCGAATTCCAGCTCGCTCAGCAGGTCCGAGCGCGATGGGTCTTCCACCGCCACGATCAGCCGTCCGCCGCGCAGCAGCAGCGGCAGCGCCGGCAGCCGGACGGCCACTGAATAGGGCACCCGGCCCAGCGCTTCGGCTTCGGGCACGAACTGGTTCACGTCCACCAGCGGGTAGCCCATCTTGCGGGCCAGCGCGGTCTGCAGGTCGATGCGGGTCACCAGGCCGCGGCGCACCAGCAATTCACCCAGCGGCACGCTGCGGTCTTCGCGCTGCTGCGCCAGCGCCTCTTGGAGCTGGGCCTCGGTGATCAGGCCCAGCGCGACCAGAGCCTCGCCGATGCGCACCATCGGCATGCGCGCCTGCTCGGCAATGGCCCGCTCCAGGTCCTCGGCGGTGACGATCTGGCGGGTCAGGAGGATGTCGCCCAGCTTCTGCGAGCGCAGCCTCTGCTGCTCGGCCAGCGCCCGCTCTATCTGCGTCGGCGTGGCCGCATTCTGCGCCACCAGCAGCTCGCCGATGCGCTCGCCGATCTCCACGGATTCATAGGCCGAGCGGGGCAGGAAGCAGCGCTGCACGCTGCCGCGCGCATCCAACGGCGTGAACAGGTACAGGCCGCTGGCGTCCTCGTGATGGCCGATGCTCAGCAAGGCCGCCGGCTCGCAGCCCTTGAACTTGACCATCACGTCCACCGCCGGGCGCTGGGCCATGAAGCTTCTGGTGGCAACCTCGTCGTCCAAAGCGGTCAGCGGCCGGGTCAGCGTGAGCCTGCGGAACTGGCTGAAGCGCAGCGGGATCGGGATGCGCGCCGGCGGTATGCGCACCTTGGCGATGCCCTCGGCCGGGTCCATCTCCATCAGCGCGCCGCTGATGAGGCGGCCGTTCAGCACCTCGATCTGGCAGGGTTCGGGCTCGCTCAGCCGCACCGGTGCCGGGTAGCAGGCATAGGTCGGCGTCGGCCAGGCAAAGCCCTCGCCGCCTGCGTGCGTCGCGGATTCCGCGGACGCCGGGACCAGGGGCGGCGATGACAGGTCGGACATTTCGGTTCCTCGGATGGCCAGCGGAAGGGGCCGGTGGGCCACAGAGCCACCCCTCGCACGAGCGATGCTAGGGCCGTAAACCCGGTGCCGAAGTGCCGAAATGGGCGGCCCCGTCGGTCCAGTTGTGCGGGATCACGCGGGCGCGGCCCGGCCCGCGCAGAGTGCCGCCAGCCCGGCCGGAGGCACTCTCTCGCTGTCAGCCGCGCATCTGCTGCGGCAGCGCCGTCACCAGGCCCGGGAAGGCCCAGATCAGCACCACGGCCGCGATCATCAGCAGGAAGAACGGGAACGCCGCCCGCGCGACCCAGCCGATGTCGCGCCCGGTCATGCCCTGCAG
>JBEIHU010000168.1:0-8873 GCA_040381175.1 Burkholderiaceae bacterium
GCTTGCTCTGGCGCGCCAGCCCAGCGACGAAGCCGGTCAGGCCGCTGCGCGCGCCGTTGCTCAGGCCCAGCACGTCGATCGGCGCCTTCACCGCGCCCGAGGTGATGTTCACCACCCGGCCGAAGCCGCGCTGGGCCATCTGGTCGACCGTGGCCTTCATCAGCTCGATCGGCGTCAGCATGTTGGCATCCACCGCCTTGATCCAGGCCTCCCGGTCCCAGTCGCGGAAGTCGCCCGGCGGCGGCCCGCCGGCGTTGTTGACCAGGATGTCCACCTGCGGGCAGGCGGCCAGCGCGGCGGCGCGGCCCTCCGGCGTGGTGATGTCGCCGGCCAGCGCCTTGACGGTGACCCGCGGGTTCAGCGCCCGCAGCTCGGTGGCGGTGGCCTGCAATGCCTCGTCGCCGCGCGCGGTGATGACCACGTGCACGCCCTCGCGCACCAGCGCTGCGGCGCAGCCCTTGCCCAGCCCCTTGCTGGCGGCGCAGACCAGCGCCCACTTGCCTTCGATGCCCAGGTCCATCTTCAGTCTCCTCATTGGGTGAAAATCAGCGCACGCGCGTCAGCAGCCACACGCCGGCCATGACCAGCACGGTGCCGGCGGCGGTCCAGGCGGTGAAGGGTTCGCCCAGGATCCACACGCCCATCGCGATCGTGCTCAGCGGGCCGATCATGCCAGCCTGCGAGGTCATGGCCGCGCCGACGCGCTCGATGGCCATCATCACCATCAGCACCGGCGCGAAGGTGCACAGCGTGGCATTCAGCAGCGACAGCCACAGCACCGGCTGCGCCGCCTGCAGCGCCGTGTCCCAGGGCCGCAGCAGCAAGTACTGCGCGATGCACAGCACGCAGGCCACGCTGGTGGCCAGGCCGGTGAGCCGCGCGGCGCCCAGGCGCTTGACCTCCTCGCCGCTGTACACCATGTACAGCGCATAGCTCATCGTGCCGGCGAAGACCAGTGCGGCGCCGAAGGCGGTGTCGGCGCCTTCGAGCTTCAGTTCCTGGCCGAAGACGATCAACACGCCGACATAGCTGATGGCCAGCGCCAGCAGCTGCTTCGGCGCCACGCTGCGCTTGAACAGCACGCGGCCCAGCAGCAGCACCAGCGTCGGACCCAGGTACAGGATCAGCCTCTCCAGGCTGGCGCTGATGTACTGCAGCCCCCAGAAGTCGAGGAAGCTCGCCAGGTAGTAGCCGCTGAAGCCCAGCAGCGCGATGACGCGCCAGTCGCGGCGGCTGAGCGCCGGCTTGCCGCGTCCGGCCCACCAGGCCAGCGCCACGAAGAAGGGCAGCGCGAACAGCATGCGCAGCATGATCAGCGTGACCGCGTCCACGCCGTGCCGGTAGGCCAGCTTGACGATGATGGCCTTGCCCGAGAAGGCGATGGCCCCGGCCATGGCCAGCAGCAGGCCGGGCCACAGCGAGCTTGCGGCGCCAAGCACCGCCGGGCCGCGCCTCAGAAGCCGGCCGCCAGGCCGTCGCGCCGCGGGTCGCTGGCGGCGGCATAGCCTTCCACCGCAGGCTCGCCCATGCGCCAGATGAACTGGCCGGCACCGAAGTCCTGGTAGCTGTCCTGGATGTCGTCCAGCACATGGCCCAGCGCCCGCAGGCCTTGCACGGTGTCGGGCCGCACGCCGGGCTCCAGGTTCAGCTTCTTCTGCAGGTTGAAGCGCCAGCGCGGCGCGTCGCAGGCGGCCTGGTTGTTCTGCTTGTAGTCGAGCATGCGAACCAGCGTCTGCATGTGGCCCTGCGGCTGCATGTCGCCGCCCATCACGCCGAAGCTCATCACCGGCTGGCCATCCTTGGTCAGGAAGGCGGGAATGATGGTGTGGAAGGGCCGCTTGCCCGGCGCCACGAGGTTCGGGCTGCCGGCCTTCAGGCTGAAGCCGTGGCCACGGTTTTGCAGGCTCAGGCCCCAGTCCGGGATGACCACGCCCGAGCCGAAGCCCATGTAGTTGCTCTGGATGAAGCTGACCATCATGCCCCGTTCGTCGGCCGCGGTCAGGTAGATGGTGCCCCCTTTGGCGGGGTTGCCGGCGCCGAAGTCCTGCGCGCGCTTCGGGTCGATCAGCTTGGCGCGGCTGGCCAGGTAGGCGGGGTCGAGCAGCTGCTCGGTCGTCACCTCCATCGCCGAGCGCTCGGACACGAAGCGGTAGACGTCGGCGAAGGCCAGCTTCATCGCCTCGATCTGCAGGTGGAAAGACGCGGTGCCGTCCACCGGCAGCGACGCGACGTCGAAATGCTGCAGGATGCCCAGCGCCATCAGCGCGGCGATGCCCTGGCCGTTGGGCGGGATCTCGTGCAGCGTCTGGCCGCGGTAGTCCTGGCGGATCGGCGTGACCCATTCCGGCTTGAAGGCGGCGAAGTCGGCCACCGTGTGCGCCCCGCCCTGCTCGCGTGCCGCACGCGCCAGGCTTTCGGCGATCTCGCCGCCGTACAGCGCCTGGCCCTTGGTGTCGGCCACCGCGCGCAGCATGCGCGCCGCGGCCGGCATGCGGAACAGCTCGCCCACCGTTGGCGCGCGGCCCTTGGGCAGGAAGGTGCCGGCAAAGCCCGGCTGCGACACCAGGTCGGCCACCTGCGCGGCCAGCATCCATTTTTCGGCCACCACCACCGGCACCAGGTAGCCGCGCTCGGCCACATCGATGGCCGGGGCCAGCAGGTCGGCGAAGGGCAGCTTGCCGAAGCGCTGGCTCAGGGCCACCCACGAGGCCACCGCGCCCGGCACGGTCACGCTGTCCCAGCCGCGCTGCGGCGGAGCGATGCCGGCGTCACCATGCTTGCGGCGGAAGTACTCCGGCGTCCAGGCCGCCGGCGCGGTGCCGGACGCATTCAGCCCGTGCAGCTGCGTGCCGTCCCACAGAATGCAGAAGGCATCCGAGCCCAGGCCATTGCTGCAGGGCTCGACGATGGTCATCATCGCCGCCGCGGCGATGGTCGCGTCCACCGCGTTGCCGCCGGCGGCCAGCATGCGCAGCCCGGCCTGCGCGGCCAGCGGGTGCGAGGTGGAGACGATGTTGCGCGCGAAGACCGGGCGGCGCGGCGTCGGGTAGTGGGTATTCCAGTCGAAGGCGTGGTTCATGGGGGGTGTCTCAATCGAGGGTGATCTTGCGTTCGCGGATGGTCACGGCCCGGCAGTCGCTGGCGGCGGCCCATTGTCGCCGTCCGGCCAGGCGCATTCAGTCTCGCAGGAGACCCGCCACCACCTCGGCAATGGCCAGGCTGGCGGTCAGCCCCGGCGATTCGATGCCCAGCAGGTTCACCAGCCCCGGCACACCGTGCTCGGCCGGCCCCTGGATCATGAAATCGGCTGCCGCCTGGCCCGGGCCGCTGATCTTCGGCCGGATGCCGGCATAGGCCGGCTGCAGCGCGTCGTCGGGCAGCGCCGGCCAGTAGCGGCGGATGGCGGCGGCGAAGGGCGCGGCGCGCGCCGGGTCGACGCGGTAGTCCTCCTGCCCCGGCGGCGTCAACGGCACCCACTGCACGTCGGGCCCGAAGCGCATCTGGCCGCCCAGGTCCAGCGTGACATGCACGCCCAGCCCGGCCTCGTCGGGCATCGGATAGATCAGTCGCGAGAAGGCCGGCTTGCCCGGGCAGGCGAAGTAGTGGCCGCGCGCCCAGTGCGCCCGCGGCAAGGGCAGCGTCGGCACGCCTTCGATGGCGGCGGCCAGCGCCACGGCATGCAGCCCGGCGCTGTTGACCACCGCGTTGGCGCGCAGGGCCATCGGATCGGCACCGCCGACCTCGATCTCGAAGCCGTCGTCCAAGCGGCGCACGCGTTGCACCGGGCTGCGCAGCGCCAGCAGCGCGCCATGCGCCTCGGCCTCGCCCTGCAGCGACAGCATCAGCCCGTGGCTGTCGACGATGCCGGTGCGTGGCGACAGCAGCGCCGCGCTGCAGCGCAGCGCGGGTTCCAGCGCCTGCGCCTGCGCGGCATTCAGCCATTGAAGGTCGTGCACGCCGCAGGCCTGGGCGCGCTGGCGGATCGCCTCGAGACCGGCCAGCTGCGCCGCATCGGTGGCGACGATCAGCTTGCCGCAGCGCCGGTGCTCCACGCCGTGCGCGGCGCAATACGCATAGAGCAGCTCGCGCCCCTGCACGCACAGCCGCGCCTTCAGCGAGCCGGGCGGGTAGTACAGCCCGGCGTGGATGACCTCGCTGTTGCGCGAACTGGTGCCGGTGCCGATGGCCTCGGCCGCCTCCAGCACCACCACCCCGCGCCCGGCCGTCGCCAGCGCACGCGCCACCGCCAGGCCGACGACGCCGGCACCGACCACCACGGCATCGACGCGTTCCATGGCCCTACCAGGCAGGCCAGGGGCCGGTGGTGTGCAGGCCCTCGGCGACGAAGCGCCGCACTTCGGGCGGATGCTCGCCGCGGTGGAAGGCCAGGCGCTGCTCCCGCAGGCCGGCGTCGGCGGCAGTGAAGCGCTCCAGCCGGCGAAGATGCTCGACCCAGCTTTCGTCGACGAAGTACTCGATGTAGCGCCCCGGCGCGGCGGTGTCGCGGAACAGCCCCCAGGACAGTGCGCCCTGGCGCAGACGGGCGCGCCGCGTCTTGCGCATCACCTCGGCGAAGGCCTCGGCGTCGGCCGGGTCGATCAGATACTCCAAGGTCACCATCACCGGCCCTTCGTCGGGCGCGACCTCGAAGGCGGTTGGCGGCACGCTGGCCGGCCGCACCGGGCTGAAGTCGGGGTCGGCACCGCCTTCCACCGTGAGCCGCCGCGTCAGCAGCCACAGCAGCGGGCCGACCACCGCCGCCGCGACGACGGCGACGCGCACGCTGCTGAAGCCCGCGACCTGGCCCCACAGCAGCGAGCCCGCGGCAGCCCCGCCCATCAATGCCATCTGGTAGACGGCCATGCCGCGCGCGCGCACCCAGTTGGGCAGCGCCACCTGCGCGGCCAGCGTCAGCGAGTTGGCCGTGGAGATCCAGGCCATGCCGAGCACGACGATGGCCGGCAGCGCGATCCAGGCGTTGGGCGCGAAGACCACGACCACCGACATCACGGCGTGCACCAGCGTGCCGATGACGACGAACTGGTCACGGTTGAAGCGAGCGCGCCAGCGCGGGAAGTACAGCGCCGCCACCACCGCGCCGCCGCCGATGCAGGCCAGCATCAGGGTGTAGGTTCCCGGCCCGGCGTCGTGCAGGTCGCGCGCCACCAGCGGCAGCAGCGCCAGCAGCGCCGAGGATTGCAGGAAGAACAAGAAGATGCGCACCAGCACCGAGCGCATGCGCGGCGACTGCATCACGTGCTGCCAGCCCACGCGCATGGCGCCGACGAAGCGTTCGCCGGGCAGCGTGCTGGTGCGCGGCTGCGAGCGCCAGCGCAGGATCGTCGCGAAGGCGGCGGCGGCGAGCAGCACGTTGACCGCGAACACCGCGCCGCTGCCCAGGGCCGCGATGATCGAGCCGGCCACCACCGGGCCGACCACGCGCGACAGGTTCATCGAGATGCCGTTCAGCGCCATGGCCGCGCCGAGGTGTTCGCGCGGCACGACCTCGGGCACGATGGCCGAGAACACCGGCCAACGCATCGCCAGGCCGACGCCGTTGGCGAAGGTCAGCGCCAGCAGTAGCGGCGCCGTCAGCGATCCGGTCAGCGACAGCATGGCCAGCAGCAGCGCGGTCAGGGCCACCCACAGCTGCGTGGCCGCGAAGTAGCGCCGTCGGTCGATGATGTCGGCCAGCGCGCCGCTGGGCAGGCCGAGCAGGAACACCGGCAGTGTCGAGGCGGTCTGCACCAGCGCCACCATCACCGGGCTGGTGGTCAGCGAGGTCATCACCCAGGCGGCGGTGACGTCGTTCATCCACATGCCGATGTTGGCCGCGAAGGTGGCCAGCCACAGGTTGCGGAACACCACGGTGCGAAACGGCGCAAAGGTGGCGCTTCGAACGAGCCGGCTCAACGGGTTGGACATCGGCGACAGCATAAGGGGCGGCCGCAAACGCGCGCGGCCGCGAACCAGGCTCGCGGCCGCCGCGCGCCCCGCGCGATCAGGGCTCGTCCTGGAACGCGACTTCGCGCTTCTTCTTGATCGACGGCAGCGACACCACGACGATCATCAGCACCGCGGCGAGCAGCAGCCCGGCCGACAGCGGCCGCGTGATGAATGCCGTCCAGTCGCCGCGGCTGAGCAGCAGCGCGCGGCGCAGGTTCTCTTCCATCATCGGCCCGAGGATGAAGCCCAGCAGCAGCGGCGCTGGCTCGCAGCCCAGCTTGAAGAACAGGTAGCCGACGATGCCGAAGCCGGCGGCCATGAACACGTCGAAATTGTTGTTGTTGAGCGTGTACAGGCCGATGCAGCAGAAGGACATGATGGCCGGGAACAGGAAGCGGTAGGGCACCGTCAGCAGCTTGATCCAGATGCCGATCAGCGGCAGGTTCAGGATGATCAGCATCGCGTTGCCGACCCACATCGACGCGATCAGGCCCCAGAACAGCTCGGGGTTGCTGGTCATCACCTGCGGCCCGGGCTGGATGCCCTTGATGGTCATCGCGCCGACCATCAGCGCCATGACCGCATTCGGTGGAATACCCAGCGTCAGCATCGGGATGAAGGACGTCTGCGCGCCGGCATTGTTGGCGGCCTCGGGTCCGGCCACGCCGCGGATGTTGCCCTGTCCGAAGGGCACGTCGCCGGGCTTGCCCTTGCTCTTCTTCTCGACCGTGTAGGCGGCGAAGGACGCCAGCAGCGCGCCGCCGCCAGGCAGCACGCCCAGGATCGAGCCCAGCGCAGTGCCGCGCAGCACCGCCGGGTAGGCGTTCTTGAAGTCCTGCTTGGTGGGCCAAATGCCCTTGACGTCCTTGGTGAAGACCTCGCGGTGCTCCGCCGGCCGGCTGAGGTTGGAGATGATCTCGCCGAAGCCGAAGATGCCCATCGCAATGGCGACGAAGCCGATGCCATCGGTAAGCTCTGGCACGTCGAAGCTGAAGCGAGGCACGCCCGAGATCACGTCGGTGTTGATCTGGCCGAGCAGCAGGCCCAGGATGATCATGGAGATGGCCTTGATCAGCGAGCCCGAGGCCAGCACCACCGCGCCGATCAGGCCCAGCACCATCAGACTGAAGTACTCGGCCGGGCCGAACTTGAAGGCCAGTTCGGTCAGCGGCGGCGCGAACGCGGCGATGATGATGGTGCCCACGCAACCGGCGAAAAACGAACCCAGGCCGGCCGCGGCCAATGCCGCCCCTGCCCTGCCCTTGCGGGCCATCTGGTAGCCGTCGATCGCCGTCACCACGGAACTGCTCTCGCCCGGCACGTTGATCAGGATGGCGGTGGTCGAACCGCCGTACTGCGCGCCGTAATAGATGCCGGCCAGCATGATCAGCGCCGGTGTCGCATCGAGTGCATAGATCGATGGCAGCAGCATGGCGATGGTGGCCACCGGCCCCAGGCCCGGCAGCACGCCGATCAGCGTGCCGAGCAGCGCGCCGAAGAAGGCATAGAACATGTTCTGCAGCGTGAAGGCCACGCCGAAGCCGAGCACCAGGTTGTTGATCAGGTCGCCCATCGTGCGCTCCTCAGTTGCCGGCCAGGAAGGTAGGCCACAGCGGAATCACCAGGTTCAGTCCCTTGATGAAGATCGCCCACGATCCCAGGGTCAGCACGATGAAGTTGACGATCACCTCCTTCAGGCGGAATTCGTCCCCCGCGAAGCTGGCAATCAGGATCAGGATCGGCAAGGTGAGGATCAGGCCCAGCCGCGGCAGTGCCAGGCCGAAGACCACCACGGCCAGCGTGATCAGGCTCAGCGGCCGCCACGGGATGGCGCCCACCGGATCGCCGCCTTCGGTTTCGATGGTCAGCGACTTGAACAGCACCATCGCGCCCAGGATGGCCAGCAGGATCCCCAGGCCAAAGGGGAAGTAGCCGGGACCGGGCCGCGCCGAGGTGCCGAAGTTGTAGTTGGTGGCGCCTGCGGCAAAGCCCAAGCCGGCAACGATGAACATCAGCCCCGACCAGAAGTCCTTCTGGCTCTTGATTTTCACTTCTCGTCTCCTCGGCAAACGGGTCGTCGTGGGCGATTCTAGGCAGGCCCTCCGGACCGCCGGGTGTGGTTTCCACGTAAGGCACGCTCGCACCGCCTGATACAGGCACGGCGCCTGGGTAAGTCAGGCCCGCATGTCCAGGCTCGGTGTGCTGCGCAGCACTTCTTCGATGGTGGTCAAACCCTCTGCGACTTTCATCGCTCCAGCCAGGCGCAGCGCGCGCATGCCGTCCTTGACCGCCTGGCGGCGCAGCGCCGCGGCATCGAGCGCCGGGTGGACGCAGGCGCGCGCGGCGTCGCTCATGACCAGCAGCTCGTACAGCCCGACACGCCCGCGGTAGCCGGTGTGGCGGCATTCCAGGCAGCCCACTGGCTTGTAGGGCCGCACGCCGCCGGACAGACGCCAGGGTTTGGCCAGTTCGTCCAGCGTCTCGCGGGTGGTGCCGTCATCACGCTGCTTGCAGGCCGGGCACAGCATGCGCGTCAGCCGCTGCGCCAGCACGCCCACCACGGTGGCCGAGATCAGGTAGGCAGGCACGCCCAGGTCGGCCAGCCGGGTGATGGCCGAGGCCGAATCGTTGGTGTGCAGCGTGCTGAACACCAGGTGGCCGGTCAACGCCGCCTGGATCGCCATCTCGGCGGTGGCCAGGTCGCGGATCTCGCCGACCATGATGATGTCCGGGTCCTGCCGCATCAGCGCGCGCAGGCCTTCGGCGAAGCCCATGTCGATGGCCGCGTGCACCTGCGTCTGGTTGAAGGTCGGCTCGATCATCTCGATCGGGTCTTCGATGGTGCAGACGTTGACCTCGTCGGTGGCCAGCTGCTTCAGCGTCGAATACAGCGTGGTCGTCTTGCCCGAGCCAGTGGGCCCGGTGAC
>JBEIHU010000169.1:0-8852 GCA_040381175.1 Burkholderiaceae bacterium
AGCTGCGCCGCCGACGCCACCAGGTTGCGCTGCGAGGTCACGGCGCCGCGGGCGCGGCCGTCGACTGCCGCGGTGTAGAGCATCAGCACGGCGTCGTCGCTGTGGCCCGTCACCGCAGGCTCGGTGGTCGTCACTGGCGCGTCGCCCACCAGGGCCATCGAGCCGTCCGGTGCTGCGCCCAGGCTCAGGCGGGGTGCGTAACCGCGGTCCCCGTGCAGGGCGGTTGCGGCGTCGAGTGCAGCAACGAACTCGGGTTCCAGCACCAGCAACCGCGGGCTGGCGTCCTGCACTTGCTGCGCCAGCTCGGCAGCTGACAAGCGCAGGTTGAGCGGCACCATCACCGCCCCCAGCCAAGCGGCGGCGCCCAGCAGCACCAGCACCTCGGCGCGGTTGCCGGCCAGCAGCACGAAACGGTCGCCCTGCCGCAAGCCGGCGCTGGCCAGCGCGGCTGCCTGGCGCGCCACCGCGGCCTGGAAGTCGGCATGGCTGATCACCTGCTGGCCTTGGATCAACGCCGGCCGGTCGCCGCGCTCGCGGGAGTGGCGGGCGAACACGTCGAGCAAGGTGTCGGACAGCGCGGGCGAGACCGCGGGCGGAGTCGGGTTCATCTGCGGCTTTCGTAGGTGGTCGGTTCAGAAGTCAGGCCTGTAGCAGGCCGAGTGTGCCGCGTCGTACTGCGAGGCGAGCAGCCGCACCAGCTCGGCCACCGGCAGCACCGACTGCACGCCCGACACCGAATGGCCGGCGCTGAGCAGCTGACTCCAGCGCCGCGCTGCTGGCCGTGCGCTGGCGCCGAACATCTCGGCCGCATCGGCAAGGTCAGCCTGCGGGTCGATGGCGTCGGGGTCCAGCCCGGCGGCGAGCAACGAGCCGCGCAGCCAGTTGGCCGGCAGGCCGCTAAAGGCGCTTGACTGCAGTACGTCGTCGAGCGTGCTGTCTTGCAGCATTTGGCGGTAGGCGGGAGAGGCCTGGCTCTCGGGCGTGGCGATGAAGCGTGTGCCCATGTACCCAAGGTCGGCGCCCAGCACGCGCGCGGCCCACAAGGCCTGGCCGTCAGTGAGGCCGCCGGACAGCACCAGCGGCCCGTCGAACAGCGGCCGTACCGTGCGCACAAAGGCAAAGGGGTTGGCCCAGTCGGTCTGGCCGCCGGCGCCAGCGGTCAACAGTATCAGACCGTCGACGCCGTCAGCCAGCGCCTTTTCTGCATGCCGCAGTGAGGCCACGTCGGCCCACACGCGGCAGCCGATGTCGTGCAGCGGGCGGACCAATGCACGAGGCGAACCGACACTGGTGATCACGAGCTCGACACGTTCCCGCAGTAGCACCTGCAGGTGGTCCTGCAGCTGCGGGCTGTGCACGATGAGGTTGGCGGCGATGGGCGCAGCGGCAGACAGTGGCGTGCCGCGGGCGGCAATGCCATCGCGGATCTGCCGCAACCAATGCGTCAGCTCGTCGGCGCTGCGGCAGTTGGCGGTGGGAAAGGCGCCGATGACGCCGGCCGCGCAGGCTGCAGCTACCAGCTCGGGACCCGACACGGTGAGCATTGGCGCGACCACCAGCGGCAGCCGCAGCCGGGGCCGCCAGTCGGTCGGCAGGCTCATGCACTCGCCGATCAGCGTCCGCTGAACACTGCCGGCCGTTTGGCAATGAAGGCGGCGACGCCTTCGCGCGCGTCGGCGGTGGCCGAGTTGGCCTCGAGCAGCTCGCGCTCCAGCGCCAGGTGTTCGGCCAGAGAGCGCCGCTCGACGCCGTTGCACAGGCGCTTGACAGAAGCCATTGATGCCGGCGCCGCAGCCCGCAGCCGCCGCACCAAGGTCTCGACTGCGGCGTCGAAGTCGGCCGCTGGGTGCAGTTGGTCGACTGCGCCCAGGTCCAGGCAGCGTTCGGCGCTGACACTTTCGCTGGTCATGAAGAGCTGGGCCGCACGCACGGCGCCGATGCGTCGGGCCAGGAAGTACGAGGCGCCGACGTCGGGCGACAGGCCTATGGCCGCATAGCCAGTGCGCAGCTTCATCGCCGGGGTGGCGAGCACGAAGTCGGCACACAGCGACAGGCCAATGCCGGCGCCGCCGACCGGCCCATGAACCGCAGCCACCACAGGCGCCGGCTGGTGGTGCAGCTTGAGGTAGGCCGGCAGCAGGGGGTCCAGGACACGGCGCACCAGCGCCGGCAGGTCGTCACCAGCGGCAACGAACTCGCGGATGTCGCCGCCAGCGCAAAAAATGGGCCCCCGCGCGGCCAGCACGATGACGCGCGGCGCAGCTGCTACCACAGCGTCGATCGCCCGCCCCAGCGCGGCACTGCCGGCCATGCCGACGGCGTTGGCCTGCTCGGGGTTATCGAGCACGATGCGGCCCACGCCGTCGTCGATGCTCCATTCCATGCCGTGATCGTGAGTCATGTTTGCTCTTCCCTTCAACCGAGCCAACGCTTGCGCCGCCGGTAGTGCTTGATCTCGCGATAGTTCCTGCGTTCGCCCCCAGCCTGGCGGCCGAGGTAGAACTCCTGGATGTCTTCGTTGGCGCGCAGCTGCTCGGCCGTGCCTTCCAGAACCACGCGGCCGTCTTCCAGCACATAGCCATGGTCGGCTAGGCCGAGCGCGGCCTGCGCGTTTTGCTCGACGATCAGCAGCGACAGGCCTTGCCCACGCAAACGCGCCAGCAGCGCGAAGATTTCCTCGACCATCATCGGCGCAAGGCCCAGCGAGGGCTCGTCGATCAGCAGCAACTGCGGCCGGGCCATGGTGGCGCGGCCGATCAGCATCAGCTGCTGCTCGCCGCCCGACAGGTAGCCGGCGGTGCGGCCCTTGAGGTCGGCCAGGCGCGGAATGGTCGTGTAGACCTGGTCGAGCGCGCGCCTAGCCTCAGCCAGGCTGGGCAACAGGTGGCCGCCAATCACCAGGTTCTGCTCCACCGTCAGGTGGCGCAGAACCTTGCGCCCTTCGACCACGTGCAGCACACCGGCAGCCACCATCTGCTGGCAGCTTTGCCCGGCCACGCTGTGGTCGCGAAATCGCACGGACCCGCCTGAGACCTGCCCGTCTTCCACCGCCAGCAGCCCCGAGATCGCCTTGAGCGTGGTGCTCTTGCCCGCGCCGTTGGGCCCCAGCAGCGCAGTGCAGCCACCTTCGGTCACCGCGAGGTTGACGCCCTTGAGCGCCAGGATCACGTCGGCGTACAAGACCTCGAGGTTGTCGACCGACAATAGCGGCGTGGCGGCCGCCGTGCCGCCTTCGACTGAGGGCGTGGACAGCGGCGCCATCTCACCATTTGGTCAGCTTGGGCGACGGCACGCCGGTTGCGACCGTTGTGATCTTGCCGCCGACGACCTGGCCGATGTTGACGCGTGCGTCGCCCAGCGGGAACGGGGCCTCTATCGAGAAGTCGATGTCGCCGCCCACGTAGCCGAAAAAGTCCTTGGCCGGAAACTTGGTCTCGATCAGGGTCTTGTACATGATCTCGCCGGTCAGCTTGTCGCCGCCATTCTTGCGTGCGCCTGCCTCTACCGCGCGCACCAGCACCAGCGCCTGGCCGATACCCAACGTAGTGAACGAGGCCCAGCCGGCCTTCAAGCCATGCTTGGCCACCAGCAGGTCGTAGAACTGCCGGGCTTCGCTGTTCTCAACGCCTGCGATGGCTGACGAATAGGCCTCGTAGTCGCCCTCCAGCGCGGCCAGGCCGCCCAGCGGACGCTCTAGGATGCTCAGCGAGTTGTGCATGCTGTAGACGATCGGCACCTTCTTGCCCAGAGCCTGCATCGCGCGCTTGACGGCAATGGCCTGCTGGATGGTGCCCGGCGCCAGCACCAGTTCGACATCAGCATTGAGTACGCGGCGCAGTTGCAGCGTCACGTCTGCCGGCTGCGGCTCCACGAAAACCATCTCGACCAGTTCGACCATGGCGGGGTTGGCTTTGGCATAGGCGGTGATGCCTTTGCCCATGTCTGCAAAGGTAGGAGAGGCCTCGGTAGTGAACATCGCGATCTTGACCGGCCGGCTGCCACCAGCCTTGTTCTTCTGGAACCACTCCAAGAAGCCGGTCAGCTCGTGCACGAAGGTCGGCCGGGTCGACATAACCCACTGATTGGGCCGCCAGCCGAAGCCGTTGGCGGCCGAGCCCAGGATCATCGGCACCTTGTCGCTGGGCAGCCGCTGCTGCAGCGCCGCAACGTCGGGCCCTCCGAGCGAGAAGCCGATGATCGGCTTGCCCGCGGCTACCGCAGGCCACAGGCTCGCGGTGACAGCGGTGTCATAGCGCGTGTCGTAGGGCTTGAGTTCCAGTTTGACGCCGAGCTTGGCGCCTTGTTCGGCGTTCCACCAGCTGAACACGGCCTCTCGGCCGCCTGCAAAGCCGGGCATCACGCTTGCAAACGGACCCGAGAAGTCCGACAGCGACGGGATCGCGTAGATGGTCTGAGCTTGCGCATATGGCGCCGCGAGTGCAGCGGTCACGGCCAGCGCCGACATGGCCAGGGTCCTTGAGAACATCATGGTGGGGGTCTCCTTGGGGTTGTGGAACGGGCGGGTCAATACGGGAAGGGCCAAAGGCGGTAGGCGCGCTTGGTGATCTGCACGCGGTGCATCAGGCCCTTGGGCTCGTACAGCAAGAACAGCACGATCACCGTGCCTAGCAGCACGTTCATGCTGGCGAACACAATGCCCTGCCCGACCGATGGGATGTACTCCACCAGGCTGGGTCCAAGGCTGACCACGCCTTCGCGGGCGAGCTGAATCAATGCAGTGCCAATCAACGCGCCGACGATCGAACCCAGGCCGCCGACGATCATCATGGCGATCATCCAGATCGCGTTGAACAGCGTGAACTGCTCGACCGAAACATGGCGCAGCGCCACCGCCCACAGCGCGCCGGCCACACCGGCGTAGAACGCGCCGATCAGGAAGGCGCGCGCCTTGGTGGCTGCCACCGGGATGCCCATCATGCCGGCGGCCACGTCGTCATCGCGTACAGCCTCGAACGAGCGGCCGTGGCGTGACCGCACGATCCCGAAGGCGCCAGCCACCATGACCACCAGCACGCTCAAGCTCAGCCAGTACAGCGGTCGGTCTTCGGCCAGATTGATACCGGCCAACGTCACGCTGTCCAAGTGCAGGCCCCCTGCGCCGCCCAGCCAGTCACTTGGCAGGTTCAGGATCAGGAAGTGGAACAGCGCCTGCGCCGCAATGGTGGTTAGCGCCAGATAGAAGCCCTTGATGCGCGCAGCCGTCAGCCCGAACAGCAGCCCAAAGGCCGCTGCGGTGAAGCCGCCCAACGCCACCGCGAGCAGTACTGGCACGTGCAGCCGGTAGATGAACAGCGCACAGGCGTACGCGCCTACGCCCATGAAGGCCGACTGGCCCAGGTTGATCTGCCCGGCGTAGCCGGTGCAGATCTGAAGGCCCACCACCGCGATCATGGTGATGAACATCGCGTAGCCCATACTGACCCAGCGCACCGGCGCCACCAGCGGCAGCACCACCAGCGCCAGCAGCAGCAGCGCCAGCGCCACCTGCTGCGGCCGCGTACGCACCAGGGCACGGTCGGCGCTGTGCGTTGTGAAGAATACGCCCGAGGCATCCATGCGTCACACCCTTTCAATCGTCCGCCAGCCGAACAACCCCGTGGGCCGAACGCCTAGGATCAGCAGCATGAAAAGGAAAGGCACGATGCTCGAGGCCGAGCCGCCCAACTTGGGGTCGACATAGGCCGCCACCAGCGACTGCACCACACCGACGATGGCGCCTGCCAGCATCAGCCCGCCGATCGATTCCAGCCCCGCCAGCAGCGCCACCGGCAGCGCGGCCAGAGCCACGTCGGCCGATTGCACATTCAGCGAGCGGCCGTTGAGGAACACGATGGCCCCCACAGTGGCGATGCAGGCGCCCAGCATCCAGGCGAGCGTAACCGCACGCTTGACTGGAATGCCCATCGAGATCGCGGTCTGCGGGTCCTCGGCCACCGCAGTCAGCGCTAGGCCCTGCCGCGTGTGATTAAAGAACCACCACAGCGCCAGAGTCATCACCAGAGTCAGCCCGGCGCCAATCAGCAGCGGCGTGGCGATGATCAACTCGCCCACGATCAGAGGCGTGGTGGGCAGCAGCGCCGGAAATTGCCGGTCGCTGGCACCCCAGACCACCAGCACCACGCCGCGGATCAAGATCACCAGCCCAATGGTGACCATCACCATCGAAAACACCGATTCGCCCAGCAGCCGCGCGAAGAACAGCCGCTCGATCAGCCAGCCACAGGCCAACGCCGAGACGAAGGCCAGCGGCAGCGTCACCCAGGGTGGCAGTTGCAGGCCCAGCGCCAGCGTCCACACCATGTAGGCGCCAAGCAGCATCAGTTCGCCCTGCGCCAGATTGAATACCTTGCTGGCGCGGTAGATGACGACGAAGCCCAGCGCCAGCAGCGCGTAGAGCTGGCCTTGCAGCACGCCGTTGACGATGTAGTTGAGCAGGTCCATCATGCGGCCTCCTTGTTCAGTTGTGGCTTGCCCAGCACCGCCGGTGCGTCAACGGCCCGCGGCGACGCCAACAGCACGCGGGCGCGCAGCAGGCCGCTGCGGCCGTCTTGGTAGCGCACCGGCACTTCTAGGTCGACCTGCTGCAGCGTGTCGTACAGGCCACGCAGCAGCGCGTCGTAGCGCTGCTCGATGAATTCGCGCTTGAGTTTTCGCGTGCGCGTGAGCTCGCCTTCGTCGGCGTCTAGCTCCTTCGGCAAGTTCGCAAAACGCTGCACGCGTGACGCCTCAGGAAGCGCGCGGTTAACGCGGTCGATCTCGGCGGCTACTCGGGCTACCACCTCGGGTTGCTGTGACAGGTCAGTGAATGTGGTGAACGACAGGCCCTGTTGCTCTGCCCAGCGCGCGAAAACCTCGCCGTCGATGTTGACCAGCGCGCTGACGAAACGGTGCCGCTCATCGCCGACGACCATCACTTCCTTGATGTACGGTGAGAATCGCAACCGGATCTCGATGAACTGCTTGGGGTAGGTCTGCCCGCCTGCCAGGCGCGCCATATGCTCGACGCGGTCGTAATACACCAGGTCGCGTCCGTCGGCACTGGTGCCCACGGCGTCGCCAGTGCGGTACCAGCCGTCGGCCAGGCGTTCCGCAGTTTTCTCGGGCTTGGCCCAGTAGCCGGCGAAGCCCACACCGCCGCTGAGTTGCAGTTCGCCATCGGCGGCCAGCCGCCAAGCCAAGTCCGCACCCCAGGGCGTGCCTTTGGTGATGGGCTGGCCGATGGTCTCGACGTCGAGCCGCGAGCCGCGGTGCGCGCTGATTAGGCCGTATTCGCTGCAGCCGTAGATGTTGCGCAGCATCACGCCCATGCCGGCAAACAGGCGGAAAGCATCGGGCGCCATGGCCGCGCCACCGGTGAACGCGAAGCGCGCGCGCTTGAGCCCCAGCTGCTCGCGCAAAGGGCCGAGCACCAGCGCCTCGGCCAGCGGCAGCAGCGCACGCACCGCGGCCGGCGCGGTCCTGCCTTCGAGCGCCGGGACGCGCGCCGCCTGCCCGATGGCCAGCCCCCAATCGACCAGCGCGCGGCGCCAGCGCGGGGCGTCGAGCATGCGCGTGTGTACCCGGGCGGCAAGGCTCTCCCATTGCCGTGGGCCGAGAAACACCAGTTCACATGCCAGCTCGCGGATGGCAGCCTGGATCTGGTCGGGTCGCTCGGCGAAGTTGATGCACAGCGGCCGCATCAGCCCCATCGTGACGCCGATCCATTGCTCGGTCACCCAAGATAGCGGGATGTAGGACAGGTACTCGGCCCCGGCGGGCAAGTCCAGCGCCTGCCACAGCCGCAGCGCGTTGTGCATCAGCGCGCCATGGGTGGTGATGACTCCCTTGGGCGCGCCAGTTGTGCCCGAGGTGTAGGCCAGCAAGGCGATGTCGGAGGCCTGACCGGACTCGACCGCGCGCCGCACGATCTGCGCGTCGCGGTTCGCCAGGGGCTGGCCGGCGGCGACCAGTGCGTTCCAGGATAGCAGCCGAGGGTCTTCGTAGCCCCACAGGCCTCCCGGCTCCCACCACACGATGCTGTGCACCGCAGCGTGCTGCTGCGCCACCGGCAAAGCCTTATCGACCTGTTCCTGGTCCTCTGCAAAGATGCAAACGGCGCCCGAGTCGGCCACCACGTAGTCCAGTTCATCGGCGCTGGCGTCGGGGTAGAGCACGGCCACGCGCGCGCCCAGCGAGAGTGCAGCCCATTCGGCCCAGTACAACTGCGGCCGGTTCTCGCTGATAAGTAGCACCGCGTCGCCGCGCCGCACATCGCGTGCGGCCAGGCCGAAGGCCAGCGAGGACACCTGGTCGGCGATCTCGCGCCAGCCATATTCGCGCCATACACCGGCTTGCTTGTAGCGTTGGCCCACCTGCGTGGGCCGGGTCCTGGCGTTGTGCCATAGCCATTGCGGCAAGGTTTGCGGCAGCGGGGTGGGTAGAGGAGGCAGCGTCATGTCGGCTTGCCCAGGTAGGCCGAGATCACGATCGGGTCGGCCTGCACCTCGGCCGGAGTGCCTTCGGCGATCTTGCGGCCGAAGTTGAGCACCACAACGCGGTCGGCGATGTCCATCACCACGCCCATGTCATGCTCGACCAGCACCACCGGAATGCGGCGCGATTCGCGAACGTCTAGGATGAAGCGCGCCAGGTCTTCCTTTTCTTCACCGTTCATTCCGGCCATGGGCTCGTCAAGCAGCAGCACGCGCGGCTCCATTGCCAGCGCGCGGCCCAGGTCCACGCGCTTGCGCATGCCGTAGCCCAGCGTGCCCACCGGCTGGTGGCGCACATGCTCGATCTCAAGGAAGCGGATGATTTCCTCGGCCTTGGCACGCTGTGCGACCTCTTCGCGG
>JBEIHU010000170.1:0-8724 GCA_040381175.1 Burkholderiaceae bacterium
AAGCTCTTCTCCAGGCCGATGGCCTCGAACAGCTGCGCGCCGCAGTAGGACATGTAGGTCGACACGCCCATCTTCGACATGATCTTCGACAGGCCCTTGCCGATGGCCTTGACGTAGTTGTAGATGGCCTTGTCGGCCGAAAGCGCGCCCGGCAGGTCCTGGTGCAGCGCGACCAGCGTCTCCAGCGCCAGGTAGGGGTGAACGGCCTCGGCGCCGTAGCCGGCCAGCACCGCGAAGTGGTGGACCTCGCGGGCGCTGGCGGTTTCCACGACCAGGCCGGCCGTGGTACGCAGGCCCTCGCGCACCAGGTGGTGGTGCACGGC
Source organism: Burkholderiaceae bacterium (assembly GCA_040381175.1). GTDB lineage: Bacteria > Pseudomonadota > Gammaproteobacteria > Burkholderiales > Burkholderiaceae_C > Rubrivivax. The sequence continues at coordinate 324 of JBEIHU010000170.1, forward strand.
CGACAGCGCCAGCAGCGCCGGGATGGCGATGTGGTCGCGGTCCATGCGCCGGTCGGTGATGATCAGGATGTTGTGGCCGCCGCGGATGGCGTCAACGCTCTCGGAGCACAGCGAGGCCAGCTTGGCCTCGATGCCTTCGGCGCCCCAGGCCAGCGGGTAGCAGATGTCGAGTTCGTGGCTGCGGAACTTGCCCGAGCTGTGGGTTTCGATGCTGCGCAGGCGCGACATGCCGTCGAAGTCGAGCACTGGCTGGTCCACCTCCAGGCGCATCGGCGGGTTGACGGCGTTGATGTCCAGCAGGTTCGGCTTCGGCCCGATGAAGCTGTTCAGGCTCATCACGATGGCCTCGCGGATCGGGTCGATCGGCGGGTTGGTGACCTGCGCGAACAGCTGCTTGAAGTAGTGGTACAGCGGCTTGCTGCGGTCGGACAACACCGCCAGAGGCGAGTCGTTGCCCATCGAGCCGGTGCCTTCCTCGCCCAGCTGGGCCATCGGGCTCATCAGGAACTTGATGTCCTCCTGTGTGTAGCCGAAGGCCTGCTGGCGGTCGAGCAGGCTTTCCTTGAAGCTGCCGACCTCACCCTTGGCGGCAATCGAGTCGAGGCGGATGCGCACCGTCTCGATCCACTGGCGGTAGGGCTTGGCGAAGGCGAACTGGTTCTTCAGCTCCTCGTCGTCGACGATGCGGCCCTGCTCGAAGTCGATCAGGAACATCTTGCCAGGCTGCAGCCGCCACTTCTTGACGATGCGGCTCTCCGGGATCGGCAGCACGCCGGCCTCGGAGGCCATCACCACCAGGTCGTCGTCGGTGACGATGTAGCGCGCCGGGCGCAATCCGTTGCGGTCGAGCGTGGCGCCGATCTGCTTGCCGTCGGTGAAGGCGATGGCGGCCGGGCCGTCCCAGGGCTCGATCATCGCCGCGTGGTATTCGTAAAACGCGCGGCGGCGCGGGTCCATCAGCTCGTGCTGTTCCCAGGCCTCGGGGATCATCATCATCGCCGCATGGGCCAGCGGGTAGCCGGCCATGGTCAGCAGCTCGAGCGCGTTGTCGAAGGTGGCGGTATCGCTCTGGCCCTCGAAGCTGATCGGGTACAGCTTGGCCAGGTCGTCGGCCAGCACCGGCGACTTCATCACGCCCTCGCGCGCGCGCATCCAGTTGAAGTTGCCCTTGACGGTGTTGATCTCGCCGTTGTGCGCGACCATGCGATACGGGTGCGCCAGCGGCCACTCCGGAAAGGTGTTGGTCGAGAAGCGCTGGTGCACCAGTGCGAAGGCCGACACCGCGCGCGGGTCGGCCAGGTCCTTGTAGTACCTGCCCACCTGGTCGGCCAGCAGCAGGCCCTTGTAGATGACGGTGCGGCAGCTCATGCTGGGCACGTAGTACTCGCGGCTGTGCGTCAGCTTCAGCGCCTGGATCGCGCTGCTGGCCGTCTTGCGGATGACGTAGAGCTTGCGCTCCAGCGCGTCGGGCACGATGACGTCGGGGCCACGGCCGATGAAGATCTGCCGGATCACCGGCTCCTTGGCGCGCACCGTGGGCGACATCGGCATGTCCCGATCGACCGGCACGTCGCGCCAGCCCAGCAGTACCTGGCCCTCGGCGCGCACCGCGCGCTCTAGCTCGTTGACGCAGGCAAGGTGCGAGGCATGTTCCTTGGGCATGAAGACCATGCCCACGCCGTATTCGCCGGGCGGCGGCAGCTGCACGCCCTGGGCGGCCATCTCGGCGCGATAGTACTCGTCCGGGATCTGGATCATGATCCCCGAGCCGTCGCCCATCAGCTTGTCGGCGCCCACCGCGCCGCGGTGGTCCAGGTTCTCCAGGATCTTCAGGCCCTGCTGGATGATGCTGTGCGACTTGATGCCCTTGATCTGGGCCACGAACCCCAGGCCGCAGGCGTCGCGCTCGCGCGCGCGCTCGTAAAGCCCGTGCTCCTGCAGCGACGCCTGCTCGGCAAGGCTGGCCGATCCGGTTTGCGGGAAGTCGGGTTCGGCGGTGCTCATGGCGCAGTCCTTTGCATGGTCCGGTTTCCGGGGCGCCGATTATCGCAGCGCAACAATTCATGGCAAGACGAATAAAAAGGGGTCAGACTCATTTATAGGGTTGAAAGAAATCGCCACAGGCTTAATTGGGGACACATCATCATCCGGGTGGCTTGCATCCACGAACACGCCTTGTCCAGCGCAGCACGTTGCATGCCAGGCCGGCTGGCCGGCGCTGGCTCAGCGGTCGCCGGCGCGGCGTGGAGGCCGGCCCCTTGCCCGCGGCCGCACAGGGCGGCACAGCTGCTGCTCCAGCCGGTCGAGGAACTGCGCCGAACCCAGCGCCCAGCCGCCGGCCACTGACTGCTCGATGCGGCCTGCCAGGCCGGCATCGAGCCCCTGGGCCAGCAGCGCGCCATAGGCCGCCTCGCGCTCGAAGGGGGTGTTGCCCAGGCACCAGAACTCGGGCGGGTCGGTCACCAGCGGGTCCCGGCACAGACCCAGCCGGTGCGGCGCACTGGACCAGCGGCTGGCCTGCGGCGACGCCGCCTGGCCGTGCCTGGCCAGCAACCCGTCCACCAGCAGCACGGCCTGCAACGTGGGCGCGCCTTCCTGCACCACGCCGGCACGGAAGCGCCCGTCCCACAGGGTGCCGCTGCGCCCGTGGCGGCGGTTGAAGCCGGCCACGTAGCGCCGGCCCAGCGCCTGCATGCTGCGGCTCAGCGCCAGTTCGGACGGCGGGCGCAGCAGCAGATGCACCGCGTTGTCGAGCAGCGCATAGGCATGCAGCTCGACCGCCTGGGCACGCAGCGCCTCGTGCAGCGCGGCCAGGAACGAGCGCCGGTCCTCGTCGTCGGCAAAAACCGGCTGCGCCCCATGGCCACGCTGCAGCAGGTGGTGCACCTGGCCAGGCATGACGAGCCTGGGAAGACGGGCCATGGGCGCGGGCCGGCCTTCAGCGGCGGGCGCCAGGCTCAGGCCGCATCGCCAAACAGCACCCGGCCGGTAAGCCGCTGGTGCTCGCGCAGCGCGAAGCGGTCGGTCATGCCGGCAATGTAGTCGGCCACGGCACGCTCGCGCTGCGGCTGCGCCGCATGCTCGGGCGGCATCTGCGCCGGCTGCCGCGCATAGGCCGCAAACAGATCGGCCACCACCTGGCGGGCGCGCTCGGTACTTCGCTTGACTTGCGCATGGCGGTACAGCGAGCCGAACAGGAAACGCTTCAGTTCGCCGGCGGCCTGTCGCATCGGCGCGCTGAAGGCCACCAGCGGCGGCGCCAGGCGCACGCCATCGGCATCGCCAGGCGCGTGCTGGCGCAGCAGGCCCAGGGTCGTGACGACCAGGTCCGCCGCCTGTGCCGCGCGCATGCGGCGGATGCTGTCGAACAGCAGGCGCCTGGGACCGCCGTGCCGCAGCGCCGGGAATTCGGCCAGCGCCTCGTCGTGGAAGCGGCGGTACAGCGGCACGTCCAGCATCTGCTCGGCCGTGAGCAGGCCAGAGCGCACGCCGTCGTCGATGTCGTGCGCGTTGTAGGCCATCTCGTCGGCCAGGTTGACCAGCTGCGCCTCCAGCGAGGGTTGCTGGCCGCACAGGAAGCGCCGGCCCACGCCGCCGGGCTCGGCCTGCTCCAGCCGTTCGGCATGGGCGCGCGAGCAGTGCTTGAGGATGCCCTCTCGCGTCTCGAAACCCAGATTCAGGCCATCGAAGCGCGCATGGCACTGCTCGAGCAGGTCGACCACGCGCAGGCTCTGCAGGTTGTGCTCGAAACCGCCGTGTGCGCGCATGCACTCGTGCAGCGCGTCCTGCCCGGCATGACCGAAGGGCGTGTGCCCCAGGTCGTGGGCCAGCGCGATGGCTTCGACCAGGTCTTCGTCGAGCTGCAGCTCGCGCGCCATCGAGCGCGCCAGTTGCGCCACTTCCAGCGAATGCGTCAGCCGGGTGCGGAACAGGTCGCCTTCGTGGTTGATGAAGACCTGGGTCTTGTAGACCAGCCGGCGAAAGCCGGTGCAATGCACGATGCGTTCGCGGTCGATGCGGTAGAGCTGCTCGGCCGCCAGGCCCGGCTCGTCGATGTGCCGCCCGCGCGAGCGGCACGGGTCGCTGGCCCAGGGGGCTAGGTCGGGCATGTCAGCCTGAGTGGGCGGCCAGCACGTCGCGCACCAAGGCTTCGGGCGCCGCGCGCACGACGGCGCGGCCCGGCGCGTCGACCAGCACGAAGCGGATCTCGCCGCCTTGCGCCTTCTTGTCCACGCGCATCAGGTCCAGGTAACGCTCGGCACCGAGAGCCGGTCCTCGCACCGGCAGGCCGGCACGCTGAACCAGCAGCTTCAGGCGAACGGCAAAGTCCGTGTTCACCAGGCCAAGGCGGGCCGACAGGTCGGCCGCCATGACCATGCCGCAGGCCACGGCCTCGCCGTGCAGCCATTGGCCGTAACCCAGGCCGGACTCGATGGCATGGCCGAAGGTGTGGCCGAAGTTGAGGATCGCGCGCAGGCCGCTCTCGCGCTCGTCCTGGCCGACGACCCAGGCCTTGATCTCGCAGCTGCGCCGCACCGCATGCGCCAGCGCGCCGGCGTCGCGCTGCAGCAAGGCGTCGAGATGGGCCTCGATCCAGTCCAGGAAGGCGGCATCGGCAATGGGCCCGTACTTGATGACCTCGGCCAGGCCGGCGCGCAGCTCGCGCAGCGGCAGCGTGCGCAGCGTGTCCAGGTCGCAGACCACGCGCTGCGGCTGGTGGAACGCGCCGATCATGTTCTTGCCGGCCGGGTGGTTGATGGCCGTCTTGCCGCCCACCGATGAATCCACCTGCGCCAGCAGCGTGGTCGGCACCTGCACGAAGGGCACGCCGCGCATGTACAGCGCCGCCGCCAGGCCGGTGATGTCGCCGACCACCCCGCCGCCCAGCGCAAACAGCACGGTCTGCCGGTCGGCGCCGTCGGCGAGCAGGCGGTCGAAGATCAGGTTCAGCGTGGGCCAGTCCTTGTGCTGCTCGCCATCGGGCAGCGCCAGCACCGACACCGAGCGATAGTGCGGCGCCAGTGCCCGCTGCAGCCTGGCCGCATACAGCGGCGCCACGGTGCCGTTGGTCACGACCAGGGCGGCCGCGGCGCGCGGCAATCCCAGCCAGCTGTCGGCCGAATCGAGCAGGCCGGCACCGATGAGGATGTCGTAGCGCTGGCCGGTGTCCACCGGCACCACCAGCGCGCCGGAGCAAGCGCTTGTCGTCATGGCCGCCGAGTGTACGGCCGGCGATCGCCGCGCCGCGGCCGCGGCTCAGCCCGGGCCGGGTGGCACGCCGGCGTCGATCGGCGAAGGCACGCGCTGCGGGTCCACCAAGCCGGCCAGTTCCAGCTGCATCAGCACCATGTTCACCAGTGCCGGCACCGAAGGGCGGCCGGTTTCGACGATGTAGTGCGCCACCTGGCGGTACAGCGGGTCGCGTTCGCGGTACAGCTCGCGCAGCCTGCGCAGCGGGTCGGCCACCTGCAGCAGCGGCCGGTGGGTGTCGTGGCGCAGGCGCCGGAACAGCTCTTCCGGCGTGGAGCGCAGGTAGAACACATGCGAGCTCTGGTGCAGCCGGTCGCGATTGGCCGCGCGCAGCACCGCGCCGCCGCCGGTGGCCAGCACCAGGTCCTGGCCCGGCGCGCACAGTTCTTCGATGACCTGCTGCTCGATGTCGCGGAACGCGGCCTCGCCATGGGCCTCGAACCAGCTGCGGATCGGCATGCCGATCCGCTTTTCGATCTCATGGTCGCTGTCGACCAGCCGCAAGCCCAGGTGCCGCGCCAGGTGGCGCCCGACCGTGGACTTGCCACAGCCGGGCATGCCGACCAGCGTGATGCTCACGGCATCAATTCGGGTTGGTGCAAAGCAGCCCGGTCTGTCCTTCGGGATTGGTGGTCGGCACCACCGGGCTGGCCAGCAGGCCGTAGGGCGCGAGTCTGAAGGCCGGCTCCACGAGGGGGTCCGCGATGGCCGAAGCGAGCACCGGCAACACGCCCTGATAGCTGGTGCGGCCCTCGGTGCCAGCCACACCCGAGGCGGCGACCAGGATGTTGAACTCGAGCCAGGAACCCAGGCTCTGGCCGTAGGTGATCTTCAACACCACCTGGCCGTCGCTGTTGGTGGTGGACGAGCCGACGAAGCTGATGTTGATGTCGGCCTTGCGCGGCTCCAGCCTGCCGGTGAGGTTGGCGTCCTCGACCGCGCCGTTCGAGTACACCTCGAGCACGCCGTTGCGGTTCAGGTCCTCGTTGTCGCAGCTCGCACGCTGGACCTTGACCCACTTTTCGCCGACGACCCTCCATTCGCCCTTGAAGTAGCGCACCAGGTCCACCGACGGGGAGATCTGCACGCCGGCCTTCGCATTGCCCGAAGAATCGTTGACCTGAACCAGATACTTTTTGATGTAGTCCAGCCCGGTCGGCCCGATCTCGATCAGCGCGTTGGTGCTGATCGACACCGACAGCGCCTCCGAGATGACGGTCAGCGTGGCCGTTGCCGCATTCGGGCAGGTGCCCGCTGGGAAGTCGGTTGCCGACCAGCAGGCGCGCACCGTCAGGCCATCGGTCGGGCTGAAGCGGCTGCCCGGGACATAGGCCGTGGTGGCAACCCCGTTGGCATCGCTGTAGACGACGTTCGTGCCCGAGGTCAGCGTGCCGCCGATGCTGTTGGCGTCGCCCGCCAGGTCGAAGCGCACCCGCACGTTCTGCACCGGCGTGTTGCCGGCGCCGAGGAACAGCGCTCGCAGTTCGGAGCGGTTGCTGGTGCTGCCGGTGTTCACCGGCACCACGCTGGGCGAGGCCGCCAGCGACGCCGAGCGCACGGCGATGGCCGCGGGCGGGATCGTGCCGGTGCCGGACTGCACCAGCACCGCCTGGGTCACCGACACACCGCCTGCGGTGCCACGGATGTCGAGCGTGCCGCCGGTGGCCGGCGCGGTGTAGTTGTAGCTGTAGTTGCCGTTGATGTCGGTTGTGCCGCTCACATCCACCGCATTGACGCCGTTGACCACGATGGCCTGGCCGCTCATCGGGTTGGAGTTCACGTCGACCAGGCGGAAGTCGACCTTGCCCGCCGCCCCCGGCGCGATCACGGCCGGCAAGGGCGTGGCCGTCAAACTGGCGCCGACGATCTGGAAGGTCGCGGTGCGCGCCAAGCTGCCGCTGGCGGCGGTGACCGTGATCGACCGGTTCGACCGGTCGGCGCCGATGCCGACCTGCGCGGTGACCACGCCCTGGGCGTCGGTGGCCGGCCCGCTGACGGTGGCAACCGCGCCGTTGTTGACGCTGACCGTGACTGGAATGCTGCCCAGCGCATTGCGGTTGGCGTCGACCGCGGTGACCGTGGCCGTGACGTTGCTGCTGCCGTCATTCGACAGGCTGGCGGCGCTCAAGGCAATCGACAGATCGGAGGCGGTGGGCCTGGTACCGCCGCCACCGCCGACGCAACTGCCCACCGGCCCGCCTTCGAAGGCCGGCGGCGAGGTGCAATCGCTGTCGCCGCCGCAGGCCACCAGCAGCGCCGCAACCCCGGCCAGCGCCACGGCACGCAGGCCGCGCCGCAGCGCCGATCCGTCTTGCGTCTTCACCCTCATCTCAATTTTCCTCAGTGGTTTGTGGCGCGGCAAGGCTCATCGAGCAACCGCCGCGGATCCGGCTTCGCCAGCCCGCTGACGGTGCCCCTCTGGAGGGGGTGCGCGAAGCGCGCGGGGGAGCTCATGTCACCGCATCGCCGTGCGGTCGGTCACGATCTTGGGGGTGATGAACACCAGCAGCTCGGTCTTCTTGGTAGACAGCAGGCGGTTCTTGAACAGCCAGCCCATGTAGGGAATGTCGCCGAGCAGCGGCACCTTGTTGATCTCTTCCTGGTTGGTCTGGGTGAAGATGCCGCCGATGACCACCGTGCCGCCGTTCTCCACCAGCACCTGGGTGCGCACATGCTTGGTGTCGATGGCAAAGCCCTGCAGCGTGGGCCGGCCAACGCTGTCCTTGTTGACGTCCAGGTCGAGCAGCACGTAGCCCTCGGGCGTGATCTGCGGCGTGACCTCGAGCTTCAGGATCGCCTTGCGGAACTGCACCGAGGTGGCGCCGCTGGAGGTGGCGGCCTGGTAGGGAAGCTCCTCGCCCTGCTCGATCAGTGCCTTCACCTGGTCTGCGGTGATGACGCGCGGGCTGGAGACGATCTTGCCGTTGCCGTCGTTTTCCAGGGCCGACAGCTCCAGGTTCAGGAACTGGTTGGCCGACGCGCTGAACAGCGACAGCGCGAAGGTGGCGGCGGCCGCGCCCAGCGAGCCGGTGTTGGCCGGTAGGTTGACGAACTGCGTGTTGGCAAAGTCCACCGGCGGGCTCTGGCCGGTCTGTGCGCCCACGGCGGCGTAGTTGCCGCCCACCTGCACGCCCGGCCCGGAGGTCGGCGC
>JBEIHU010000171.1:0-8721 GCA_040381175.1 Burkholderiaceae bacterium
ACCTTCTTGCAGAATTTGACCGGCTTTGTCTTCCTTGTAGTACATCACCTGGTCTTTGTCGACAGGCGTGTACTGCTGACCAGCGGGGTTGTAAATACCGACTTGGCGGAACAAGCCTTCCATGCCGAAGGTGCGCGCCTCGTCCACCAGGATCGGCACGACCCGCGGGCCGAGCGCCTTGTCGCGCAGCAGCAGGCTCAGGAAGCGCACGTAGGCCTGCGTGGTGCTGATCTCGCGGCCTTCGGCCGTGGCCTCCAGCACCGGCTTGAAGGTTTCCAGCGAGGGCACGGTGAACTGCTCGTCGGCACGGGTGCGGCGCTTGGGCAGGTAACCCCCCAGTACCTGCCGTCGCTCGTGCAGGTACTTCATTTCCGGCGTGTCGTCGGCCGGCTTGTAGAACGGGATCTTTGACAGCTCGCTGTCGGGCACCGGAATGTTGAAGCGGTCGCGGAAGAAGCGGATGTCGTCGTCGCTGAGCTTCTTGGTCTGGTGGGCGGTGTTCTTGCCCTCGCCGGCACTGCCCATGCCCCAGCCCTTGACGGTCTTGACCAGCAGCACGGTCGGTTGGCCCTGGTGGTGCACGGCGCGGTGGAAGGCGGCATAGACCTTCTGTGCGTCATGGCCGCCGCGACGCAGGTTCCACACGTCGGTGTCGCTCATCTTGGCCACCAGCTCCAGCGTGCGCGGATCGCGGCCGAAGAAGTTCTTGCGCACGAAGGCGCCGTCGTTGGCCTTGAAGGCCTGGTAGTCGCCGTCCAGCGTGTCCATCATCAGCTGGCGCAGCGCACCCGAGCGGTCGCGGGCCAGCAGAGGGTCCCAGTTGCTGCCCCACAGCAGCTTGAGCACGTTCCAGCCGGCGCCACGGAACTCGCCTTCCAGCTCCTGCACGATCTTGCCGTTGCCGCGCACCGGGCCGTCCAGCCGCTGCAGGTTGCAGTTGATGACGAAGATCAGGTTGTCGAGCTTCTCGCGAGCCGCCAGGCCGATGGCGCCCAGCGATTCGGGCTCATCCATCTCGCCGTCGCCGCAGAACACCCAGACCTTGCGCTGGCTGGTGTCGGCGATGCCGCGGGCATGCAGGTACTTCAGGAAGCGCGCCTGGTAGATGGCCATCAACGGCCCCAGGCCCATCGACACGGTCGGGAACTGCCAGAACTCGGGCATCAGCTTCGGGTGCGGATAGCTCGACAGCCCCTTGCCATCGACCTCCTGGCGGAAGTTGAGCAACTGCTCCTCGCTCAGCCGGCCCTCCATGTAGGCACGCGCATAGATACCCGGCGCGCTGTGGCCCTGGATGTACAGCAGGTCGCCACCGTGGCTTTCATTTTCGGCATGCCAGAAATGGTTGAAGCCCGCCGCGAACATGTGCGCCACCGACGCGAAGGAACTGATGTGCCCGCCCAGATCGCCGCCGTCGGCCGGGTCGAGCCGGTTGGCCTTGACCACCAGCGCCATCGCGTTCCAGCGCATGTAGGCGCGCAGCCGGCCTTCGAGCTCCAGGTTGCCGGGACTGCGCTCCTCGTCCTCGGGCTCGATGGTGTTGACATAGCCAGTGGTGGCTGAGAACGGCATGTCGATGCCGGTCTGCCTGGCCTCTTCGATCAGCCGCTCGAGCAGGTAATGGGCACGCTGCGGACCTTCGGATTGGACGACTGCGGCCAGCGCGTCCAGCCATTCACGCGTTTCCTGGGCATCGGAATCAGCGGCGCCGGTGTCGCTGCCGGTGTCGGGCTGTGCGGACATGGTGTGTCTCCTTCTCTAGGGCGAAAGGCCATTCTTGCAGTTGCTTCCAGTGTCGCATAACTCGGGCCAAATTTCAAATAGCGATTGTTATTTTCATATAATGAACTATGGCGAAGCGGTTCATCGCTTGCTCCCAAGGAGCCGAGGGCCCCGGATAATCCGCACATGTCGTCGCCGCCCGCCAACGCGCCCGCCTTGAACTCGGCTTGGCAGCGCTCCCGCCGTCTGTTCGGCCGTTGGTGGACACACCAGCCGGCAGCGCGCCAAGACCGCTTCGTGACGCTGGCTCCGCTGGTGTCGGTCACCTTGTTCCTGGCGGCGATCATTTCCGCCTTCTGGTACCTGCGCAATGAAGAAGTCGAGCGCGAAACCGAGTCGTTGAAGCGGGACACCGAGATCGTCCAGCAGCAGTTGCGGCTGCACCTGATCGAAAACCAGGAACAGCTGGTGCGCATGGCCAGCGAGCTGGTCCGGCGCGAAACCGACATCGACGATTTCATCGGCCAGACCGAAGCCTTCATGCGCGAACGCCCGGCCGTCACGCAACTGGCATGGCTCGACGGCAATCGCAAACGCAAGGCCGGACGCTGGGCCCTGCCCTTCCGCGAAGAGAGCCCGCCGGCCGAAGGCGCTCGCGACGCGATGCCGCCCCCGGCCGCCGCCAAGAGCCCGTCGGAGCTGGCCTTCGCGCAAGCACGCGACCTGCGCCAGCCGGTGTATTCGCAAGCCTTCATCGACGACATGGGCTCGGCGGTGATCCAGATGCATGTGCCCCTGGTGGCACGCAACACTTTCACCGGCAACCTGGTGGTCGAGTACTCGATCGAGGCGCTGCTGCGCCATTTCGTGCCGCCGGACATCGCCAGCCGGCACAGCATGAGCGTGGTCGACGACGGCAAGGGCGTGCTGGCCGGCACCGTCACGCCGATGCCGGGCCAGCAGCTCAGCCAGCGCACGCCGATCGTCTACGAACTGCCGCTGGCCCCCACCGTCAACGGGCTGCTGCTGCGCAGCCAGGGCTACCGCACGTCGATCGGCCTGATCAGCAACACGCTGTTCTGGATGGTGGTGGCGCTGTCGGTGCTGACGGTGTGGATGCTGCTGGGCAGCTGGCGCCACCTGCGCCGCCGCGCGCAGATCCAGGCGGCGCTGGTGCAGGAGACCAACTTCCGCCGCGCCATGGAGAACTCCATGCTCACCGGCATGCGCGCGATGGACATGGAAGGCCGCATCACCTACGTCAATGCCGCCTTCTGCGCAATGACCGGCTTTTCCGAAAGTGCTCTGGTCGGCCGCGCCCCGCCCTTTCCCTATTGGCCCCAGGACCGCGTCGACGAGATGGGCCGGCTGCTGCAGCAGGAACTCAGCGGCCGCAGCCCGGCCGGCGGCATCGAGGTGCGGGTGATGCGCAAGGACGGCTCGCTGTTCGATGCGCGCATGTACGTCTCCCCGCTGATCGACCCGCGCGGCCAGCAGACCGGCTGGATGACCAGCATGACCAACATCACCGAGGCCAAGCGCATCCGCGACCAGCTTTCGGCCTCGCACGAGCGCTTCACCACGGTGCTCGAAGGGCTCGACGCGTCGGTGTCGGTGCTGTCGGTGCCGCAGGGCGAGCTGCTGTTCGCCAACCGCTCGTACCGGCTGTGGTTCGGTGCCGATGCCGGCGGTCATGCGCTGCTCACCGGCAACCTCGACAACTCGGCATTCGTGGCCGACGCCGAGGACCTGACCGATGCGCTTTCGGGGCTGCCGACCCAGGAGATCACCGAGTCCGGCTCGAACCCGCGCGAAGTCTTCGTCGCGCCGCTGCAGAAATGGTTCGACGTGCGGGCGCGCTACCTGCAATGGACCGATGGGCGCCTGGCGCAGATGGTGATCGCCACCGACATCACAGCGCGGCTGCGGGCCGAGGAACAGGCCGCCCAGCAGGCCGACCGCGCGCAGGTCACCAGCCGGCTGGTGACGATGGGCGAGATGGCCAGCTCGGTGGCACACGAGCTGAACCAGCCGTTGACGGCCATCACCAACTACTGCAACGGCATGGTCTCGCGTGTGGATGCCGATTCGATCGACAAGCCCGACCTGCTGGCGGCGCTGCGCAAGACTGCGCGCCAGGCCGAGCGCGCCGGACAGATCATCCGCCGCATTCGCGCCTTCGTGAAGAAGAGCGAACCGCAGCGCCAGCCGGCGCATGCGCGGCAGATCGTAGAGGACGCGGTCGAGTTGGCGGGCATCGAGCTGCGGCGCCGCAACGTGGGCATACGCACCTATGTGGCGCAGCGCCTGCCGACGCTGGAGGTCGATCCGATCCTGATCGAGCAGGTGCTGATGAACCTGCTGAAGAACGCGGCCGAGGCCATCGACAGCGCCCAGCTCCTTGCCCCGCGGCGCAACATCGAGCTGCGCGTGGTGCCGCGGCACACGCCTGAAGAAGGCCGGGTCATCGAGTTCAGCGTCACCGACAGCGGCCCCGGCCTGAAGGACGAGGTCATCGAGCGGCTGTATGAGGCTTTCTTCTCGACCAAAGCCGAAGGCCTGGGCATCGGGCTGTCGCTGTGCCGCAGCATCGTCGAGTCTCACCGCGGCAGGATGCGGGCGCAGAACCTCTACAATGGGGGATCCGTTTCGGGGTGCCGTTTTGCCTTCACCCTGCCGGTCGAAGTCGCGGCCCGTAGCGAAACGGCAAGCCCTGCAGCCGAGGCTCGGCGCGATCCCAACCCGAACACCACCGTGGCGTCCTGAATGAGCTTGATCCCCAAGAAGGGCACCGTCTATGTCGTCGACGACGACGAGGCCGTGCGCGATTCGCTGCAATGGCTGCTCGAAGGCAAGGACTACCGCGTCAAGTGCTTCGACTCCTCGGAATCCTTCCTCTCGCGCTTCGATCCGCGAGAGGTCGCGTGTCTCATCGCCGACATCCGCATGGACGGCATGAGCGGCCTGGAGCTCCAGGACCGCCTGCTCGAGCGCAAGAGCCCGCTGCCGGTGGTCTTCATCACCGGCCATGGCGACGTGCCGATGGCCGTGACCACGATGAAGAAGGGCGCGATGGACTTCATCGAGAAGCCCTTCAAGGAAGAGGAGCTGCTCGGCCTGGTCGAACGCATGCTCGAGCAGGCGCGCAGCGCCTTCAGCCAGCACCAGGAGCAAGCCAGCCGCGACGCGCTGCTCGGCCGGCTGACCACGCGCGAGGCGCAGGTTCTCGAGCGCATCGTCGCCGGCCGGCTGAACAAGCAGATCGCCGACGACCTGGGCATCAGCATCAAGACGGTGGAAGCGCACCGCGCCAACATCATGGAAAAACTCAACGCCAACACCGTGGCCGATCTGCTGAAGATCGCGCTGGGCGCCCAAAGCAAGGCCTGAACCTGCCGTCCCCTTGCGCGCTTCGCGCGCTCCGTCGAGGGGGCGCCGCCACCGACCCGGCGGAGCCGGCTGCACAGCGAACGCCCGATAGGCCGCTCGGGCTCGCAGGGCTCTTCGCTTCTTGGAGAACGCTTTGACAGCACAGATCATCGACGGCAAGGCCCTTGCGGCAGAGGTGCGCGTCGAGGTGGCGCAGCGCGTGGCCGCGCTGCGCAGCCGCGGCGTGCGGCCCGCGCTGGCGGTGATCCTGGTTGGCGACAACCCAGCCTCGCAGACCTACGTGCGCCACAAGGGCAGCGATTGCGAAAGCGTCGGCATGCGCTTCAGCCTCGAGCGCTATCCCGCCGGGCTGGGTGAGGCCGCGCTGCTGGCCCGGATCGAGGCGCTGAACGCCGACCCGGCGGTGCACGGCATCCTGGTGCAGCTACCCTTGCCGAAGCACATCGACGCCAACAAGGTCATTGCCACGATCTCACCGCACAAGGATGCCGACGGCTTCCACGTGCAAAGCGCGGGCGCGCTGATGATCGGCCTGCCCGGCTTCAGGCCATGCACCCCCTATGGCTGCATGCGGATGCTGCAGTCCGCCGGCGTGGACCCGAAGGGCAAGCACGCGGTGGTGGTCGGGCGCAGCAACATCGTCGGCAAACCGATGGCCATGCTGCTCTTGCAGGCGCATGCCACGGTCACCATCTGCCACAGTGCGACGCCGGACCCGGGCGTCTTCACGCGCCAGGCAGACATCCTGGTGGCGGCCGTCGGCCGGCGCAACACCATCACGGCCGACATGGTCAAGCCAGGCGCGGCGGTGATCGACGTCGGCATGAACCAGAACGAGGCCGGCAAGCTCTGCGGCGACGTCGACTTCGACGGCGTGCGCGAAGTCGCCGGCTGGATCACGCCCGTGCCCGGCGGCGTCGGCCCGATGACGCGGGCGATGCTGCTGGTCAACACGGTGGAGGCTGCCGAACGTGCTGCGCCCTAACGCGTTGCGCGACGCCGCAGGAATGTCCAATCCGCTGATGCAGCTGCTGGGCCTGCCGGCCTACGACCGCATCGAAGCTCACCATGTCGGACCGGCCATCGACGCGCTGCTGGCGGCAGCCGACCAGGCGCTGGCCCGCTCGACCGCCGCCGACGTCGCGGCAGACTATGACAGCCTTGCGCTGCTGCTGGACGTGCCGATCGAGCGCTTGGGCCGGGCCTGGGGCGCGGTGACGCATCTGGCGGAAGTCGCCGACACGCCCGAGCTGCGGCAGGCCCACCACGAGGCGTTGCCGCGCGTCACGGACTTCTACACCCGGCTCGGCGCCGATCCGGCGCTGTACGCGAAGTACCGCAGCATTGCTGCCTCGGCCGACCGGCTCGAGCCCGCGCAGCGCCAGGCGCTGCAACACACTCTGCGCGAATTCGTGCTCGGCGGGGCCGAACTGCAGGGCCCGGCGCGCGAGCGCTTCGCCCAGATCCGCGAGCGGATGGCCGAGCTGCAGCAGCGCTACGGCGAGAACGTGCTCGACGCCACCGACAGCTTCACCTGCGTCGCCAGCCAGGCCGAGATGGCCGGCGTGCCCGACGACGTGCGCCATGCCACGCGCATCGGACCGGCCGGCGGCGACGCTCGCGCCGGCTATCGCCTGACGCTGCACGATCCGTGCTACCTGCCGGTGATGGAACATGCCCAGGACCGCGCCTTGCGCGAACGCCTGTACCGCGCCCATGTCACCCGCGCCAGCGAACTCGGCGATCCCCGGCTGGACAACACCGCACTGATGCGCGAACTGCTGTCGCTG
This sequence comes from Burkholderiaceae bacterium, assembly GCA_040381175.1. GTDB lineage: Bacteria > Pseudomonadota > Gammaproteobacteria > Burkholderiales > Burkholderiaceae_C > Rubrivivax. Next base: position 6,903 of record JBEIHU010000171.1, read on the forward strand.
CGCCAGGAGCAGGCAAGACTGCTGGGCTACCCCAGCTACGCCGAGTTGTCGCTGGTGCCGAAGATGGCCGAATCGGCCGTCCAGGTGCACGACTTCCTGGCCGACCTGGCACGGCGTGCCCGGCCCTTCGCCGAGCGCGACCTGGCCGAGCTGCGCGGCTTCGCCGCGCGCGAGCTTGGCCTGGGCGAGCTGCAGCCGTGGGACATGGCTTTCGCCTCCGAGCAGCTGAAGCAGTCGCGTTATGCCTTCAGCAGCACCGAGCTGCGCCAGTACTTCACCGAGCCGCGCGTGCTGCAGGGCCTGTTCGGCATCGCCGAAAGACTGTTCGAGCTCGAGATCCGCCCCGACAGCGCGCCCGTCTGGCACGACAGCGTGCGCTACTACAGCCTGTACCGCGGCGGCATGCCGATCGGCCACTTCTACCTGGACCTGCATGCCCGGCCCGGCAAGCACTCCGGTGCCTGGATGGACAACGCGCAGCAGCGCTGGCGGCGCCCCGACGGCCATGGCATGCAGTTGCCGGTGGCCATCCTGGTGTGCAACTTCGCGCCGCCGGTGGTGCAGGATGGTCGGGCCCGCCCGGCGCTGCTGTCGCATGACGACGTGCTGACGCTGTTCCACGAGTTCGGCCATGGACTGCACCACCTGCTGACCCAGGTCGACGAGCTGTCGGTCTCCGGAATCTCCGGCGTCGAATGGGACGCGGTCGAACTGCCCAGCCAGTTCATGGAGAACTTCTGCTGGGAATGGCCGGTGCTGCAGCGCCTGAGCGCGCACGTCGACAGCGGCGCGCCGCTGTCGCGCGAGCTGTTCGACAAGCTGCTGGCGGCGCGCAACTTCAACAGCGGGCTGCGCATGCTGCGCAATATGGAGTTCGCGCTGTTCGACCTGCGCATCCACCGCGAGCACGACGCCGAATCGCGCCTGCTGCAGGTGGCGAACGAGGTGCGCTCGCAGGTGGCGCTGGCGCCGAGCGCCGAATTCAACCGCTTTGCGCACAGTTTTTCACACATCTTCGACGGAGCCTATGCAGCCGGCTACTACAGCTACAGCTGGGCTGAAGTACTGTCGGCGGATGTGTGGAGCGCCTTCGAAGAAGCCGGTGTGTTCGACCCCGAGACGGGCCGGCGCTATCGCCAGGCCATTCTCGAAGTCGGCGGCAGCCGGGCCGCCATCGACAGCTTCAAGGCCTTCCGCGGGCGCGAGCCCAGCCTCGATGCGCTGTTGCGCCACCAGGGCATGGTCTGAGGCCGCCCGAACGAGCGCGGCGCCGGGCGCCTGAATCCAAAGCGAGCCTGATGCCCACCGAATCCCCCCGCCTGACCCGCGCCTGGCGCACGAGCCTGGTCGGCTTGGCGCTGGCCGTGATGGCGCTGCCGGCCGCCGCGCTTTACAAGGTGGTCGGCCCCGACGGACGCGTCACCTACACGGACCGGCCGCCCAGCGACGGCAGCGCACGCGTCAGCACGCTCGGCCGCGACGCTGTCAACGAAGTGCCTGCCGCGCAGGCCAACCTGCCGCAGGAGTTGCGCGCGGCGGCCACGCGGTTTCCGGTCACGCTGTACAGCGCCGCCGACTGTGCGCCTTGCGATGCTGGGCGCCAGCTTCTGGTGCAGCGCGGCGTGCCCTTCACAGAGCGGCTGATCGTCAGCGAGGTCGACGCCGCGGCCATGGAACGCGTGCTCGGCGCGCGCACCGTGCCGGGGCTGACGATCGGCTCGCAGGTGCTGCGGGGCCTGACGCCGGCCGACTGGTCGGCCTATCTCGATGCCGCGGGCTACCCGCGTGAATCCCGGCTGCCCGGCAGCTGGCAGGCGCC
>JBEIHU010000172.1:0-8682 GCA_040381175.1 Burkholderiaceae bacterium
CCGTTCACCTTGCTGCCGTCGCCGGTGATTTCCAGCGTCTGCGCGTGGGTGTGCACGGTGACGTTGGGCAGGCTCAGCAGCTTTTTCACCAGCACCGCGTCGGCCCTCAGCTGGCCCATGAACTCGAACAGCGTCACGTGCTCGACCACGCCGGCCAGGTCGATGGCCGCCTCGACGCCGGAGTTGCCGCCGCCGATCACCGCCACCGACTTGCCCTTGAACAGCGGGCCGTCGCAGTGCGGGCAATAAGCCACGCCCTTGTTGCGGTATTCGGCCTCGCCGGGCACGTTGACGTTCTTCCAGCGCGCGCCGGTGGACAGGATCACCGATCGGGCGCTCAGCGCGGCGCCGTTGGTCAGCTTCACGCCAGTCATGCCGCCCGGCTGGGCAGCGGGGATCAGCGCCTCGACGCGCTGGCCGTTCATGATGTCCACGTCGTACGCGCGGGCGTGGGCCTCCAGTGCGGCGGCGAACTTCGGGCCGTCGGTCTCTAGCACGGAGATGTAGTTCTCGATGCCCAGCGTGTCCAGCGTCTGACCGCCGAAGCGCTCGGCGACGATGCCGGTGCGGATGCCCTTGCGTGCCGCATACACCGCGGCTGCCGCGCCGGCCGGGCCGCCGCCGACGATCAGCACATCGTAGGGCTCGGCCTTGGCCAGCCGCGCGGCGTCGCGCCCTGCCGCGCCGGTGTCCACCTTGGCCAGGACATCGGCCAGCTCCATGCGGCCCGAGCCGAAGGGCTGGCCGTTCAGGAACACCGTGGGCACGGCCATGATCTGGCGCTGCTCGACCTCGGCCTGGAACAGGCCGCCGTCGATGGCGGTGTGGCGGATGCGCGGGTTCAGCACCGCCATCAGGTTCAGCGCCTGCACCACGTCCGGGCAGTTGTGGCAGGTCAGGCTCATCCAGGTTTCGAACACCAGATCGGCGTCAAGCGACTTGATCTGCTCGATGACCTCGGCTTGCACCTTGGGCGGATGGCCACCGGCTTGCAGCAGCGCCAGCACCAGCGAAGTGAACTCATGCCCCATCGGCACGGCGGCGAAGCGCACGCCCACGTCGGCGCCGGCGCGGGTGATCTGGAACGAGGGCCTGCGCGCATGGTTGCCGTCGAAGCGCACGCTGAGCTTGTCGCTCAGCGGCGCGATGTCATCCAGCAGCTCGCGCATCTCGGCCGCGCCGGCGCTGTCGTCCAGGCTGGCCACCAGTTCGATCGGCTGCTGCAGCCGTTCGAGGTAACCCGTCAACTGGGCTTGGATGGTGCTGTCGAGCATGGTGTTCTCCTTGGATGGGCGTGGGTGCGTCAGACCCGGTCGCCAGTACCTGCTTTCGCGGATGCTGGCGACAAGGCCCGAGGGTCTTGTCGATGTCTTGTTGGCCGCAGGCCCCGCGCATGCAGGCGCGGGGCTTTGATGCAGCATCGGTCGCCACGCGGGCGGCGACCGATGTCCCCATCAAATCTTGCCGACCAGATCCAGTGACGGCGTCAGCGTCTTCGCGCCCTCGTTCCACTTGGCCGGGCAGACCTGGCCGGGGTGCTTGGCGGTGTACTGCGCGGCCTTCAGCTTGCGCAGCGTTTCCTTGACGTCACGCGCGATCTCGTTGCTGTGCACTTCGGCGGTCTTGATCACGCCTTCCGGATTGATGACGAAGGTGCCGCGCAGCGCCAGGCCTTCTTCGGGGATGTGCACGCCAAAGGCGTTGGTCAGCGTGTGCGTCGGGTCGCCCACCAGCGGGAACTTGGCCTTGCCGACGGCCGGGCTGGTCTCGTGCCATACCTTGTGCGAGAAATGCGTGTCGGTCGTGACGATGTAGACCTCGGCTTCCAGCTTCTGGAACTCGGCGTAGTGCTGGGCCGCGTCCTCGACTTCGGTCGGGCAGTTGAAGGTGAAGGCCGCCGGCATGAAGATCAGGACCGACCACCTGCCCCTCAGGCTCTGGTCGCTGACTTCGACGAACTTGCCGTTGTGGAAGGCTTGGGTCTTGAACGGCTGGACCGGGGTGTTGATGAGGGACATGCTATTTCCTTTCGGAGGGTTGAGAATGCTGCAATGGCCAAACTGTATCGAGTTATAAAGTTGAATAGCTTTGTTTTATAGAATGATAGTCATTGCGTGGCGCTATCGATGGTCTGGTGCGGACACACCAAGGCGGCGCATGCCGGGGACGGGCTTTGCGCGACAGACGTTTTCTGCGGTGGGGCGTGGCCGTCATCCAGGGGTGCGCGGCGGGCAAAGGGGTCCTCACGCCCCGAGCGAGTGACTATCGGTCGGTTCCCGACGATCAAACCCGACGAGGCTCGCCGGCTGGCGGCAGTACTGGCTGGCGAGCTGACGGGAGGCGCTAGCGCTGCCATGAAGTCGCGGGCCAGGCGGGAAGAGGTCACCGTGCGGCAGCTGTCCGAGAAGTACCTCGCCTCACTTGCCGAAAGGAAGACTGCGAGCAGCCGGATGGAGCCACTTTGGACTCTATACATCCTGCCGGAGTTCGATTCGCGCAGGCTGTCGGAGGTCCGTACCGACGACGTCGAGCGGTGGCACAGGTCTGTGCCCAGACGCGTCGTCGAGCGCATGGAGCAGAAACGCGCCGAACGGGAGGCAAAGGAACAGACTCTTCCCTTCCGAGTCCAGCGAGTCAGGCCACCTGATGGATCCGCGGAAGGGGTGGCAACGCGTGCTTGCTCGAGCCGGCCTGAAGGATCTCCGTATCCACGATTTGCGACGCACGCTAGGCAGCTGGCAGGCGCGAACGGGGGCGTCGCTGGTGCTGATCGGCAAGAGCTTGAATCACAAGACGCCGCAAGCCACGGCCATCTATGCGCGACTCGATCTCGACCCGGTCCGGCAGTCGGTCGATCGGGCCACCTCCGCGATGTTCGAAGCGGCCGGCTTGAAGGACTTTGCCGAGGTCACGCCGATCCGAAGCTCCCCTGAGGCGGGCAGCAAGGACGACGCAGCGGCCGCCTGAAACGCATAGCTTGCGCTCGAAGATCAATCAGACTAAAGTATCTACATTGATGTTTCTACCAACGAACTGACGCATGTCGATCAATCTGCAGATTGCGAAATGGGGCAACAGCCTGGCGATGCGCCTGCCCGCGGACCTCGTCCGTCGATTTGGCTTGCGCGATGGCGATTGCGTGGAGGCTCAACTCACCATCGACGGATCGCTGACGATCAGACCCGCGGGATGGAGTCGCCGCGCGTTCGCCGCGGAACTGGCTGAGGCGCGAGACGTTCTGCCGATGGGCACATCGGTGATCGAAGAACTCCGTGGACAGGCGCGCTACTGATGATCTACGTCGACACCAGCGCCCTCGTGGCGCTAATCGTCAAGGAGTCCGGCAGCGGCGCCGTGGCAGCTTGGTATGAAACCAGTCGCAGCGAACTCGTTTCAGCGGCATGGTGCGTGGCCGAGTTTGGCAGTGCCATCGGCCTCAAGCAGCGCACCGGACAACTCGATGCGGGCCAGGCGCAAGCCGCGTGGGAATGGTTCGATCGCCTGGTGACGAGCGACCTGCGACTGCTGCCCGTTGAGAACATGGACTTCCGCCGCGCAGCCATGCTGACACTCTCGGCCAGTAACGGCATTCGCGCCGGCGACGCGCTGCACCTCGCCTGCGCAGAGCGGGTCGGCGCCAAGGGCATTGCGACGCTGGACACCGTCATGGCCGACAACGCACGCCGACTCAGGCTGAAACCGGTGGCCTTGCGAGGATGAATCCGCGGCCCGGTCGTATCACCGGGCACCCTGGCCGCTGCGGCTCAGTGGCAAGGCGGGACGGGAAGCTGCTGGAACGGCGACCCGACCCTGACTCCCAGCCGATCAAGGGGGATCGAATGGAAGCTGACAAGACTGTACTCGCCAACGATCGGGAGGCGACGATCGCGACCGTTCGCGAAAGATTGAGCACTGCCGACGCGCTGCTCACCTGTTGGAGACACGGCCTCCCGCTCTACGCAGGAGGCGTCGACGAACGCGACCTCGCTGGCACGAAGGCCGGCACGCCGCAGGTGGCCATGCGCGGAATCTGCGCCCTGCTCGAGTTGGCCGAACATGACTTCGACTGCGTCAGGGCCCCGGACAAGCCTGCTCTGGCGCTGATGTATGCGAACGGTATGGCCGACACCATTGAATCGGTGCTGTGGCAGCAAACTGCGGGCGATAGCGAACAACCGCTTGCCGTGGTGAAGCTCGACCGTTCGGCCGCCTATGTGCAATCGCTGATCACTCAGGTCGAGCAGTGGCTCCACGCTCTACAGGCGTCCGAAGCCTGCGCCAAGCACGAGCGCCCGGCCGATGGGACAGGGCTGCTGAGCAGCACCCTGATGCATGAGATTGCCGGGCTGAACCCGGTGCGCCATCGCCGAGTCGAGAACTGCAACCGTGGCCACCTGGGCCTCGAGCCGCTCCCGCAGCTTCATGCTGCCGGTCTCAGAGTGGTCGCCAGGAGTTCTCTGGGCGAGCCTGGGAGCGAATCGCGAAGGCCCACCCTCGCGACCTGAACAACATGGGTCCTTCTGCGGGATCGACGGGGGCGCAGAACACCGTGGTCACGCGGCTACACCTTGCGCGTCGAGAGAACCAGCCAACTGCAGCGGTAGCCACGTCAGTCCTCGCAACCTGCGGGGGCCACCTGACGGCAAGCGTTATCCCGGCGTTACCCCGCACCCGAGATCGGACCGGCTCGAATGCGCCAAGTCCTTAATTTCATTGGTCGGGGCGACACGATTCGAACGTGCGACCCTCTGGTCCCAAACCAGATGCGCTACCAGGCTGCGCTACGCCCCGACTTGGACGCGATTGTAGGTGCACGCTCAGCCGCGCACGACTTCGGCGGGAGCAGGCAGGCGCAACTGTTCGCAGATGGCGATGCATTGCTTGATGTGCTGTTCACACACAAAGCGCAGCGCGCCGTAGGTCAGCGCGGCCGACAGGCCCTGCCCGGCGATCGGCACGAACTTGAGCGCCTGCTGCGCACTCAGGCGCACGCCCACCATGCGCAGCATCGACATCACCAGCTCGCGTGTGACCAGGCGCCCCACCAGCAAGGTCCCGCCGGCGGTGATGGCCTTGAAGACGACCAGCTGGCGGTCGGGCGCCAGCCTTTCCACCTGCTCGGCGCTCAGGCCGAACTTGCGGTTGATTTCCGGCAGCACCTTGACCAGTACTCCCACGTTGGTGGCCCAGTCCAGCCCGGGGATCGGCACCACCGCCACGCCCGCGGCCAGCAGCGCGCGCTTGGACACCAGGCGGCGGCTTTCGCGCGCCGCCGCCTCGATCTGCTCGGGCGTGCACGGCACCAGGTCCCATTGAGCGACGGCCTTCATGTCGTCACAGGCTCTGGGCCGGGTGGGGCAGCAGCACGATGCCGTCGGCGTCGGCGTACAGCCAGTCTCCCGGGCGCACCCACACGCCGCGCAGCTGCAGCACCACGTCGCGCTGGCCCTGGCCGGCACGCTCGGTGGGCAGCGGCATCGGCGCCAGCGCCCGAATGCCGATGTCGCAGGCGGCCAGCTCGGCCAGGTCGCGCACGCAGCCGTCGATGACCAGCCCCGCCCAGCCGTTCCTCGCCGCGGCTGCGCCCAGGTTGCCACCGAGCAGCGCGCGGCGCAGCGAGCCGGCGCCGTCGACCACCAGCACCCGGCCCTGGCCGGGCGATTCCACTGCCGCCTTGACCATCGAGTTGTCATCGAAGCAGCGCACCGTGCTCACCTGGCCGTGGAAGGCGATCCGGCCGCCGAAGTCGTGGAACACCGGCGGCAGCACGCGGAAGTCGCCGTCGGTGTCGCCCTTGCTGGCATCGCACAGGTCGCAGGTGGCAGGGGCCCGCTTGCTCATCGCATCCTCCATTGGCGTCCGGGAGGGTTTATACCCGCCGCGCCGGGCCCAGCCCGGGACCGCCAGCGCTCAGAACTCCATCTCGAGCTCCTCGATGTCCTCGGGCTCGAGCCTGGCCGCGGCGATCCATTCCTGCAGCTCGGGCATGGCCATGATGCGCTGGCAATAGGCAGCGCAGGCCTCGTCGGCGACGCGCACGTCATAGGTCTGCAGCCGGGTCACCACCGGCGCGTACATCGCATCGGCCATGCTGCGCTGGCCGAACAGCCAGGGCCCGCCATAGGTGGACAGGCACTCCTGCCAGATCTCGAGCACGCGCTCGATGTCGGTCTGGGCCCGGCTCCATACCTTGTAGTTCGGGAAATGTCCCTTCAGGTTCATCGGCAGTGCCGAGCGCAGCGAGACGAATCCCGAATGCATCTCGCCGCACACGGCGCGGCAGTGGGCGCGGGCGGCGCGGTCGGCCGGCAGCAGCCCGGCCTTGGGCCGGATCTCGTGCAGGTATTCGCCGATGGCCAGCGTGTCCCAGACCTTGACCCCCTGGTGGCGCAGGCAGGGTACCAGCATCGACGGCGCCAGCAGCAGCATCTCGGCGCGCACGCCGGGGTCGTCGGGTCCGACCACCACCTCTTCGAACTCGAGCCCGGCAAAGCGGGCCAGCAGCCAGCCGCGCAGCGACCAGGACGAATAGTTCTTGCTGCTGATGGTCAGGGTGGTCTTCGGCATGGTGCAACTCCCGCAGGCGTGGGTTCGCTATCGCAATCGCTGTGCCAGCTTGGTGCATCGCCATGGTCCGTTCCTTGCGATTACCGGCGTGCAACGACTTGTGCGCCGCCCCCATGCTCTATCACGCCTACCAGCTGCAAACCGATTGGCTCGGGCCCATGCAAAGCGCGGCGTTGTGGGGAGCCTCGGTGCTGAGCAACCCTGTGCTGACGCCACTGCCCACACCGGTGCACAAGCAGCTGGCCGCCGCCTGGGAGGTGTTCGCACGGCTGCGCCTGACGCACCAGCGGCCGTCCTTTGGCATCGATTCGGCGCAGGTGGGTGCGCTCCAGGTGCCGGTGCACGAGGTCGCGGTGCAGCGCCGCGCCTTCTGCACGCTGCAGCGCTTCGTGCGCGACGACCTGGGCGACGCCGATCGCGCCGACCGCCCGAAGGTGCTGATCGTGGCGCCGCTGTCGGGCCACTTCGCGACGCTGCTCAACGACACTGCTCGCACCATGCTTGCCGACCACGACGTGTTCATCACCGACTGGCACAACGCGCGCGACGTACCGCTGTCCGACGGCCGCTTCGGCCTGGACGAGTATGTCGAACAGGTCATCGCCTTCATCGAGCTGCTGGGCCCGGGCACGCACCTGGTGGCGGTGTGCCAGCCCTGCGTGCCGACGCTGGCCGCGGTGGCGCTGATGGCCCAGCACGGCCACCCGGCGCAGCCGCCGAGCATGACGCTGATGGCCGGCCCGATCGACTGCCGCATCAACCCGACCAGGGTCAACGAGCTGGCCGCCGGCAAGCCCATCGAATGGTTCGAGGACAACCTGATCAGCCGCGTGCCCTGGCGCTACCGCGGAGCCATGCGCCGCGTGTACCCCGGCTTCCTGCAGCTGACGGCCTTCATGAGCATGAACATGGAGCGCCACCGAACCGCCTTTCGCGACCTGTACCGCCAGCTCAAGAACGGCGAGCACGCCGGCGCCGAGCCCACCAAGCGCTTCTACGAAGAGTACTTCGCCGTCAACGACCTGCCAGCCGAGTTCTACCTGGAGACGGTGGCGCAGGTGTTCCAGGAATACAAGCTGGCCAAGGGCGAGTTCATGGTGCGCGGTGAACGCGTCGAACCGGCCGCCATCCGCCGCACCGCGTTGTTCACCGTGGAAGGCGAGCGCGACGACATCTGCAGCATCGGCCAGACGGTGGCCGCGCACGACCTGTGCAGCGGCATCCGGACGTACATGAAGAGCCATCACGTGCAGCTGGGCGTGGGCCACTACGGGGTGTTCAGCGGCCGGCGCTGGCAGCAGCAGATCTATCCGCGCGTGCGCGAGATGATCCATGACTGCCGCTGAGTTCCCCCAGGGCCGGGCTGCGTCCAGCCCGCCCCCCCGTGGGGGTCAAGGAAACTTGGGGCGGCCCGGCATGTTTCTAAAGAGATCGGCGCACCTGCGGCGAATCTCAAACGAAGCGGAAGCTCACGGCGCCCAGCGGTCCGTAGTCGGCATGAAAACCGTCGCCGGCCACCGCGGTCGCCGGGCGCGTGAACGAGCCGCCGAGGATCACCTCGCCGGCATTCAGCTGCTCGTCATAGGGCGCGATCTTGTTCGCCAGCCAGGCCACGCCGTTGCCCGGGTGGTTCAGCACGGCTGCGGCGAGGCCCGTCTCCTCGATGACGCCGTTCTTGAACAGCATTGCGCCCACCCAGCGCAGGTCCACCGCGTCGGGCTTGACCGGCCGGCCGCCCAGCACGATGCCGGCGTTGGCGGCGAAATCGCTGATCGTGTCGAAGACCTTGCGCGGCGCCTTCGTGTCGCGGTCGAACTGCTCGATGCGTGCGTCGATGATCTCGATGGCCGGCGTCACCCATTCGGTGGCCGACATCACATCGAACAGCGTCACGCCCGGGCCCCTCAACGGCTTGCCCAGGATGAAGGCCAGTTCCACCTCGATGCGCGGTGCGATGAAGCGCTGAACCGGGATGTCGCCGCCGCTCGCGAAGAACATGTCGTCCATCAGCGGCGCGAAATCGGGCTCGTCGATCTGGCTCGACTGCTGCATCGCGCGCGAGGTCAACCCGATCTTGCGGCCCTTGATCACCCGGCCGTCGGCGATCTCCAGTGC
>JBEIHU010000173.1:0-8592 GCA_040381175.1 Burkholderiaceae bacterium
CACTTTGCCCGCATTGTCGACATTGACGGCGCGAAAGAAATCCAAATACGAATTGGCATTTGCAGTCAAATGTCATGTAATTACAATAATATATAGCTCAAACTTAAAGTATTTTTGCATGAACGTTGATCTGCTCATGGGCGGGCGGGATGCGCGAAAACAGCCGTTCGAAGTTTGCGGTGGTGACGCGACCCACCTCCTCCAGGCTGATGCCTTTCAGCTCTGCCAGTTGTTGCGCCACGCGCGGCACATATGCAGGCTGGTTGGTCTTGCCCCGGTGCGGAACAGGTGCGAGATATGGGCTGTCGGTCTCGATCAGGCAGCGCTCCAGCGGTACCCGGCGGGCCACATCGCGCAGCGCCGCTGCATTCTTGAAGGTCAGGATGCCCGAGAACGAAATGTGGAAGCCCAGTTCCAGCGCCGCGTCTGCGATCGCCTGGGTTTCGGTAAAGCAGTGAAACACGCCCCTCACTTGGCCTGCGCCTTCGCTGCGCAGCACTTCGACCGTATCCGTGCTGGCGCTTCGGGTATGCACCACCAGCGGCAGCGCGCTTGCCCTGGCCGCGCGGATGTGAACCCTGAAGCGTTCACGCTGCCATTCCATCTGCTCGACGCTTCGACCGTTGAGCCGGTAGTAGTCCAACCCGGTTTCGCCGATGGCAACCACACGAGGCAGCGCCGCAAGCCGCAGCAGCTCATCGACGTCGGGCTCGTGCACGCCCTCGCTGTCCGGATGCACGCCCGCACTGGCCCAGAAGTTGTCGTAAGCCTGGGCCAGCGCATGCACCACCGGAAACTCTTCGGTCGTTGTGCAGATGCAAAGCGCTCGGTCCACCTGCGCGCGCTGCATCGCCAGGCGCACCTCGTCAATGCGTCCATGCAGTTCCGGAAAGCTGAGGTGGCAGTGGGAATCGACAAACATTCAGGCAGACCGATCGGCGCCACGCAACGCAAAGCCCGGATTCTCGGGCCGGGCGATGGCCTATAGCGTCTGGGTGGGCTTCGACGACGAGATCGATGTACCGAGCAGTTCCTCGATCTTGAGCTTCAGGATCCGGGTCTTCTCGTCGGCGGGAAAGCGCACGCCTACGCCCTGCGTGCGTCCTCCCGAGGCGTTGCTTGGCGTGATCCAGGCCACTTTGCCGGCCACTGGATAGCGTTGCGGGTCGTCGGGCAAAGCCAACAAAAGGTAGATGTCTTCGCCGAGCCGGTACTCCCGCCCTGTCGGCACAAACAGCCCGCCGTCGGTGAACATCGGGATGTAGGCTGCGTACAGCGCACCCTTCTCCCGGAACACCAGTTGGATCACGCTGGGCCGTGCCATCGACGCGCCAGCCGCACTGGGCAGCGTCACGACGGCCGGCGCCCCCGGAGCCGGGGTGACGGTGCGGGGCGGCGCCGGGGAGTTCACCGCCGCAGTGTATCCAAGGCCCGACCGCCACGGGAGCTGCGAGTCGTGGCTTCTTGCCAGCAGGCACGGCCCTCGCCCACCAGTGCTTCGATCAGCAAAGCCTCGTTCCAGGGGTGGTCGGCATGCCGTGCCGCACGCGACAAGGTCCCGGCCCAGGCACCCAACCGTCCAGCGTTGGCACCGGCCGGCAGGGCCTGCGCCGCAAAGTACCGGGGCGTCCCGCCGGCGGCCAGCACGAGCGCGTCGTGACACAGCTTTTGCAGCGCATCCACGGCGCGCGGCAGCGGCCAGCCCGCAAGCGCCCCGGCCTGTCCTCGGGCCACGGCGCGCGGCACGGCCAGCCATGCCGCTGCGTCAATGCCGCCAGCCGCCAGGTCCAGGGCCGCCAGCGGCGCCCCGCCGGCTGCCGACAGCAGCACCGAAGCATCGCCCACGCCCTGCTCCAGCAGCCAGGAGTTGGCCAAGTCGGCTGGCGGCCTGTTCAGACGGATGCGCTGGCAGCGGCTGCGCACCGTCGGCAGAAGGCGGGCTTCGTCGGCAGCGCCCAGCAGCACACGGGCACGGCCTGGTGGCTCCTCCAGTGTCTTCAGCAAAGCGCTGGCGGCCTGCAGGTTCATGGCCTCTGCCGGGTACAGCAACAGCAGTTTGGCGCGCCCGCGCGACGAACTCTGTACCACCCAGTCGATGGCCTGGCGCACTTCGTCGATGCGGATCTGGCGGCTGGGCTTGCGTCGCGACTTGACGCTCTCGCCCGGCTCATCCTCGGCTGGCGCAGCCGAACCCGACACTGGGCGCATGGCTTCGGGCAGCAGCACGTGCAGATCCGGGTGCGCGCCTGACTGCAGCAGCCGGCAACTGCCGCACCGCCCGCAGGGCGGCACGGCGTCGGCGCCCTCGCACAGCCAGGCCTGCGCCAGGGTCAACATGAACTCCAGTGCGCCGACACCTTGAGGCGCCAGCAGCAGCAGCGCATGAGCCCGCTGCTGCTGCAGGACCTGCCGCAGCGGTGGCTCGATCCAGGGCAGCGGCAGCCGGCCGTCCTCGCCTACCACCACGGATATTGCTCCAGAGCCCGCTCAATCTGGGCCCAGACCGCAGCCCGCTCGGCGTCGGCCTGCAGGCGCACGAAGCGCTGCGGCGCTTGTGCCATGCGGCGGGCATAGCCTTCGCGCACACGGCTGAAGAAGGCCGTGTCCTGCTGTTCGAAGCGGTCCGGCGCACGCACGGCCGCGCGCCGGTCGGCCGCCACCTGCGGCGGCAGGTCGAACCAGAATGTCAGGTCGGGATGGCGGCCCTGCTGCACCCAGGCTTCAAGCTGCGCCAGCACGCCGAGGTCGAAGCCGCGCCCGGCGCCCTGGTAGGCAAAAGTGGCGTCGGTGAAGCGGTCGCACAGCACGATTGCGCCGCGCGCCAGCGCCGGCTCGATGCAGTTGCGCAGGTGGTCGCGACGGGCGGCGAAAATCAGCAGCGTCTCGCTAAGGGCATCCATCGGCTGGTGCAGCACCAGTTCGCGAAGCTGCTCGGCCAATGCGCTGCCGCCGGGCTCGCGCGTCAGCAGCACCTCACGCTGCCTGGCAACCAGCCAGGCCTGCAGGGCCGCGATGTGGGTCGACTTGCCCGCCCCGTCGATGCCTTCGAAGGTGATGAAGCGACCGCTCACGCGTCGCACCTGCACATCGGGTGCGCTCGCAGGGGCGCCTGGCTACGGCCGGGCTCGCTCATGGCGGCGCCTTGCGCTGGTACTTGTTCACCGCCCGATTATGGTCGGCCAGGTTCTCGCTGAAGACGCTGCTGCCGTCGCCGCGCGACACGAAGTACAGCGCTTTGCTCGGCGTGGGCTTGACCACCGCTTGCAGCGAGGCCATGCCGGGCATCGCGATCGGGGTCGGCGGCAAGCCAGGGCGGGTGTAGCTGTTGTAGGTGGTATCGGCCAGCAGGTCGCGCTTGCGAAGGTTGCCGTCGAAGGCCTCCCCCAGGCCATAGATCACCGTCGGGTCGGACTGCAGCGGCATGCCGATGCGCAGCCGGTTCAGGAACACCGCGGCCACCAGACCTGGATCATCCCTGGGGCCGGTTTCCTTCTCGACGATCGACGCCAGGATCAGCGCCTGTTCCGGGCTCTTCAACGGATTGTCGGCACTGCGCTGCGCCCACAGCGCATCGAGCCGGCGCTGCATGGCGGCATGGGCGCGGCGCAGCACGGCCAGGTCACTGACGCCGCGGCTGTACACATAGGTGTCGGGAAAGAAGCGCCCCTCCGCGCTGCCTGACGCATCGCCCAACGCCTGCATCAGCTGCGCCTCGCTCAGACCTTGCGTCAAGGGCTTCAGATTCGGCGCGGCGGCCAGCGCGGCGCGCACCTGGCGCGAGGTCCAGCCCTCCACCAGCAGCAGCTTTTCCAGTGTCTCGTCGCCCTGCACCATCTTGGCCAGCAGCAAGCGCGGCGTGATGCCGGCCTCGACTTCGTAGCTGCCGGCACGGATGCGGCGAGCCTGGCCCGACCAGCGGAACCACTGGTAGAGCAGTTCCGGATGCACCTGCACACCGGCCCGAGCCCAGCCTGCGGCCACCTCTCGCGGCGTGGTGCCGGGTTCGATAGACAGCTCCGCGGAGGCTGCATCCATCGGCAACGGCCGATCCAGCCACCACCACACGCTTATTGCAGCCAATGCGCACGACAGCGACAGCACGCCCAGCGCCCCCAGCAGCCAGCGCAACCCCTTGGACGTGGCAGACATGGGACCCGATGATAATTGCCAGATGGTCGATACACCGCAAACCGGCGTCGATGCCGATGGCGCCGTGCCGCTGCCTGACTTGGGCGTGATCCTGGCTCAGGGCGACGACGCCGCCGCCTTCCTCAATGGCCAGTTGACGCAGGACATGCTTCACCTGGACGAGGGCCGGGCCAGCCTGGCAGGTTATTGCTCGCCCAAGGGGCGGCTTCTGGCCACCTTCTTGGCCTGGCGCGTGTCGGCCGACAGCATCGCGCTGGCCTGCAGTGCCGACCTGCTGGCGTCGACATTGAAGCGCCTTTCGATGTACGTGCTGCGCGCCAAATGCAAGCTCAGCGACGCCAGCGCGGCCTGGCCGTTGCACGGGCTGGCCGGTCCCTCGGCGAATGCGCTGACCGCCGCCGGCACGCTGGCTGCTGCAGATTGGTCCTGCGCCGTCATCGGCAGCGCTCGCGTGGTTCGCTTGCCGGCAGTGGACGGCGCGTCGCGCTACCTCTGGGCGGGGCCTGACGCGCCGCCGCTGCCGCGGCTGGCGGCCGAGGCCTGGCGCTGGCTCGAAGTGCGCAGCGGCGTGCCGCGAGTGACGGCAGCCACGGTCGACCAGTTCGTGCCGCAGATGTTGAACCTGGAGCTGCTGGGCGGCGTCAATTTCAAGAAGGGCTGCTACCCCGGGCAGGAGGTCGTGGCTCGCAGCCAGTATCGCGGCACGCTCAAGCGTCGCAGCTACCTGATGGACAGTGAGGCAGCGGTCGAGGCCGGCACCGAGGTGTTCCACAGCGACGACCCTGGTCAACCCGCCGGCATGGTTGTGCTGGGGGCCTCGCTGCCGGCAGGGCGACACGCTGCGCTGGTCGAACTGAAGATGGCGTCCCTGCTCGGCGGCACGCTGCATTCGGGCTCGGCCAGCGGGCCGCTGCTCACCCCGTCCACCCTGCCCTACGTGCTTGACGCCGTGGTGGCCTGAAGGGCCGGGATGCTGCTCGGCCGGCGTCAGCTGTTCATCTACTGGAACGTGACCGAAAGCGACCTGCCTGCCGCCGTGGCGGCATTGCGTCAATGGCAGTCCGGGCTGATCTCGCAGCACCCCGCTCTGCGTTGCGGGCTGTACCGGCGCAGCAGCAGCGAACGGGCCGAGGCCACGATGATGGAGAGCTATGCGATCGAGTCGGAGCAGCCGCATCCCGGCATTGGCGAGGCGCTGCTGCTGCAGATCGACCAGTCCGGCAGTGCGCTGCTGAAACACTGGCTGCGCGGCGCACGCCATGTCGAGGTGTTCGACACGCTGACCGCCTGACGCCGCGCGGCCGCCACAAGGCGCGCACGTTATCAACGTGTGCGATGCCGGCCTCGTCGAACGCGCTGCCCCGCCCGAGCTGAAGCCGGCGCGGGCATAGAAGCCGGCCCCTCCGTGCTGCGCATGCAGCAGGACTTCGGATTCGCCGCGCTGTCGCGCGCTGTGCAGCAGCGCGTCGAGGATCGAGCGGCCTACCCGGGCTCCATGTATCGGTTGCGCAACTGCCATGCGGCCGATCCTTGCGACGCCTGGCGAATGCTCGAGAAGCCAACTTGCGACAAGCGGTGATGGGCTACGTCGCGCACGCGGGAGGCGTCCACCGCGCCCTGCTCCATCTCGGCCGGGATCTGCTGCTCATGCACGAAAACCGACTGGCGGACCGTCCGTGCCTCGCGGCCGGGTTCGTCCCAGGTGCCCAGGCGCAGATCGAGCGTCGCCGTGCCTGCTGCGAAGTCCTGCAGCAGTGTGCGCAACTGCGGCGGCATCGACAGCCAAGTCTGGGTCTGCGGGTTAACGAATGAATGGGCGAACTCACCGCCGACCAGCAGCGGCATCGCCGCGCGAGGCTGCGGCGATGAATACGATCAAGGGGTCGCCGATGCGTCAGCAACAGATGCCGATCTCCATGCTGTAGTCGTAGCGCGCCTGATCCAGGCGTTCGAGCATGAGCTGGCGCACGTACAGGTTGCCGTCGAGCCAGGCCATGGTCCCGTGGCAGGACTTCGCCATGGCGCGCCAACAGCCGGCCTTGGCCGTGTCGACACACGCCAGGCAGTGGCCGTTGAAAACGATCTTCTCCGCAGGTCGATCTCTGCCCAGCGCACGTGCAGCTTTTCGAAGAACCGGAACTCGCCGCGATTCATGATTTCCATGCCTCCATCATGGCCTGGGCTGCCGCCTGCTGCGCCTCGACGGCTTCCTTCAGCACCCGACCCATCTTGATGAAGTCGTGCGTCAACCCGCGGTACAGCTCCAGCGCCACCGGCACGCCGGCCGCACGCAGCCGGTCGGCATAGGCCAAACCCTCATCGACCAACGGGTCGCACTCGGCCAGGATGACACAGGCCGGCGCCACGCCTTGAAGATCGTCATGGTTCAGCGGGGCGAAGCGCCAGTCGGGGCGGTGTCTGTGCCCGATGTGATGTTCGAAGAACCACTCGATGGTCGCGGCATCGAGCAAGAAGCCGTTGGCAAACAGCCGCCTAGAGCCGGTGTCACCGCGGGCCGCGGTGCACGGCGTGATCAGCAGTTGCAATGCCAGCGGCAGGCCATGATCGCGCGCGCGCAGCGCACAGACCGCCGCCAGCGTGGCGCCGGCACTGTCGCCACCGACCGCCAGGCGTGCCCCTTCCAGGCCCAGCGCATCCGCGTTTGCATGAAGCCGGCGCAATGCGGCCCAGGCGTCGTCCACGGCGGCTGGAAAGCGATGTTCGGGTGCCAACCGGTAGTCCAGCGAGAGCACCGCGCCGCCGCTGCTCAGCGCCAGCTGGCGGCACAGGCTGTCGTGCGTTTCCAGCGAGCCGATGACATAGCCGCCGCCGTGCAGGTAGAGCATGGCCGGGGCAGCCAGCGCCGTGGCACAGTACAAGCGCGCCGGCAAAGGTGTGCCGTCCGGGCCCGGCACGGCAATGTCCTCGACGCGCTGCAGTGCAACGCGAGGCAGGTCGAGGATCTCCGCCGCTGCTTCATAGGCGCTGCGCGCCCGCTGCGGCGACAGCGCATGCAGCGGCGTGCGCTGAGCGCGCTGGATGCGCTGCAGCAGGCCGTGCATGCGCGGTGTCAGGATATGGCTGGGCTGCCTCATCGGTGTTTGCGATACTCGAGCCGCGCGGAGCATAGCCTTGCCGAAGGTCACGGCTTGCAGGGACACCAGGGACTGGAAATGAGCTTTGCCTTGACATCACCCGCCCCCCGGCCCAGGCCGACGGTTCCGCTTGGCCGACCGCTGGACGACGGCTGGCGACAGTGGGTGGCCGAGAACCGGCTTCGCGGCTGCACTGCGGAATCGATGCTGGCGACGATGGCCGGCGCCGGCCTCGATCCGCAAGCCAGCATGGCGGCACTGAACGATCTGGAGCGCGACCCGGTGTACCTGGCGGCGCTGCGCCACCAGCAGCTGCTGCGCAAGCTGGAGTCGGTGGTCGGCAACCTGCAAAAGCTTTGGCAGTCTGCACCCGACTATGCGGTGGTGGAAAAGCGCGACAAGCTCTCGCGCGACGAATTCGTTGAGCGCTATGTGCGCGGCTGCAGACCGGTCGTCATCACCGGGCTGGCCCGCGACTGGCCGGCGCTGCAGCGCTGGTCGCCCCAGGACCTGAAGCAGCGATTCGGCCACCTGGAGGTCGAGGTCCAGGCCGAGCGCCAGGACGACCCGCAGTACGAGGTCAACAAGCTGCAGCACCGCCGCCGCGTGCGCCTGGGCGATTTCGTCGACCACGTGCTGGCCTGCGGCCCGAGCAACGACCATTACCTGACCGCCAACAACGAGCTGCTGCGGCGCCCGGAGTTCGCCGCGCTTCTGCAGGACATTGGCAGCCTGCCCGACTACTGCGACACGGCGGCACTGGAACGCAGCTGTTCGTTCTGGTTCGGGCCGGCCGGCACGGTCACGCCGTTGCACCATGACACGCTGATGCTGTTCCACACCCAGGTAGTGGGTCGCAAGCGCTGGCGTTTCGTCTCGCCGCTGGAGACGCCGCGGGTCTACAACTACTACGACGTCTATTCGCCGGTGGACGTCGACCGGCCCGACCTGCACCGCTACCCCGACTTCGGCCAGGTGAAGGTGCTCGACGTGGTGGTCGAGCCGGGCGAAACCTTGTTCCTGCCGCTGGGCTGGTGGCACCAGGTGACGGCGCTGGACCTGAGCCTGTCGTTCTCGTTCTCGAACCCGGCCGTGCCCAACAGCTTCAGCTACCGCAACCCCGACATCCGCAACTGGTAGGCGGGATGAAAGAAGAGCCCGAAGGTTCATGGCCTTCGGGCTGCCCTGCCGAAGCGGTTGCCTCGGCCGTGCGCGGGTCGACCATCAGCCGTGCTTCTTGTCGAAGAACTGTTCGTCTTCGGTGGAGCCCTTCAGCGCGGCAGTCGAAGCCTCGCGCTCGATGGTCGTCGTCACCGCGTCGAAGTAGCCGGTGCCGACCTCGCGCTGG
>JBEIHU010000174.1:0-8556 GCA_040381175.1 Burkholderiaceae bacterium
CCGAGGCGCTGCTGGCCTGGCATGCCTGCGCCTGGATGGGCGCGGTGGCGGTGACCACCAACGCCCGCGCCGCCGGCGACGAACTGGCCTATTACGCCGAGCACAGCGAGGCGGTGGCCGGCATCACCCAGCCGCGCTTTGCCGAGCTGGTGGCCACCCATTGCACGGGGCTCAGGTGGCTGGCGGTGACAGCCGACGACAACGGCGTGCCGCCGCCGCAGCCCACCGAGCGCAGCCATCATTTCGACGCGCTCGATGCCGGGCCGCTGCCGCGCCATGCGCCCGACCCGCTGGCGCCGTGCAGCGTGCAGTACACCTCGGGCACGACCTCGCGGCCCAAGGGCGTGCTGTGGACCCATGCCAACGCGCTGTGGGGGGCGCGCATCAACGCGCTGCACGAAGACCTGCGCGCCGAGGACGTGCACCTGGTGCACCTGCCGCTGTTCCACACCAATGCCCAGGCCTACTCGGTGCTGGCCTGCCTGTGGGCCGGCGCCACCGCGGTGGTGATGCCGCGTTTCTCGGCCAGCCGCTTCTGGGGCGTGTCGCTGGCGCACCGTTGCACCTGGACCTCGGTGGTGCCGTTCTGCACCAAGGCGCTGATGGACCTGGAGGTGCCGGCGCACCACTACCGGCTGTGGGGCAACGCCGTGTGCGAGCCACCCACCGATGCGCACTTCCGCGTCAAGACCATCGGCTGGTGGGGCATGACCGAGACCATCACCCAGGGCATCGTCGGCAGCCCGCACCTGCCCAACCGGCCGCTTAGCATCGGCCGGCCTGCGCCGGAGTACGGCATTGCCATCGTCGAGGACGACACGCTGCCGGTGCGCGAAGCACGGCACGTGGGCCCAGGGGGCAGCGGCCAACTGCTGATCCGCGGCGTTCGCGGGCTGTCGCTGTTCCAGGAGTACCTGGACAACCCGCGTGCCACCGCCGACAGCTTCGACCCCGATGGCTGGTTCCGCACAGGCGACCGCATCAGCATCCTCGACGACGGCAGCCTGCAGTTCGGCGACCGTACCAAGGACATGCTCAAGGTGGGCGGCGAGAACGTCGCCGCCAGCGAGATCGAGCGCGTGGTGCTGCAGGTGGCCGGGGTGCACGAGTGCGCCGTCGTCGCAAAAAAACACCCGATGCTGGACGAGGTGCCGGTGCTGTTCGTGCTGCCGGCTGCGCATGCCGACATCGACCTGCTCGAGCGCATCCGCAGCGCCTGCGCCGCGCAGCTGGCCGACTTCAAGCGGCCGCAAGAGATCCGCCTGGTCAAGGACTTCCCGCGCTCGACGCTGGAGAAGATCGCCAAGGCCGAGCTGCGCCGCATGCTGGCCGCCGAATAGACCCGACTCGACCGTCACGATGAGCAACCGACCCGAACCCAAGAGCCTCGCACCAGCCGCGATGGTCGACAGCGACCACCCGCTGGTGAGCGATTTCGCCGCCCGCCATGCGCACGGCGCCGACGACCGCGAACGCGCTGTGTCGCTGTACTACGCGGTGCGCGACGGTCTGCGCTACGACCCCTACCGCATCGACCTGAGCGCGCATGGCATGAAAGGCAGCACCGCCCTGGCGCAGGGCCTGGGCTGGTGCGTGCCCAAGGCCGCGGCGCTGGCCGCCGTCTGCCGCGCTGCCGGCATTGCCGCGCGGGTGGGCTATGCCGACGTGCGCAACCACCTGAGCACCGAGCGCATGCGCCGCAACATGGGCAGCGACCTGTTCGTCTGGCACGGCTACACCGACATCTGGCTCGACGGGTCATGGGTCAAGGCCACGCCGGCCTTCAACATCGAGCTGTGCGACCGCTTTGGACTGCTGCCGCTGGACTTCGACGGCCGCGCCGATTCGATCTACCACCCCTTCGACAAGGCGGGCAACCGCCACATGGAATACGTGACGATGCACGGCGCCTTCGACGACGTGCCGCTGCAGCGCATCGTCGAGGCCTTCGCCATCCACTATCCGCGCATGCCGGTCGGCGGCGGTGCCGAGGCCGCAGGCGACTTCATGGCCGATGTCGCACGCGAGCGCGCCGACGGCGGCAGCTGAGCAGCACCCGGCCCGACAGGCGCACGCGATGACGCTGCAGCGCTACCTGACCCGGCTGATCTGGGCCTGTACGCTGCCCTTGCTGCTGCTGCCGGCGCTGCTCGCGGTCGACCGCTGGCGCAAGCAACGGGAAAAGGACGAACACAGCGGCCAGCTACTGCTGCAGTCCGCCAGGCGCTTGTTGGACAACAAGCTGCGTGCCCGTCTGGCCGGCCTGCACCGCCTGGCATCGTCGCCGCTGGTCGAGGACCCCGACAGCTGACCGGCGTTCCGGCTGCAGGCCAGCGGCTGTCTCGTCGCCTTCGGCAACCATGTCGCGCTGATCGATTCGCAGCGGCGCACGCGGCTGCACACCATGGTGCCGCTCGGCGAAGCACCACCGCCCACGCCGCTGCCGGCCGGCCGTTCTGCCGTGGCGCTGGCGCTGGACAGCGGCAAGCCCGCGGTCGGCGACGGCTTCGACGGCACGGTTGCCAATGAGCCGCTGACCGGCCTGGCGGCGCCGGTGCTGCGCGACGGCAAGGCCCTCTATGCGGTGGGTTCGGTCTTCCCTCTGCGTCAGAGGGACAAGCTGCTGAGCGATCTGCCGCAAGGGCCGGGGTTGAGCGTGGCGCTGTTCGACAACCAAGGTCGCTTGCTCGCGCGGCACGGCGAAACCGGCGCACCCGAAGATGCCGACAACGACCTGCGCCTGACCGCCCGGCTCGACATGGCGCCGTGGACGCTGGAGGTGCGCGCGCTGCACGAGATTAGCACCCATCAGCTGCGAATGGCGGCGCTGCTGAGCGCGCTGGTGCTGGGCACCCTGCTGGCCGCGTGGATCGGCGGCTGGTTGGCCAGTCGGCGCCTGGCCGGTTCGGTGCGATCGCTGTCGGAGACGGCGGGCGGGCCGCAGCCGGCGAACGACATCATCGAGATCCGACGGGCCCGGCAGTCGATCGACGACGCCCAGGCCCGGCGCGAACGGCTCGAAGCCGAGCGGCGCGACAGCGACCAGCGCCACCATGCGCAGCTCGAGCGCAGCGCGGCCGACCTGCAGGCCAGCGAGGCGCAGCTGCGCAGCATCCTGGATTCGGCCGGCGACGCGATCATCGTCACCGGCGCTGCGCTGACGATCGTGATGGCCAATGCCGTGGCGCTGCGCATCTTCGGCAACGCGGGGCGGTCGATCGTCGGCGCAGGCCTGGAGCCGCTTTTCCCCGAGCGGCTGCGCGCGCCGCAGCGCGAGGCGATCGCCGGCGCCGTTGCCGCACAGCAAACGGCCTGCGACAGCGGAGCGCACCTGGAGGTGACCGGGCTGCGCGCCGACGGCAGCGAGTTCCCCATCCAAGCGGCCGTGTCTGCGGTCCCGCTGCCCGATGCGCCGCCGGTCACGGTGATCCTGCGCGATGTCAGCGACGCCAGGAACCTGCAGGCCGAACTGCGCGCATCGCAGACCGAACTGCGCAGCCTGATGAGCCAGCACCACCACGTCGAGGACCGCGATCGCAGGCGCATCGCGCGCGAGTTGCACGATGAGCTGCAACAGGTGCTGGTGGCCATCCAGATGAACCTGGCGACCATCAGCCGGGAGGTCGCCGCCGATCCGGCGCGCCTGACACCGCTGGTGGAACGCATCGACAAGCTGGCGAGCGCGGCAGTGACATCGGCCCGGCGCATCGTCAACGACCTGCGGCCGCTGATGCTCGAGGAGCTGGGCCTGGTGCCGGCCCTGGAGGCGCTGTGCCGGCAGTTCGACGAGCGCACCGGCATCACCGCCCGCGTCATGACCGGCAGCGACGCCGCGGCCTGGTCGCGCATGCCTGAGCAGGGCGAGATCTGCCTGTACCGGCTGGCCCAGGAATCGCTGACCAACGTGGCCAAGCATTCGGGCGCCACGCGCGTCACGTTGCGGCTGGCGCTGCGGCCCGATGGCGGGATCAGCATGCAGGTGCGCGACAACGGCCAGGGGCTGGAGCGCGACGGCCGGCGCAGCCCGCTGGCCTTCGGCCTCAAGGGCATGACCGAGCGCGTCCGGGCCCTGGGCGGAAGCCTGCACATTGGCAGCGGCCCGGGCGGAGGCACCGAGGTCGTGGTGGAGGTCGGTTCACTGAAAGACTCGACGGCGCCCTGAGGCGGCGCGCCGCGCGCAGGCCTGATCGGCTGATCAGGGCGTCGGCCGCATGCAGCGAAAGCCGATGTAGACCACCGCCGTGTCGGCCGGCTTGGACTGCAGGTGATCGGCGCGCATCTGAGTCCGGCCGTACCACCATGAGCCGCCGCGCGTGCGGCGCTCGGCATTGGCGGGCGCGCCAGCGGGCTCGTCCACCCACTCCCAGGCGTTGGCACCCATGTCGTACAGGCCGTTCACCCCGGCCGGCGTGGTGCCCGCGCGCGCATGACCATGGCCGCGCAGCAGCTTCGCCCCATGAGAGATGGCACGTTCGCGCGCCTGGGGACCGCAGTCGTCCAGGCACTGCGCGCCGGCGGGCCGCTCGCCGGTCGGGTAGGGATAGGTCCGCCCGCGCTCGAACGGCGCCGGCGGCGCAGCACGCTGCTCTGTGTAGGCCGCCTGCACCCACTGCCCGTCGCCAGGCAGGCGGCCGCCGGCCCACCGGCAGAAGGCCTGCGCCTCGTGGAAGTTGATGTGCACCGCCGGCTCGTCGTCGGCCGCCGCGCGGCCGCCGCCGAAGGGCGTGCGCCAGGTCCAGCCCGGCTTCTTCACCCAGCCTGCCTCGTAGACCTCGCCGCCGCCTTCGCGCTCGGCGCGCGTCAGCATGCCGGTGGCCTCGGCGAAGCGGCGGAACTGGCCGACCGTGGTTTCGGTGCGGGCGATCGCAAAGCCGCCCAGCGGCTGCCAGTCGATGCCGGCCGCGTCGGCCTGGGCAGGCGCGGCGCCAGGCAGTGCCAGCAAGGCAGCGGCAAACAGCAGGATGCGCATGCCCGCAAGTCTACGGACCGAGCGATCGCCCCGCGCGCCGCGGGCCTTGCGGCGGCGCGGCCTCAGCGCCGCCAGAACTGCGGCGTGAACAGCACCAGCAGCGACAACAGCTCCAGCCGGCCGAGCATCATGCCGAAGGTGCAGACCCAGGTCTGGAAGTCGCTCAGGCCCTTGAAATTGACCGCCGGCCCGACCTCGCCCAGGCCGGGGCCGATGTTGTTGACACAGGCCAGCACCGCGGTAAAGGCCGTCACCACGTCCAGCCCGCTGAACAGCAGCAGCATCGTCAGCACCACCAGCGTGGCGCCGTAGACCATCATGTAGGCGATGACGTTCTGCATGACCCGGGCGTCGACGATCTGCCCGCCCATGACCACCGGGTTGACCACGTTCGGGTGCACGATGCGAACCAGCTCGTGCCGCGCCTGTTTCAGCAGCAGCAGCATGCGCATCATCTTGATGCCGCCGCCGGTGGAGCCGCCGCAGGTGGCGAAGCAGCCCAGCAGGATCATCAGCAGCGGTGCGAAGGCCGGCCACTGGCCATAGTCCTGCGACGAGTAGCCGGTGGTCGTGCCGATGGACACCACGTGGAAGACGGTGTGGCGCAGCGATTCGGCATAGCTGGCGTAGGTGCCACCCAGCCACAGGTACAGCGAGATCAGCAGCACCGTGCCCACCATCACCGCGACGAAGGCGCGCGCCTCGATATTGCGCCACAGCGGCCGCAGCGAGCGCTGCCGCCAGGCCACGAAGTACAGCGCCACGCTGATGCCGGCCAGCATCATAAAGAACACCGCCACCGCCTCGATCAGCGGCGAGTTCCAGTAGCCGAAGCTGGCGTCGTGCGACGAGAAGCCGGCCAGGCTCATCGTCGTGCACATGTGCATGAAGGCGTCGGCCCAGCTCATGCCGGCCCACCGGTAGGCGAAGAAACAGGCCACGCAGCCGACGAAGTACACCGCCCACAGGCCGCGCGCGGTCTCGGCGATGCGCGGCGTGAGCTTGGCATCCTTCATCGGGCCGGTCATCTCGGTCTTGAACAACTGCGCGCCGCCGACGCCGAGCAGCGGCAGGATGGCCACCGCCAGCACGATGATGCCCAGCCCGCCCACCAGCTGCAGGAAGCAGCGCCACACGTTCACCGACAGCGGCAGCTCGTCCAGCCCGGTGAGCACGGTGGCACCGGTGGCGCTGAAGCCGGACATGGCCTCGAAATAGGCATCGGTGATGCTGAGGCCGGGAATGGCCAGCAGCAGCGGCAGCGCCGCGAAGGCCGGCAGCAGCAGCCACACCAGGGCCACCAGCACGAAGCCGTCGCGCAGCTGCAGCTCGCGGCGGAAGCGCCGCGTTCCCAGGCTGAGGCCGCCGCCGGCGGCGAAAGTCACGCCGATGCCCACCAGGAAGGCCTTCTCCGCCGGATCGTGCTGGGCCAGCGCGAAAGCCAGCGGCACCGCCATCACCAGCGAGAACAGCATCAGCACCCGGCCGATCAGCGCCGTGACGGCAAGCGGGGAGTTCATCGTGAGCGCACGGCGTCAGAAGAAGATGGCGCCCACCTGGAACAGCTTCTCGACCTGCCGCACCATGCGCTTGCGCGGCACGAAGACGATGACATGGTCGCCGCTGCGGATGACCGTGTCGTGGTGGGCGATGATCACCTCCTTGGCCGGCATCAGGTCGGCGCCGGGGCCGTCACGCACGATCGCGCCGATCATCGCGCCCGCAGGCAGCGCCAGCTGGTCGATGCGCCTGCCCACCACCTTGGAGCTCTTCTCGTCGCCGCGTGCCACCGCCTCCAATGCCTCTGCATCGCCGCGGCGCAGGCTGTAGACCGCAGCCACGTCGCCGCGCCGCACATGCGCCAGCAGCTCGCCGATGATGGTCTGCGCCGGCGACACGGCGATGTCGATCTGCGTGCCCTGGCCCTGCACCAGGTCGGCATAGGCGCGGCGGTTGATCAGCGCCAGCACGCGCTGCGCGCCCATTCGCTTGGCCAGCAGGCAGGACATGATGTTGTCCTCGTCGTCGCTGGTCAGCGCCAGGAACAGGTCAGTGTCCTGCACGTTTTCGTGCTCCAGCAGCTCCTCGTCGGTGCTGTCGCCGCGCAGCACCAGCGTCGGCGCCGGCAGCTGTGTGCTCAGGTATTCGCAGCGCTGCGCACTGGTCTCGATCAGCTTGACCTGGCACTCGCGCACGATGTGCCGCGCCAGGCGCAGGCCGACGCGCCCGCCGCCGGCGATCATCACCCGCCGAACCGGCTGGTCGCGCTTGTGCAAGGCATCGAGGACGCTGCGCACATGCTCGTTGGCGGCCAGCACGAACAGCTCGTCGCCCAGCTCGATGCGCGTGCTGCCGTTGCAGATCACCTGCCGGTCGTGGCCCAGCGCGTCGCGCCGGTAGATGGCCACGATGCGCATCGGCAGGTCAGGCACCAGTTGCGGCAGGTCGGAAATGACATGCCGCACCATCGGCCCGCCCTCCATCGCGCGCACCGCGATCAGGCTGACGCGGCCCTGCGAGAACTCCAGCACCTGCAGCGCCTCGGGGTACTGGATCAGCTTGCGGATGTAGGTGGTCAGGCTTTCCTCGGGGCAGATCACCTCGTCCACCGCAAAGCCCTCGGGGCGCATCAGCTCGCTGCCATCGGTGAACTCGGGGCTGCGCACGCGCGCGATGCGCGTCTGGATGCGGAACATCTCGTGCGCGATCTTGCAGGCCACGAGGTTGGTCTCGTCCAGCGGCGCGCAGGCGATCAGCATGTCCGCATCCTCGGCGCCGGCCTCGCGCAGCACCGAAGGCTGGATGCCGTTGCCGACCACGCCGCGCAGGTCAATGCGGTCCTGCAGCAGCGCCAGACGCTGCGGGTCGGTGTCGATCACGGTGATGTCGTTCTGCTCGGACACCAAGCTTTCGGCCACGCTCTCGCCCACGCGCCCGGCGCCCAGGATGAGGATCTTCATGGCGGCGGATTATGGTGCCGCGGCCCCGCGCGCAGCGCGCGCCGACATCGCGCAGCAGGCGGCGCTGGCCAGCCCGGCCAGCGCCGCGCCCCAGAACACCGCCGCCAGGTCGAAGCGTTCGCTCAACAGGCCGCCCGCGAGGCCGCCGACCACGCCGGGCACACCGTAGCCCAGCACCGAGTACAGCGCTGCGCCGCGCGTGCGCAGCCGGTCCGGAAAATAGCGCGCAATCAGGCTGGTGCAGGCCATGTGCTGCGCGGCGAAGGTCAGCGCATGCGTCAGCTGCGCCACCACCAGCACGGCCGCCGAGTCGCCAAAGGCGGCCGTGACGGCGAAGCGCAGCGCGGTCAGCAGTGCGGCCGCCAGCAGCCAACGATGCTCGTCGATGCGCGAGAAATGCCGTCCAGCCAGCGCGAAGAAGGCGATCTCGGCGGCCACCGACACCGCCCACAACGCGCCCACCGCCGAGGTGCCATAACCCCGTTCAACCAGAAACAACGAAAAGAACGCATACAGCGCGGTGTGCGCCAGCACGGTCAGCATCAGGCCGGCGAAGAACCAGCGCACCTCGGGCCGGCGCAGCACCGGGCCGATGGGCTCGCGCTCGCGCGCCGCGGCCGCCGCCGC
>JBEIHU010000175.1:0-8547 GCA_040381175.1 Burkholderiaceae bacterium
CGCATTCGTAATGCGAAGGTCGGGAGTTCGACTCTTCTCACCGGCACCAATCTTCTCCAGGGCCCGCCAGCGAGCGGGTCCTGCACTTTTGGGCCGCATGGGCCGCAGCGTTGACGACGCGGTGAAGTCCCCTGTCGATCGGCCGCTCAACGGCAGCAACCGGTGCTAAGTGTCGGCTATGGGACGGGCCGGTTTCACGAATCGTGGCGCCTGTCAGTCGCTGTTGGTGTAGGCCGGCACCCGACCCAAACCTGCCCGTCGGGCTTCTCCAACGTCGCAGTACGATCGGATCGACCTCTTGCGGGCTTCGCCGCCACGAAGCAGCCGCTCATGGCCACCTGGGGCCACCCAGCAGCGGACGGGGCGCGATTTCCGAGATGCGCCCTGGAAAACTCATCCCCGAAGCTTTGAGGAAACGGGGGTTGCCTGCGGAAGCTTGTAGCTGCCGTCCAGCACGCTCTTTCCGGGCCGGTACACACGCATCAGGAAGTTCCAGCCCTCGCTGACGTCGACCCGGTTGGGCACATCGCCGCAGGCCCCGCGCGGGCCGAAGCGGACCGTGAACGTACCGTCCGGATTCAGCTTCACGGTCGACGAATTGATGATCGCGTTCGCGCTCTTCATGCAGCCGTCGCTGCCGTAGACGGTGATCGACCAGAACGCGCTGTTCTCCGGCACGCGGTAGGTCGCCTGGTGGCAGACGCGGGCGTCGTGCACGCCGCTGTAATTGAGGTAGCCCGCTTCCTCGTCCGGGTTCAGGCCCCACGCCGCCGCAGCGGCGATGTGACGGGTCGTCTCGTCCACGCTTCCGCGAGGCCCCATCATGCCCGTCCAGCTCGCGTACTTCTTCGACTCCTGCTCGTACTGCGCTGTGAGGGCCTTGAGAGATGCCTGGTCCCATCGCATTGGCGGCAGCGGGTCTGCGCTGCGTGCGTTGATGACGATCTGGTCCTGCAGTCGCTTCACCAGCGCCACCTCCTGCGGATCGTCGGGATTGAACAACTACGCCCGGATTGCGACCATGACGTACTTCGTATCCGATGGCAGCTTGTGTGTCCCTGCGCCGTGAAAGACGGCCGGCGCGCAGTGATCGTTTTCGATCACGAGTACGGCCATGTAGCGTTCTTTCTGTTCAGGAGGTCCTCGGACGTGCGCTGCGCCAACGCACGCTCGACCTCGTCGTCGGCGAGAGCACGATCCTGCAGGACGACGAGTCGATCGACATCTTCGAGCAACTCGCCCCGATCAAGGCCCACCTCTTCGTGCGGACAGGGCACCCGCTTGCTGCGTCAGGCGCGACTTTGCGCGACGTGCTCGGCTTCCCTTTGGCCCAGGTTTCCCGCTTGCCGCCCCGCTTGCTGAAACCATTCTCGAGGCTTTGGAAGGGTCTGCAGTGCACGGGCAGGGACGCCCCGTTCCGGCGATCGACTGCCCATCTGTTCCGCTTGCGGCCGCCACGGGGATCGGCTCCGATGCGGTGATGATGGGGAGTCTCGGGATGCTTAAGCGCGAGCTTGGGCAGGGCAGCGTTGTGCCCGTCTTCCACGAACCTTGGATGCGGAGCCGCTGGTCGTTCATGCGGCTGCGTCATCGCTCCACGAGCGCTTCAGGACAGGAGTTCCTGGTGGCGCTGCGGGCCGCGAACGCGGCGTGTGTGATCGAGGATGCACGGCTCGAGAGCCGGTGGCGGGAGCGAATGCCCACCGGCGCCGGGAGCACCGCCAAACGAATCGAACCAGCCCGGCAGTGGGCGCCCCTTTCGCGACGTGCGTCCGGGACTGTCCGTTTGACCGAGGGGCGGACCACGTTGCTGCTCCCAGCCATCCAGGCCGGCATCGGCCGCCTGCCCATGGTCAGCCGGGCTGTCCAGAGAGCGTTTGGAGTTCTTGTGCGCGGCTTGGGGGTTTGCCGAGAGCGCGACGGGCTTCTATAGTCGGGCCATCGTCACACAGGAGGACACGAAGATGGCCACAACCACCAAGACCAAGGCGATCGATGTGCAGAAGGTGCTCGGCGGCGCCGTCAAGCTGGAGGTGAAGCTGCTGAATGCCGGCGTCGAGTCGGTGCAGGTCTACATCAACCAGGCTTCACGATTCTCCGCGCTGGCATCCGAGACGCTGCAGGCGGTGCAGGACGACAAGGCGACGCTCGCCGATACCGCGCGCAAGTTCAGCGAGTTCGGACGCCAGAGCCTGCAAGCCTACGCCGAGCTTTCACAGCGGCTGGGCAAGACCTACTACGACGAAGTCGACCGTCTGGTCGACAGCGCGCTCAAACCCGACAAGACCGAAAACACCGTGAGCACCGGGGGCGGTGGCAAGGTCGACAGCGTCTACAAGGTGGATACGCGGCCGCCGGTCAAGGTCGCCGCCGCGAAGCGCGCCGCGCGCAGGCGCTGATGCTGCGTGCGAGCGAGCGCCGCGTGCTGGCGCACGATGCGCACGGTAACGGCGAGCGTGCAGTGTCGCGGCGCGAGGCCGATGCGCTGGTGGCGGCCGGCCATTACCAGGCCAGCAGCGGCGCCCCGCTGGTCGCCACCCACTGGCGCCGCCGGATGCCCGACGGCAGCTGCCTGCACCTGGTGATCGAGGCGCAGGGTTGCCGGCTGCACCACGATGCCTTCGACCCGCGCGCCAGCCTGCTGTCGCTGGGCCTGCACATGAGCCACGAAGCACGCGCCGAGGCGGCGGCCTTCGCCGCGCTGGCGTGGTCCACGGTCAGCCTGCTTTCGCGCTGAGTCTTGCGGCAGCCGCCTCGGCCAGCGCGCGCCAGTGCCGCGCCAGCAGCGTGGCGAAGATCGTGCGCAGCCCCTCGCTGCTGGCGGGGAACTCGGCGCTCAGCTCGATACGGGTGCCGCGTCCGCCCACGGCGCTGTGCAGGCGCAGCGCACCCTGGCAGCGGCCGGGCACCTGCACCGCGGCCGACTCGGCATCGAAGCAAAGCCGTTCCTCGCCCGGCGGTTGCCGCAGCGTCAGCTGCCAGTCCTGCAGCCCGGCGTCCAGGTGCGGCTGCAGCAGCTCGGGAACACCGGCACGGGCGCGCCAGTGCTGCACCACCACGAGGCTGCCGTCGGCATCGGTGCGCCGCTCCAGCACCCGCGCCGACTGCACGTGCGCCAGCTGTGGAGCCAGCTCGCAGGCCTCGTTCAGCAGCACCTGCAGCAGCTGCCCGGGCGGCTGCATCAGCACCAGCATCAGCTTCATGACGCAGCCGCCCGCACTTCGGGCGCCAGCCGCAGCCGGGCGGTGACCGTGTCCGACACATGGCCGCGCTGCAGCACCCAGGCCAGCGCCTCGGCCAGAGCCTGCCGCGCCGGGCGCGGCCGCCAGCCGAGCGCGGACAGCCGTGCGTGGCTGTACCAGTAGAAACGGCAGGCCATGCGCGCCTCGTCGCGCGTGACCTGCGGCGCGCGCCCCGCCAGCCGCGCGGCAGCCTCGACGCCGGCGGCCGCCAGGTAGGCCGCGGTGTGGTTGAGCACCAGCGACGGGCCGAAGCTGCCGGTCAACTCGGACACGATCGTGTGCAGCGCCTCCCAGCGCAGGTTCTCGCTGCCGGCCACGTAGCGCTGCCCGGGCCGGCCGCGCCGGGCCAGCAGCACGTGCGCGCGGCCCGCGTCGGGAGCGGCGACCACGTTGCAGCCGCCGAGGAAGGTGGAGCGGAATGGGTCGTTCAGGTAGTTCGCCAGGTTGGCGTTGCTCGGCCCCAGCCGGTGGTCGTGCGCGCCGATCACCAGCGTCGGGCACAGCGCCACCACCTGCAGCCCGAGCCGGCGCCCCGCCTCGAAGGCCGCAGCCTCCTGCCGCAGCTTGGACAGCGTGTAGGCGGAAGGCTGCGCCTCGTCGAACACCGCGTCCTCGTCCAGCACCAAAGGCGAGGCGCTGGAGCCCAGCGTCACCGACGACGAGGTCACCACCGCGCGCTTCGCCCCGGCGCGCTGCGCCGCGGCCAGCACCTGCTGCGTGCCGCGCACTGCCAGTTCGGTCTGCTCTTCGGCGTCCATGCCGGCGTAGGCGAACACCGCGGCGGCGTGAAACACCCAGGCGCAGCCGTGCACGGCAGGCGCCAGCGACGCGGCGTCGAGCACGTCGCCTTCGCAGACCTCGACATCCAGCCCGTGCAGCGCGCGCCGGTCGCTGCCCTGGCGCACCAGCACGCGCACCGCGTGACCCTCACCGCAAAGCGCGCGCACGATGTGGCAGCCGACGATGCCGGTGGCACCGGTGACGAGCGCGCGCGGCTTCGCCGCCATCTTCAACCGCCGGCCAGCCGGTCCAGGTCGCGGTACACCGCGTCGGCCAGCCCTTGCAGCAGGTCGGGCGCGTCGCGCGCCAGTGCGGCGACGCTGGCCACCAGCGCGTCGTCGCGGGCCGCCGAGTCGTTGGCGGCAGGCTGCGGCGCAAAGTGACGGAAGCCCTGCTCGTCGGTCGCCAGCGGCTGAGGGCCGGCCGGCGCCGCGGCCAGCGCCGCGCCGCTGCCGAACAACCAGCCGACGACATCGCCCAGGTCGCCCACGCCACGGCGGTGGCGCAGCAGTTCGGCCAGCGCCGCCGCCGCGGTAGCCAGGAAGCGCGGCAGCGCGCGCTGCGGTGCATCGGCCTCGGCATCGCGGCCGATGCGGAAATCGCGCCCCTCGCAGGCCGCCTGCAGGTTGGCCAGCGTGCCGTTGAAGAAACGGGCGTAGGCGGCTTCGACGATGGGGTCCCGCAGGCCCGGCGCCAGGTCGATGTCGAACAGCTGCAGCGCCAGCGGCAGCGTGAAGCGCTGGCGCGCGAAAATCCGCACCCGAGTATGGCCCTCGGCGGTGCGGCTGAATTCGACGCAGCCGTCGTCGACCGTGGCGCTGCCGTTGGGGCTGGCGACAGTGCGCCAGTGGATCGACTGCCGCCCCGGCTCGCGGCGGATGCACTGGATCTTCTCGACGTCGATCAGCTCGCCACCGGCCAGCACCATCCAGTTGGGTTGCTGCAGGTACAGGTTGCGCTCGGCCTGGTGGCGCACGCGGCCACGGGCGTCGCGGCGGACCGCGACCGTAGCGCCGCCGATGTAATCGTTCATGTACTGGATGCTGCGCGCTATGTCGACGCGGCGCACCCAGCGCTGGTAGGGCACGGCGAACACATGCTCGTTGCCGAAGACGATGGCGCCGTCCACATGGCGCCAGCGCAGCCCGTCGCGCCCAGGCGGCAGGTGCGCCAGCAGCGTGCGGTAGGGCGCCAGCGCGGCCTCGACGCCGTCGTAGTCGGCGGCGCTGTAGATTTGCGGGTCGATCAGCAACGGCGCCTCGCGCCGCCTCAAGCGGTCCTTGGAGAACAGCGTGTGCTGCGCGCGCACCAGCCCGGCCAAGCGCGCCAGCAGCAGGTTCAGCAGCACCACGGTCAAGAAGGCGCGCGGGTTGTCGTCGATCCGCGCCAGCAGCGGCGTGACCAACGCGTTCATGCGGTCGCTGTAGAAGTCGCGCAGCGCGAAGCGCTCGCGGTCCACCGTCTGGAACCAGGCCGCTGCCAGCGGCCCCACGCCTTCGGCCGCATGACGCTGGCGCGCCGTGCGCGCCAGCAGCGGGTGTACGTTGCGCCACAGCGGGTAAGGCGACAGATCGCCGTCGATGCGGTGCGGCGGCACGCCGAAGGCGCGCAGCGCCGCCGCGGTGACCGGCGACTCGTAGGGGTCCAGCCCCATGCGCGCGGCGCCGGCCCAGTCGGCGAGCACGGCGCTGCGGCTGGCGATCAGCGTGTGCGTGGCCAGCGCGCGCGGCGCGCGGTGTCCTGCACCACCGTGCGCGCTGCTCAAGGCGTCGACGAAGTTCCAGTGCGGCGGCGCCTCGCGCAGCACGCGCAGCGCGTCCTCGGCCG
The DNA here is from genome assembly GCA_040381175.1 of Burkholderiaceae bacterium. Lineage (GTDB taxonomy): Bacteria > Pseudomonadota > Gammaproteobacteria > Burkholderiales > Burkholderiaceae_C > Rubrivivax. Next base: position 5,850 of record JBEIHU010000175.1, read on the forward strand.
GCGCGCGCCGTTGCGCCGCCAGCCCGACGAGGTTGTGCACCGCCAAAGCGAAGCGGCAGTCCTCGTGGGTGCGGTTCTTGGCGAAGTTGATGCGCAAGGCAGCGGCGCGCCAGCGTTCGCCGCCGCGGCCGTCGAACACCTCGTAGGCGCGGCCGGCAGGCGTGCGGAAGCGCCAGCCGGCGAGCTCGGGCACGACCAGCGGGTCGCGGTTGTGCGCCCAAGCGTCGTCCTCGTTGCGCGCGTCGGCCACCGCCACGTCGTCGAAGCCCCAGTCGTGCAGCCGGTCGATCAGGTGCTCGACCAGCGCGGCTTCGGTGCCGGCATGCGGCGCTGCCTCGTACAGGTCGAGGTCGGGCTTGATGACCACCGGCCCGCGCAATGCGGCGACGGCCTCGGCAAAGCCGCAGGCCAGCAGCAGTTCGTCGAGCAGCGCCGCCGCCATGGCGCCGGCCCGCTGGCGCACCCACACCACGGGCATCGTTGCGTCGTTACCAGAAGAACGCGACATGCCCTGAGAATAACCGCAGCATGAAGAGCTACCCCTACCGCTTCCACATCGCACTCGACGGCAACGGCTTGAACGGCCTGGAAGGGCTGGCCGGGGTCTGCCAGTTCCTGTTCGACCCGGCCGACAACGGCTATGCCTGGAAGATCGGCTACTTCGACGGCGCGGCCGGCGGCCATGCGGTGAGCGTGAACCCGGGCGGCACACTGGGCTTCCTGGGCAACACCGGCCAGCACCTGCTGGTCTACGACGGCGGCGATTCGCGCGAGCTGGCGCGCCAGAGCACGCTGGCCTTCGAGACCAACGACACCTCGCTGCGCGGCAGCACGCATGCGGTGTGGCTGTCGGAGCATGAGTTCGTCACCGCCATCGGCGACTTCTTCTACCGCTTCGACGCCCGCCGGCTGCACGCCGGCGAGAAGATCGGGCCGCACGGCGTGAAGCTACCGCACGCGATCAAGCGCACGGCTTCGGGCCGTTACCTTGTGTACGGCTCGATGGACCACCCGCGCCACGGCGAGGCGCGCGAGGTCGGGATCTTCGACCTGCACAGCGAACAGTCGCGCCGCGTCGAGTTGCCGGCCACCTGCTGGCACGTGGCCGCGGACAAGTCGCAAGACCTGTTCTACGCCATCAGCTTCCGCGTGCTGCCGCAGGAGGGACGCGACTGGCACGAATGGGCGATGGCCTACCTGAAGGAATACGCCTTCGAGATCGATGCCGGCAGCGGCTGCGTGCGGCGCCACTGGGCGGCCGGGCGCGAGCTGCCGGCACACATCAACAGCGACGTGGTGCTGTCCGACGGCGAGCTGATCTTCTGCAACGGCGCCAGCCAGACCATCGTGATGATCGAACGCGACAGCCTGGCGCGCTGGCGGATGATCGACGAGCGCCCCACGGTGGACGTGCTGGCCGAGCACCGGCGCAGCCTTGCCGGCCAGGTGGCCGATGCGCTGTCGCGCGGCAACCTGCTGCACGAGACCCGGCATTTCGTGTCCGCCCTGCGCATCTCGCGCGGGGCCGTGCTGGACTCGGTCTATGCCTGCCAGCTGAGCGAGGACCAGAGCCTGCTGTTCACCGCCAACCGCGGGCTCAACCACATCACCATCTACGACTACCCTTCGAACCAGTTGCGGCTGCGCGTGAAGATGCCGCCGCTGCAGGACTTCGTGCCGCTGTCGCCGCAGGGCGACCCGCGGCTGGGCTTCCACCACGGCGCGCTGATGGGTTGAGTGCATCGCCTCGGAGCGCGGCGGTGTGACCGAGCCGCTTTGAGGCCGTCTTGGGCGGCGGGCCGCCGGAGCCCAGGGGCTGCGGCCGGTCGGGCGCACGGCCTGAACCACGCTTCTAGCTGTCGGTTGCCGGCACGAAGACCCGATCGATGCGGCGCCCGGCCTGCGCTCGGTAGTCGGCCGCGGCCTGCTCCAGCTTGGATCGCAGCTCCTCGCCCATCTGCTTGCGTTGGGCCTGCAGGTCCTCGAGGAGTTCGGCGCGCAGCGACTTGCGGAACAGCGCCTCGTCGACAGCCATCAGTGCCATGTCCACGCCCAGCCACGTGACCGCGCCAGCCACCGCCGCGCAGGCCAGCGCCAACGGCCCCCCCGGGGCGCAGACGGCGCCGGCGGCACTGGCGGACAGCAGCACCGATGCGCCGCGCTGCGTCACCTTGGCGCCGGCGGCGCCTGCAGCTGCCCTCACCGTCTGCCGTGCGGCAGCCCGGGCCAGCACCGCCTGGCCCGCCCGCACCGCCAGCGGCACCACCGCTCTGGACAGCGGCAGGGCAATGGCCGCCGACAGCGCCACTCGCAGCTTGTCCCGCTCCAGGCCCGGCAGCGCATCCGGCCGCAGGCCCTGCAGCAGGCAGGGCTGCAATTCCAGATGCCTGGCGAAACCCTGGCCCGCGATCTGGGCGGCCTGGGCGATCCGGTCCAGCAGCAGGCCGTCGGCCTCGGCGCCCAGGCGCGAGACTTGCTGCTCGAAGCCGCTCCCGGCGAACACCAGGGCCGTGAACTGCTTGCGCATGTGCTGGTCCAGGTCGGGGATGACGAGCGCGCCCAGGCGGGTGTAGTTGCCGACGAAGCTGAAGTACCAGTCGAGGTAGGCGTCGATGCCGGTCGTGGCCGCCTCGAAGGCCCGGTCCAGCCCCGCGTCCGCCGCGCGCAAGGCCGCGCCGAAGGCCTCGCGCGAGGCAGC
>JBEIHU010000176.1:0-8467 GCA_040381175.1 Burkholderiaceae bacterium
GCACCCGATCGCGGTGGCCGGCCTATGCGCCGACTGGAAACTGGACGTGCAGGCCATCATGGCCGCGCTGATGCACGACACCATCGAGGACCAAGGTGTCACCAAGACCGAACTGATCGAGCGCTTCGGCGCCCCCACCGCCGAGCTGGTGGATGGCCTGACCAAGCTGGACAAGCTGCAGTTCAACACCCGCGAGGAAGGCCAGGCCGAGTCCTTCCGCAAGATGCTGCTGGCGATGGCGCGCGACGTGCGCATCATCCTCATCAAGCTGGCCGACCGGCTGCACAACATGCGCACCATGCATGCGATGGCGCCGGACAAGCGCCACCGCATCGCCCGCGAGACGCTGGACATCTATGCGCCCATCGCCCACCGCCTGGGCCTGAACCAGATCTACCGCGAGCTGCAGGAGCTGTCCTTCGAGTACCTGTATCCGTGGCGCCATGCGGCGCTGGCCAAGGCGGTGCAGCGTGCGCGCGGGCACCGCCGCGATATCGTCGAGCGCGTGCGCCGCGATGTCGAGAAGGCCTTCGCCGCGGCCAAGATCAAGGTCCGTGTCAGCGGCCGCGAGAAGACCGTCTATTCCATCTACCGCAAGATGCGCGAGAAGCACGCCGGCTTCGCGCAGGTCAGCGATGTCTTCGGCTTCCGCCTGGTGGTGCCGACGCAGCCCGAGTGCTACCTGGCGCTGGGCGTGCTGCACCAGCTGTACAAGCCGGTGCCGGGCCGCTTCAAGGACTTCATCGCCATTCCCAAGGCCAACGGCTACCAGAGCCTGCACACCACGCTGGTCAGCCCGCTGGGCACGGCGGTGGAATTCCAGGTGCGCACCGAGGCCATGCACGCGGTGGCCGAAAGCGGCGTGGCCGCGCACTGGCTGTACAAGGTCGGCGACAAGGCCGACGGCCCGGCCGGGGACCCGCAGCGCCTGGGCGCGATGTGGCTGCAGTCGCTGATCGATATCCAGGACCAGACGAACGATTCGGCCGAATTCCTGGAGCACGTCAAGATCGATCTGTTCCCAGACGCGGTCTACGTCTTCACGCCGCGCAGCAAGATCCTGGCGCTGCCGCGCGGCGCCACGCCGGTGGACTTCGCCTACGCCATCCACTCCGACGTCGGCGACCACACGGTGGCCGCCAAGGTCAACGGCGAGGCGGTGGCCCTGCGCACCGAGTTGCGCAGCGGCGATGTCGTCGAGATCATCACTGCGCCCGGTGCGCGCCCCAACCCGGCGTGGCTGAACCAGGTGCGCACCGGCCGGGCACGCGCCAAGATCCGCCACTACCTGAAGACGATGGAACAGGACGAGGCGCGGGCACTGGGCGAGAAGATGCTCGCCCAGGCCTTGCGCGCCGAAGGCCTGACCATGCCCGGCGCCGACCCGGCCGATGCCCAGGCCGCGGGGCTGTGGCAGCAGCTGACGCGCTGGAGCGGCAACCGCAGCCGCATCGACCTGATGGCCGACATCGCGCTGGGCCGCAAGATCGCGACCATCGTCGCCAAGCGTCTGGCCGCGCTGATGATCGACCATGGGGCACGCCCCGACGCGGTGACGCTGACGCTTGGCCGCTATGCCACCGACGACAGCGGCGGCGCGCAGGGCGTGGTCTTCATCGACGGCTCCGAGGGCACCACCGTGCAGCTGGCCAACTGCTGCCGGCCGATCCCCGGTGACGGCCTGGTCGGCTACCTGGGCCGCGGCGAGGGCCTGCTGGTGCACACCAGCGACTGCCATGTCGGCAAGCGGCTGTTCGAGCGCGACAGCGAGCGCTGGATGCAGGTCGAATGGGCCGAGGAGCTGACCCGCACCTTCGAGACCGCGATCGTGGTGCTGGTGCGCAACGGCAAGGGGGTGCTGGCGCAGGTGGCCGCGGCGATCAGCAACGCCGAGGCCGATATCACCCACCTGGACATGGACGAGGAACGTGCCAGCGAATCGGCCGAACTGAAGCTGCTGATCAGCGTGCGCGACCGGCTGCACCTGGCCGAGGTGCTGCGCATGCTGCGGCGCTCGTCGGTCGTGCAGCGCGTCTGGCGCGTGAAACCTTGATCAACCCCGACACGGCGTCACCGCGACAGCCGGCAAGCAGGCAGGCTGGCCCTCGCCGGCGCACAACCGTCCGCAGGGACCGTTGTTCTTCACTGCTCGGGCCCGTCGAGCTGGGCAAGCCGGCCCGGCACAGCCGGCTCCGCGGTGTCCGCTCGATACGGTCTCAGCGCTGGGCCTCGGGCTTCGGGTAACGCACGTCCAGCACCTCGATCCGCTGGGTGCCGCCGGGCGTCTGCAGCGCGACCTCGTCGCCTTCGCGCGCCTTCAGCAGCGCCCGGGCGATCGGCGAGACCCAGGAGACCTCGCCGCGCAGGCTGTCGGCCTCGTCGATGCCCTTGATGGTGATGGTGCGTTCCTCGCCCTGCTCGTTGGCATAGGTGACGGTGGCGCCGAAGAAGACCTGGTCGCTGCCGTGGTGCGCCGACGGGTCGGCCACTTCGGCGATGTCCAGGCGCCGCGTCAGGAAGCGGATGCGCCGGTCGATTTCGCGCAGCCGCTTCTTGCCGTAGAGGTAGTCGCCGTTCTCGGAACGGTCGCCGTTCTTCGCCGCCCAGGACACGGTTTCGACCATTTTCGGCCGCTCGACATCCAGCAAGTCCATCAACTCCTGGCGCAGCCGCCGGTAGCCGGCCGGCGTCATGTAGTTGCGCGTGCCTGCGGGCAATGCCTGCACACCGGCGTCGCCGTCCTCATCCTTGTCCTCGTCTGCGGCGTCGCTCTCGCGCGTGAAGGCCTTGTTCATGCATCCATTGTGCAAGGTCGCGCCGCCGCTGCCGGCTTGACGCGAGTCAAGGGCCGGGCCGGGACCGCCGCTAGCAGGAATACATTCGATACCAATATTCCACCCACGTGCGCCGAATGAGCGCCGACAGGGCGCTGCAGTGAATGCCCAGCAGGAGTTTCCGGCCGAAACTCGCCCATTGAGCTCGTCCGATGCCGATTCGCGGCCCTGGCGATTCGCGGTACGAAGCCCTGCTGCACGACGGCGCGCTGATCGGTGCGGCGCAGCGCCTACGGCGACAGCCGCGTCGAATCTCGTGCTTGCCTTCTTGCGTGACCCGAAACCGCTTCAGTTCTGCTTTGCACCGTCCCGTGCCAACACCTGGCCCGGCCTTGCGCCGGTGCTCCTGCCCTGCGCCCACACCGGCACGCCATTGACCAGCACCAGCTCGATGCCGGCCGCCGCACGCCTGGGGTCCTCGTAGGTGGCGGTGTCGATCACCCGATCCGCATCGAATACCACCAGGTCGGCCGCCAGGCCCTCGGCAATGCGACCGCGCTCGACCAGGCCGAAGTTGCGCGCCGTCAGGCCGGTCATCTTCCATACCGCGGTTTCCAGCGGGAACAGCCCCAGGTCGCGGCTGTAGTGGCCGAGCACGCGCGGGAAGCTGCCCCACAGCCGCGGGTGCGGCCGCTCGCCCAGCGGAATGCCGTCGGATCCGACCATCGTGTGCTCATAAGCCAGGATGCGCTGCACGTCGTCCTCGCGCATCATGAAGTAGATGGCGCTGGCCGGCTGCAGCCGGCGCACTGCTTCCAGCTTGTCGCAGCCCCATTCGCGCGCGATGTCGTCCAGATCGCGGCCGGCCATCTGCGGGTGCGGCTCGCTGTGCGCGATCAGCACCTTGCCCTGCAGGCGCACCGGGTCGTTGTGCAGCATGGTGCTGCCCGCGGTGTACGGGTAGCAGTCCAGCGCCACGCACTGGCACTGCATGGCCTGGCCGATGCGCGCCAGCGTCTCGGTGGATCGGCCCCAGTTGGCCTGGCCGGTGACCTTGTGGTGCGACACCACCACCGGCACGCCCAGCTCGCGGCCGATGCGGAAGGTCTCGTCCAGCGACTGCAGCACCGCGTCCTGCTCGTCGCGCATGTGCGTGGCATAGACGCCGCCGCTGCCGCTCAGCGGGCGGCAGACCTCGATGATCTCCTCCGTGGTGGCCGCCGCGGCTGGCGGGTAGTAGGTGCCGGTGGACACACCGATGGCGCCGGCATCCAGCGCCTCCTGCACGCGCGCGCGCATCGCCGCGATCTCGGCGTCGTTGGCCGCGCGCTGCAGGTCGGCCACGCAGCGCGCGCGCAGCGTGGTGTGACCCAGCAGCGGGGCGGCGTTCAGCGCGGCCGGCGTGTCGCGCAGCGCCTGCAGGTAGGCGGCGAAGGTTCCGAACCGCCGGTGCTCGGCCCGGACCGCCAGCGAGATCGGCGCCGGCGTGGGGGTGTGCGCCTCTAGCGGCGCCGGGCTGATGCCGCAGTTGCCGGTGACGACGGTGGTCACGCCCTGCGACACCTTGAAGTCCATGTCGGGCTGCGCCAGCAGCGCCACGTCGTCATGCGTGTGCGCGTCGATGAAGCCCGGCGCGACGATGCGCCCGCGCGCATCGACGCGCCGGTGCGCCGGCCGGCCCAGCAGGTCGCCAACGGCGGCGATGAGGCCGGCGCGCACGCCGACGTCGGCGTCGAAGCGCGGGGCGCGCGTGCCGTCGATGACGGTGCCGCGTTCGATCAGAAGGTCGAAGGGTTCGGACATGCGCGCTACCTCATGGCGGATTGAACGCGGCGATTCTGCATCGGCCCCGCACGGCCGCTGATCGCCTCGCACAGCCAAGCGGCTCGAGGCAGACCGGCCATGGGTTCAAGTCCTGGCCGACGGGTCGGCGCAAAGCCGACGCCTTGCCGGCGCCATGAGCCGCATCTGGCCCAGGAGCTTCGGAATGATGAACAGATACGCAATCGCGGCCGCCGCGCTGGCCGCCATGCCGCTGACGGCGCCCGCTGCAAGGCGGTGGCCATGCCAGCCAACGAAGCCGACAGACTCGTGCGCAGGCAGCATGATGTCAATTCGTATTTACATTTGACTTTGTCCATAACGCTTGACCCGATGTCCAGGTCGGGCAAAACTGCGCTCCTCAGGAGGCCCGTCATGACACTGCCCATTGCTCTTGCGATCTACATCGTGTTCGGCACGTTGTTCGGTGTCGCCACGCACCCGCACCGTCACTTGTTCAGCGAAGGCCGTACCAAGCGCAGCGCGTCGCATGACAAAGATCCGATGCAAAGCGTTTTTGCCTGGACGCTGCTGTGCAGCGCGCTGTGGCCGCTGATGCTGCTGACGGGCGTGTTCTCGTGGTGGGTCAAGCGGCCGCGTTGAGCAGGCAGCCGGCTGATCCGGCCGGCACTCGCCCGCCAGGCGGGCAGTGGCCGCGCCGAAGCCGGGACCGATAGCCCGTCGGATCCGGCATTGCCGGCTTGCCGCATTGCCGTTGCGGCGTCCCCGCCAGCGGCAACGCCCCGGTTCATGGGAAGGAATGCCGCAGCCTCGACGGCCGCAGGGCCTCATGCGGCCGGCAATGCCGCGGGGCCAGCGGCAGACGGTGAGCGCGCGGGCAAAGCCCAGCCACGGGGGCATAGCGGCTGCTCTGCGGAGAATCCATGCCTGAGGGATGGCGGCACTGGCACGAATGCAGTCCAGAGGGGCTGCACGGGGGAACCAAGGCTGCATCGATCGCCACCAACAAGCACGGTGCCTGCGGTCCCGTGAATGCGGGATGCGCACGCAGGGCATCCGCAAGACACTGAAGGCATCGGTTTACCCTGGGATTTCAGGAATGAAGGCAGAGATCTGGCTTGCGAGATGCGCGGCGGAACTGGAGCATCTGCAAGTGACCCATTCAAGCGCCGACTCAGCGGGCGCCACGCCCGAAGAGCGGAACATGGACACGGCCGGCAAATTGATCAAGGCCGAGCGCTATCTTGGGCTGGACCCGGTGCAGGCTGCCAGGATCTACTGGCGCGACAGCCTGTCGAGCCTTCGTCCGTAGCGGCCCGCAGGCCAGCAGCCGCGAAGACTCTGCACAGGGTCGTCCGCGCCACAGACTCTCATTCGGCCGGCAATGCAGCCAGCAGGGCCCCGGTCGCGTACACGGATCGTCTTTCGGGACTTGGGGTGGAGCACAGTTGCGGCCACGGCAAAAGCGGGGCACAGGCGCAAATAAAACAAGGGGCTATCCACCCATTTCTGTCCCGCGGTGATGCCGCGGACCACATGGAACGGTGCAATGGCTTGACAGCTAACTGCGTTCGCTAGGGACTTCGCCGTGTCGCGCGCGACTGTGATCAGCATCCGCGATGCCGTCCAGTTGTTGAGTCCCGAGCAAATCAGCTACAGTTAGCGCGCCATCGATTGGCCGCCGGGTTTGCAGACTTGCTTACTGGGGCGTCATCCAGGTAAAGGGTCGCGCCAGCACTCCCCGCCCTGGATCGCCGACTCCAACGTCGGCGGGGGCATGGAGTCAGCATGAAGCTGCGCTGCAAGAACGGAGATCTCGCGTTGGTCGTCCACGACGAAAGCTCGTGTGCTGCCAATATCGGCAAGCTGGTCCGGGTCAAGGGACCCTTGAATGTCAACGCGCGCTTGCGCCTAGTCTGCTGGTTGATCGAGCCCGTCAAGCGAGAGCTGTGGCATTGGGTCAAGACGAAGAGCGGAAAGATTCAAGTCGAGGTCGTCACCTTTGCCAGCAACGTCGAACACCCGGATGCCTGGTTGATGCCGCTCAGGCCGTCGCGCCCCAGCCTGAGAGTCGCGGGCCGACAGGAACGGCGCAAGCCGAACTGGCAGAGCGCCAGCTCTGTGGCGCAGAAGCCGAGGGACGAAGTGGTGGTACTGGAGGAGCAGCTGTGACCCGCCGAAGCGCTGAGCGGCACGCCATCCGCGTCACCTCTGTCGCGGGCAAGCGCGGCTTGCGGCCAGGGCACGAGCCAGACTAGAACTTGATTCCGAGGCAGTCCGTTTCAGTCGTGAACGCAGCGTGATCGACGCGGCGTTCGTCGGCAAGTCGACTGACAACCTCAGGTTCGAGTTGCCACAACGACTGAAGAACGACTTGGCAAATCTCGCCCGTACCCATCGCCTGGATACGTCAAGCTACGTGCGCAGGATGCTGGTTCAACAACTCCTCGGGGAGTCGAAGCACAGCGACTGGCAAGCCGCCGTCGGCGCCGTCGACGCCGACGTACGGCGCATGGTAGCCAGCCCCTGAACAAGCGTCCCCAGCGATAACTGCGACTGCGGGGCAAGGCCCAGCGGTGCGAAATGTAGTCACCATGTAGTCACCGGAGTCTAGAGTTGGCCGGAGAAAGACAAAAGGGTTAGCACGTCCTAACGTGCTAACCCTTGTCATTATTGGCGCGGCTGGCAGGAATCGAACCCACGACCCCTTGGTTCGTAGCCAAGTACTCTATCCAGCTGAGCTACAGCCGCCAAGCCTGAAATTATAGCAGCGCGCGTGCGCCGGCGATCAGTCGACGGCGGCGGCTGATCGCTCGCACTGCTGGGCACGCAGCAGGTCGCCCTCTTGCTGGGCCAGCTGGGCCAGCAAACGCCAGGCGCGGCGCCGTGCCAGCGCACGCAGGCTGCCCGCGGCGGCGGCCTGTTCCAGCGGCCGGCGCGCCTTGCCCCACAGCTGGCGCTCGACCATCGCCGCGCCGACGGCTGCCGCGATCGCTGCGTCGTTGGGCAGTGCCAGCGCAGCGCCCTCCAGTCGCGGCAACCAGTCCGACGGCATGCCCGGCACAGCCTCGAGCAGGGCCAGCGCGATGCGCTCGCGCTCGTCGGGTTCGAGTTCCCCGATGTCGTCCCATGACGGCTGCAACCAGTCGCGTGCGTCCTGGTGGGCCCCGAAGGCGGCCGCATGCGAGGCCGCACGCGCAGCCAGCGTCGCATCGCGGCGGTCGGCCGGGTCGAGTTCCTGCCAGACGCGGCGCAGCGCCTCGGCGTCGCCGGCGGCATCCAGCGCCTCGCCAGCCAGCGTGCGCAACAGGCTGGCCGCCGCCGTGGGGGTAAAGGCCTGGTGCTTGGCCAGCAGCCGCGCGGTTTGCAACGCCGGCAGCGGCTGCAGCGTCAGGCGCTGTGCCAGCAGGCGCAGGCGCAGCGCCTGCGTGCGCCGGGCTACGCCGGCAGGCAACTCGCCCAACAGTTCCATGGCGCGCGGCGCATCGCGGTCGTCGATGGCCCATTCGGCGGCAAGCAGGCGCGCGCCTTCGTCCACTGGCCGCGTGCTCCAGCCTTCACGTGCCTTGCGCCGCAGCTGCAGCATCAGCTCGTCGCGGCGCGTGCGGTCCTGCAGGCGGTGCAGGCTGGCGGCGGCCAGCAGCAGGGCCAGCACGCGGAACTCCCCGTCGCTGCGCAGCACTTCGGTCTCGCTGCGGATGGCAAGCGCACGCTGCGCCGCGCGGTGCGCGCGGCTGTAACGCGCGGCAAAGTACTCGGCCAGCGCCTCGCGCAGGGCCGCATGGGCGGAACGCTCGCGCCGCAGCTGACGCCATTCGCGCGCGCGCTGCGGCAGGCTGATCAGGCTGTTGACCGAGCGCGCCGAGGCCATCAGCACGGCGCAGGCGGCCAGCACCAGCAGCACGAACAGA
>JBEIHU010000177.1:0-8441 GCA_040381175.1 Burkholderiaceae bacterium
ACATCGCGCTGGGCAACGTGGTCGGCAGCAACATCTTCAACGTGCTCTTCATCCTGGGCCTGTCGGCGCTGATAACGCCGCTGGTGGTCAACATCCAGCTGATCCGCCAGGAGGTGCCGATAATGATCGGCACGTCGCTGCTGCTGCTGGCGCTGTCGCTGGATGGCCGGCTGAGCCTGGTCGATGCGGTGCTGCTGTTCGGGCTGCTGGTGGCCTACACCGTGTTCCTGGTGCGCCAGTCGCGGCGCGAGACGCAGGCCGCGCGCGACGAGTTCGCGGCCGAGGCCACGCCGGCCGCGCCCGGCGCCTGGGACAGCCGGCTGCCGGTGCAACTGCTGCTGATCGTCGTCGGCCTGGGGCTGCTGGTGGTGGGCTCGGACTGGCTGGTAAACGCAGCGATCAGCTTCGCCAAGACCCTGGGCGTCAGCGACGTGGTCATAGGCCTGACGATCGTCGCCGCCGGCACCTCGATGCCCGAGGTGGCCACCTCGGTGATGGCCGCCATCAAGGGCGAGCGCGACATCGCCGTCGGCAACGTGGTGGGCAGCAACACCTTCAACATCCTCGGCTGCCTGGGGCTGTCGGGCATTGCGGCTGGCTGGGCCGGGCTGGCCGTGCCCGCCGCGGTGTTGAACTTCGACATCTGGGTGATGCTGGCCACGGCGCTGGCCTGCCTGCCGGTGTTCCTGACTGGGCGCGAGATCGCGCGCTGGGAAGGCGCGGTGTTCCTGCTGTACTACTTCGCCTACGTGGCCTACCTGATCCTGGCGGCGCAGCAGCACGATGCGCTGGGCAGCTTCTCCGGCGCGATGCTGAGCTTCGTCATCCCGATCACCGTGATCACGCTGGTGGTGATGGCGCTGCGCCCGGGCAGGGACAACGCGCCGCGGTGAAGCCGCCTCAGGGCAGCGGCTGCTCCGGCGGCACCGCGGCCTTCGATGGCACGCGCAGGTGCAGTGCGGCCTTGGCCAGCAGGTTGGCCGAAACCGGCGCGGTGATGAACAGGAACAGCGTGATCAGCAACTCGTGCGGCAGGAAGCTGCCGCGCGCAAGGTTCCAGGCCATGCTGGCCAGCAGCAGGCCGCCCACGCCCAGCGTCGTCGCCTTGGTGGGCGCATGCAATCGCATATAGAAGTCCGGGAAGCGCAGCATGCCGACCACGCCGACCAGCGAGAACACGCCGCCCACCACCAGCATCGCCGCGATCAGCGCCTGCCAGGCCCAGTGCATCTGCTCGAAATCCATCGCCCCCCCTCACTCGATGACGTCGCCGCGGCTCAGGTAACGGGCCAGCGCGACGGTGGACACGAAGCCGAGCAGCGCGATCAGCAGCGCCGCCTCGAAGTACAGCTCGGTGCCGTAACGCATGCCCAGCAGCACGACCAGCGCCACCAGGTTGATGTACATCGTGTCCAGCGCCAGGGCCCGGTCGGTGGCCTCCGGCCCGCGCAGCAGCCGCCAGGCACACAGCACCAGGCTCGCACCCACGGCCAGCAGAGCGAAGTTCAAGGCCCATTCCACGATCATGCTTCCACCCCATCGAAGATGCGGCGCAGAGGCCGCTCGTAGCGCTGCTTGATCTGCGCCGCCATCTCGGCGGCATCGCTGCAGTCCAGCGCATGCACCAGGATCGAGCGGCGTTGATCGTCGACGACGCACGAGACCGTTCCCGGCGTCATCGTGATGATCGCGGCCAGCAGCGCGATGGCGGTCGGATGCTCGGCATCCAGCGGCACCTCCACCCACGCCGGCTTCGGGTCGGACGCCGGGTTCAGCACGATGCGCGCCACGGTGACGTTGGACATCACGATGTCCCACAGCACCACGCCCGTCAGGTGCAGCATGGTGCGCGGCGAGCGCGGATGCACGCTGTCACCAATAAAGCCGTGCAGCAGCCGCGGCACCACCAGCGCCAGCACGCCCGCACTGATCAGGTGCGCCGGCGCCACGCTCTGCTGCAGCAGCAGCCACACCAGCGCCAGCACCAACGACAGCACCGGGTGCGGCAGCCAGCCCGGGCTGCCGCCTCGCATGCGATCGCCCGGCTTCATCGCGAGCCTCCGGCGCTGGCTGCGGCCGCCGGTGGCTCGAGCCGGCCCGTGTAGGGCCGCGTGGTCTCGGTGGCTTCGCCTCGCGCACCGAGCACCGCCAGCGCATAGGCGGCGCGGTCGTTCAACTGCAGCGCGGCCGAGTCGGTGTAGCGATGGATCGGCGCGGCGAACACGCTCATCGCCACCGTGGCGGCCAGCAGCATCAGCGTGGCGCCGATCAGCTTGGGGCTGGCGCCGGAGGCCGCGCTGTCGGGCAGGTCATGCCGCACATGCCAAAACATGATGCTGCCGGCGCGCGCCAGCCCGATCAGCGTCAGGAAGCCCACCGCCAGCACCGTGGTCCACACCACCACCTGCCAGGTGTGCGCGGTGGAGGCTTCCAGCAGCATCAGCTTGCCGATGAAGCCGGGCAGCGGCGGCAAGCCTGCGGCCGAGGCTGCGGCCAGCAGCATCAGCACGCCCAGCAGCGTGGGCTGGGCCACCGGCGAGGCCGGCACCAGCCGGTCGGCGGCATCGCCGCGCTGGGCCGCCACCAGTTCGCTCAGCAGAAACATGCCGGCAATCACCAGCGTGCTGTTGGCCAAGTAGTACATGCCGGCCGACCAGGCCGCCGGGTTGAACAGCGACACGGCCACCAGCACCGTGCCCACCGAGGCCACGGTGAGCCAGGCCACCAACCGCTCCAGCGTGTGCGCCGCCAGCGCACCCAGCACGCCCAGCACGCTGGTACCCAGCGCCAGCGGCAGCAGCAGCGGCTCGACCGCGAAGGCGGACGCGCCGGCATCGGCACCGAAGACCACGCCATGCACTCGCCAGATGGCGTAGACGCCGACCTTGGTCATGATGGCGAACAGCGCCGCCACCGGCGCACAGGCCGCCGCATAGGTGGCCGGCAGCCACAACGACAGCGGCAGCAGCGCCGCCTTGAAGCCGAAGACCACCAGCAGCAGCCAGGCGGCCGCCTGCACCACCGCGGCGTCGGGGTCTTCGACCTTGGGTACGCGCAGCGCCAGGTCGGCCAGATTCAGCGTGCCGGTCTTGGCGAAGAGCAGCGCCACGCCGATCAGGAACAGCGCCGATGCGGCCAGGTTCAGCACCACGTAGTGCAGGCCGACGCGGAAGCGCTCGGCACCCTGGCCGTGCACCATCAGCACGTAGCTGGCGATCAGCAGCACCTCGAAGAAGACGAACAGGTTGAAGAGGTCGCCGGTGACGAAGGCGCCGTTCAGCCCCATCAGCTGGAACTGGAACAGTGCATGGAAGTTGCGGCCGTGCGAATCCCAGCCGCCGGTGGCATACCAAAGCACCGGCAGCGCCACCAGCGAGGTCAGCAGCAGCATCAGCGCACCCAGCCGGTCGATGACGATGGCAATGCCGAAGGGCGCCGGCCATTCGCCCACCAGGTAGGCGCGCAGCTCGCCGCCGGCGGCACCGTGCACCAGCGCGGCCGAGATCACCAGCCCCAGCAGCACCGAGCCCAGGGCCAGCCCGCGGGCCCAGCGCAGCTTGCGGTGGCCGTGCGCTGCGTCTTCGCCGCCGTGGTCGCCCAGCAACAGCAGCAAGATGGCCGTAGCCGACGGCAGCAGCACCGGCAGGATCGGCAGCTGCGCGTGGATCCAGCTCATCGCCGGCCCTCTACGGGCACCGCGGCCTCGTCCAGCGCATCGTGCCGGCCGTCGACGTGGTCGCTGCCGCTGTCGTGCCGGCTGCGCAGCGCGAGTTCGATGACGAAGCCGGTGGTGGCGAAGCCGATGACGATCGCCGTCAGCACCAGCGCCTGCGGCAGCGGGTCGGCCAGCTGCTCCTTGGCACCCAGGATTGGCGGAGCCGCGCTCCACAGCCGGCCCATCGCGAAGATGAAGACATTGACCGCATAGCCGATCAGCGACAGGCCCAGCACCACCGAGAAACTGCGACCGCGCAGCAGCAGGTAGATGCCGACGGCAACCACCCAGCCGATGCCCGTGGCGAACAGGAACTCCATGCTCAGGTTCATGCGCGCCCCTCGTCCGCCGCAGTCGCCGGCCGGGCAACGGTGCCCGGGCCGCGGCTCGGTTTCGCCGTTTCCTTGCTGGCTGCGCCCAGGACCGACAGCATCAGCATCGTCGAGCCGACGACCGTGATGTACACGCCCAGGTCGAACAGCGCGGCGGTGGCCAGCGGCAGCTCGCCCAGCACGGGCAGCGTGGGGTGGCCATGGGCGCTGGTCAGGAAGGGCCGGCCGAAGAAGAAGGCGCCGATGCCGGTGAGCCACGCAATGCCCAGGCCCAAGCCAATCCAGCGCACGAAACGCCGCCCGGCTGCGCCTTGCAGCAGGTTCTCGGCGCGCACCTGGCCCAGCGCCATGTACTGCAGCACCAGGGCCGCGGCCGTCACCAGGCCGGCGATGAAGCCGCCGCCGGGCAGGCCGTGGCCGCGCCAATAGATGTAGACGCTGAGCACCAGTGCGATCGGCAACACCAGCCGGGCCACGCGGCGCAGCAGCATCGGCTCGACGCCGTAGCTCCACGCGCGGCCCTGCGGGTCGCGGTCGGGGCGGCGCGTGCGAAAGCCGTCCAGCAGCGCCAGCACGCCGATGCCGGCGATGCCCAGCACGGTGATCTCGCCAAAGGTGTCGTAGCCGCGGAAGTCGACCAGGATCACGTTGACAGTGTTGTTGCCGCCGCCCATCGTCATCGAGTTCTGCAGGAAGTACCAGCTGATGGAGTCATGGTTGCTGGTCAGCATCAGCCAGGTCAGCGCGGCGATGCCGGCGCCGCCGGCCACGGCGATCAGCGCATCGCGGCCGCG
This sequence comes from Burkholderiaceae bacterium, assembly GCA_040381175.1. Classification (GTDB taxonomy): domain Bacteria; phylum Pseudomonadota; class Gammaproteobacteria; order Burkholderiales; family Burkholderiaceae_C; genus Rubrivivax. The sequence goes on from JBEIHU010000177.1 coordinate 4,842, forward strand.
GCGCATCGGGGACGATTCCCGCGGCGAGAACTGCGGCAGCAGCGCCAGGCCCATCAGCAGCAGCACGGTGGAGACCACGTCCACCGACAGCTGGGTCATCGCCAGGTCGGGCGCCGACATGCCGATGAAGGCCATCGAGGCCACCAGGCCCACCGCACCGGTCAGGATGACGGCCACGTAACGCTCACGCTGCAGCCGAAGCAGCGCCACGCCGATCACCAGCAGCATCAGCCAAACGCCAATGGCCACGGGAGTGGTCGGCAGCAGAGCGCGGTCGCCGGCGCGCGGCAGTTCGCCAGGCGCCAGCACGAAGGGCAGCGCCGCCAGCAGCACCGCCAGCGATACCATCCACGCCGCATAGCGCTGCAGCGAACCGTTCTCCAGCCGCACGGTGAGGCGCCCGGCCGAGCGGAACAGGCCATCGACGGCGGCGGTGAACAGCGCCTTGCCGCCGCGCCCGCTGGGCAGGTAGCGGTGCAGCCGGCCGCCGCGCTGCAGACCAGCGTACAGCGTGCCGCCGGCAAACAGGCCGAAGAGGCTCATCAGCAAAGGCAGGTTCACGCCGTGCCACAGCGACAGATGAAAATCGGGTGGCGCCACGCCCAGCGCCGCGGTGCCGGCCGCGCGCACCAGCGGCTCGGCAATGACAGGCATCAGCCCGACTGCGATGCACACCGCCACCAACAGCACCACTGGCGCCTTCATGCCCCATGGCGGTTCGTGCGGATGCACCCCGGCCAGGTCGCGCGGCGGGCCGTTGAAGAAGGCGTCATGGACCAGGCGGATGGAGTACGCGGCCGAGCAAAGCCCGCCCAGCGTGGCCAGCACCGGCACCGCCCATCCCAGGCTGCCCCACAGCCGGTCGCCGGCGTGCACCGCCTCGGCCAGCATCATCTCCTTGCTGATGAAGCCGTTCAGCGGCGCGATGCCGGCCATCGCCGCGGCCGCCACCAGCACCAGCGTGCCCATCACCGGCATCAGCGCCATCAGCCCGCCCAGCTTGCGCAGGTCGCGGGTGTGGGCCTCGTGGTCGACGATGCCGGCGCTCATGAACAGCGCCGCCTTGAAGGCCGCGTGGTTGAGGATGTGGAACACCGCCGCCACCATCGACAGCGGCGTGCTCAGCCCGATGAGGAAGGTGATCAGCCCCAGGTGGCTGACGGTGGAATAGGCCAGCAGGCCCTTCAGGTCGTGCTTGAAGATGGCCACGAAGGCGGCGAAGACCATCGTCGCCAGGCCAACGCTGGCGACCACGCCCTCGAACAGCGCGGTGCCGCCGAGGATGGGGTACAGCCGCATCATCATGAACAGCCCGGCCTTGACCATCGTCGCCGAGTGCAGGTAGGCCGACACCGGCGTGGGCGCGGCCATGGCCTCGGGCAGCCAGAAGTGGAAGGGCAGCTGCGCGCTCTTGGTGAAGCAGCCCACCAGGATCAGGCCCAGCGCCATCGGGTACAGCGGGTCGGCGCGGATCTGCTCGCCGCGCTGCATGAGCACCGAAAGGTCGAAGCTGCCGCCGATCTGCCCCAGCACCACGATGCCGGCCAGCATCACCAGCCCGCCGCCGCCGGTGATGGCCAGCGCCATGCGCGCGCCGGCGCGCGATTCCTCGCGGCCGCTCCAATAGCCGATCAGCAGGAAGGAGCTGATGCTGGTCAGCTCCCAGAACACCAGCAGCAGGATCAGGTTGTCCGACAGCACGATGCCCAGCATCGCCGCCATGAACAGCATCAGCGTGCTGAAGAACTTGCCCGCAGGGTCCTCGGCATGCAGGTAGTAGGCCGCGTAGAGGACGATCAGCAGGCCGATGCCCGTGATCAACGCAGCGAACATCCAGGCCAGCGCATCGAGGCGGAAGTTGGCGTTCAGCCCGATCGCCGGCACCCATTCGGCCTGGCGCAGCAGCACCTCGCCGGCAAACACGCCCGGCGCCAGCCACAGCAGCAGCGCGAAGGCGCTGCCCGCCACCGCGCCGGCCGTCCACGCCGTCAGCCGGCGCCGCCCCGGCGTGTCGACGCGACCCGCGGCCCAGCACAGCGTGGTGCCGGCCAGCAAGGGCAACAGGACGATCAGCGCGAGCACGTTCATCGCTTGCGTCAACGCGGGGTGTGTTGAAGAGCCGCGCGATTGTAGGGACCTAAAATCGAGGGTCCTTACGCCGCCCGAGTCCAGCCATGTCCACCACCATCCGCCAGGCCGACCTGATCGAGTCGGTTGCCGCCGCACTGCAGTACATCAGCTACTACCACCCGGCCGACTACATCGCCCACCTGGCGCGCGCCTACGAGGGCGAGGCCAGCCCCGCGGCCAAGGACGCGATCGCGCAGATCCTGACCAACAGCCGCATGTGCGCCGAAGGCCACCGTCCGATCTGCCAGGACACCGGCATCGTCAACGTGTTCCTGAAGATCGGCATGGACGTGCGCTTCGAGGGCTTTGCCGGAAGCCTGGAAGACGCCATCAACGAAGGCGTGCGCCGCGGCTACAACCACCCGGACAACGTGCTGCGCGCGTCGATCGTGGCCGACCCGCAGTTCGAGCGCAAGAACACCAAGGACAACACGCCGGCCGTGGTGCACATGAGCCTGGTGCCGGGCAACACCGTGGACGTGCAGGTGGCGGCCAAGGGCGGCGGCAGCGAGAACAAGAGCAAGTTCGTCATGCTGAACCCCAGCGACAGCGTGGTCGACTGGGTGATGAGAACCGTGCCGACCATGGGCGCCGGCTGGTGCCCGCCGGGCATGCTGGGCATCGGCATCGGCGGCACCGCCGAGAAGGCCATGCTGATGGCCAAGGAGGTGCTGATGGACCCGATCGACATGTTCGAGCTGAAGGCCCGCGGCCCGCGCAACAAGACCGAAGAGCTGCGCATCGAGCTGTGCGACAAGATCAACGCACTGGGCATCGGCGCGCAGGGCCTGGGCGGCCTGACCACGGTGCTGGACGTCAAGATCGCCACCTACCCGACGCACGCGGCCAGCAAGCCGGTCGCGATGATCCCCAACTGCGCGGCCACGCGCCACGCGCACGTCGTGCTCGACGGCGCCGGACCGGTCTTCCTGGAGCCACCCAGCCTGGACCTGTGGCCGAAGGTCGACTGGGTGCCCGATGCGCAGAAGAGCCGCCGCGTCGACCTGGACACCCTGACGCCGGCCGAGGTGGCCAGCTGGAAGCCGGGCGAGACGCTGCTGCTGAACGGCCGCATGCTGACCGGGCGCGACGCCGCGCACAAGCGCATCCAGGACATGCTGGCACGCGGCGAGCCGCTGCCGGTGGACTTCCGCAACCGCGTCATCTACTACGTCGGCCCGGTCGACCCGGTGCGCGACGAGGTGGTCGGCCCGGCGGGCCCGACGACCGCCACGCGGATGGACAAGTTCACCGAGATGATGCTGGCCCGCACCGGCCTGATCGCGATGGTGGGCAAGGCCGAGCGGGGACCTGAAGCCATCGACGTCATCAGGAAGTACAAGGCCGCGTACCTCATGGCGGTGGGGGGGGCGGCTTACCTCGTTTCCAAAGCCATCCGTGCGAGCCGTGTCATCGCATTCCCGGAACTCGGCATGGAAGCGGTGTACGAATTCGAGGTCAAGGACATGC
>JBEIHU010000178.1:0-8400 GCA_040381175.1 Burkholderiaceae bacterium
CAGGTCCAGCGACGAGGTGGCCACCACCGCCTTCAGCGAGCCGGCCTTCAGGCCGGCCTCCACCCATTCGCGCACCGACTTGTCCAGCGATCCGTGATGCAGCGCGATGCTGCCGGCCCAGTCGGGCCGCGCATTCAGCAGCAGCTGGTACCAGGTCTCGGCCTGTGAGCGCACGTTGGTGAAGACCAGCGTGGTCGACGAGCGCTCGATTTCGTCGACCACCGGCTGCAGCATCTGCGTGCCGAGGTGGCCGCCCCAGGAAAAGCGCCCCGGCTCGTGCGGCAGCAGCGTATCCACCTGCAGCGGCTTGTCCAGCCGGCCCCGCACCAGCTGCCCCGCCGCCGCATGGCCAGGGCCGAGCAGCGCGCTCAGCGCCTCGTCCAGGTTGCCCAGCGTGGCCGACAGGCCCCAGACGATCAATTGCGGGTTCCACAGCCGCAGCCGCGCCAGCGCCAGCTGCAGCTGCACGCCGCGCTTGTTGCCGATCAGCTCGTGCCACTCGTCGACGATCACCACCTGCAGCGCACCGAAGTCGTCGCGGGCGCGTTCGCGCGTCAGCAGCAAGGTCAGCGATTCGGGCGTGGTCACGAGTGCGCTGGGCAGCTTGCGGTCCTGGCGTGCGCGCTCGGCAGCCGGCGTGTCGCCGGTGCGCAGGCTCACGCGCCAGTGCGGCGCCAGGTCGGCCAGCGGCTGCTGCAGCGCGCGGCTGGTGTCTGCAGCCAGCGCCCGCATCGGCGTGATCCACAGCACCTGCAGCGCGTCGGTCGGTGCCGCCCGGCCCAGCGCGCCGAACCACACCGCGTAGGTCTTGCCGCTGCCGGTGGTGGCATGCAGCAGACCGCTGCGGCCCTGCGCCATGGCTGCCCAGACATGGCGCTGGAAATCGAAGACGCTCCAGCCTCGGGCCTGGAACCAGGCCTCGAAGGCGGCGTCGGGCGGCGGCGGGTCCATCGGGGCGGGCCGGGATTTCAGGCGCTGACGATCCAGCCTTCCAGCGGATCGATCTGCCCGGGCAGGCCGTGGTGCGGCTGCCCAACCGCCCAGGCGGCCTGCATCAGGCACAGCACCGCGTCCAAACTGTCGCCGCTGGCATCCTCGACCAGGCGCTCGTGCTGCGCCGGCGACAGCTTCAGCCGCAGGCCCAGCCGCGTGCGCCCCTGCTCCAGCGCGGCGACCATGTCCTTGCGGGCGATCAGCCGGGCCGCCGTCTGCCGTGCCGCGTCGTCAGCCTTGTAGGAGCGCGTTCCGATCAGCTCGCGCGCCAGCAGGCCCGGGTAGGCTTCCAGCGCCACGCGCTGCCGGTCGCCGTCGTGCAAACCCGGCAGGTGCACGCCGGCATCCACCAGCAGCGGCACGCCGGCATGCAGCATGTAGGCCACGGGCGGGTTGACCCACTTCATCGACGGGCTGGAGCCGGCCGGCCGGTCGCAGGCCCGGTGGGCGAACTTGGTGCCCACCGGCCGCGCGTCACAGAAGGCCTTGAAGCGCTCGCGGATCTGTTCGCGCGACAACGCCTGGTAGTGGCGCAGCAGCGGCAGCCACTGCGTCGGCCAGCCCAGAGCCTCGATCAGCTCGCGCGGCAGGCCGAAGGGGAAGTCGAAACCGCCGGTCCAGGGCCCTGGCGCACGCAGCGCCTCGCCCAGGCCCTCCAGCGAGGGGAACTCGACCAGGCGCTGCAGCCGCACTACCGCGCCGTGGCGCTGGCCTTCGGCCCACAGCACCGGTTTGCGCTGGCTCGGCCGGCTGCTGAAGTCGACGCCAATGCAGCGCAGGCCGGCCGGGGGGTTGGTTTGCATGCACGCGATTGTGGCGGCGCGACGATTACAGTCGCCGCTGGCAGTCAGGCAGGAGCACAGGCGATGAATCCGGTACTGGTCGAAGCGCATCGCGGCAATGCGGTGGAGTCCGCGCACCGCGGTGCGCTGGCGGTGGTCGACTCCAGAGGCGGCGTGTTGCTGGCGCTGGGCGATACGCAACGGCCGGGGTTTACGCGTTCCGCGGTCAAGCTGCTGCAGGCGCTGCCGCTGGTGGCCAGCGGCGCGGCCCATGCCCTGGGCCTGGGCGACGAGGAGCTGGCGCTGGCCTGCGCGTCGCACAACGGCGAGCCGGCCCACGTGGCCACCGCCGCCGGCATGCTGGCCAAGGCCGGCGTCGACGCCCGGGTACTGGAGTGCGGCGCGCACTGGCCCTACCGCGAGGCCTTCCAGCGCGAGATGGCCTCGCGCGGCGAAACACCGAGCGCGCTGCACAACAACTGCTCGGGCAAGCATGCCGGCTTCATCTGCCTGGCTTGCCGCCGGGCCGGGGGCCAGCCGCTTTTCGACTTTGCCCGGGGCTACGTGCAGGCCGCACATCCCGTGATGCGCGAGGTGAGCCAGGCACTGCAGGCGGCCACCGGCTGCGATCTCAGCCGAGCGCCGCAAGGCATCGACGGCTGCTCGATCCCGACCTTCGGCATCCCGCTGCAGCAGCTGGCACTGGCTTTCGCGCGCGTGGCCACCGGCAGCGGCCTGGAGCCCGACCACGCCGCCGCGGCCGCAAGGCTGCGCCGCGCGGTGGCTCGAGCGCCGTTCATGGTCGGCGGCACCGACCGCTTCGACTCGCGCGTGATGGAGCGGCTCGGCGAGCGCGTGTGCTGCAAGGTGGGCGCCGAAGGCGTGTATTGCGCGGCGCTGCCCGGGCAAGGCCTGGGCGTGGCGCTGAAGATCGACGACGGCAACAACGCCCGCGCGGCCGAGGTGACGATGGCCGCGCTGATCGAGGCCTATGTGCCGCTGAACGAAGCCGAGGCGCGCTTCATGCGCAGCCTGAGCGATCTGCGGCTGCGCAACTGGAACGGCATCGAAGTGGGTGCGCTGCGCGCCAGCGCTGATCTGCGCGAGGCGGCACCGCCACTTTGTCCGGATCCCGCGTAAACGGTCGCGCGGCCCAGTGCCCACCAGACCGGCGGGCGACGATCCTGGATCTGCTTCGCGGTCGGCGCCCGCTTGTGCTGGGCTTCTACTGCCGGCTGGCGAAGCGCTGCAGCACCTGCGGCAGGGCATGGCGCATGTGCATCGACATGCCGAGGGCCGCCAGATGGTTGCTGTTGCGGCTCAGGATGGTCTGCGACAGCGGCAGGAAGACGTCTTCCTCGAAGCGCGCATGGGCCCGGTCGACCTGCACCAGCGCCTGGATATCGGCGCCATCGAGGTCGTTGTCATGGCCCTTGGCCACGGCCTTGAGCTGCGGTTCCAGCCTGGCCCAGGCGGCCTCCACCTTGCGATGCTCGGCCGTCAGCGAGTTGATCAGCGCCTGCACGCGGTCGTGCTCCGCGCCCTTGGTGGCGCTGGCCAGCACGGCCGGGAAGAGCTCCTTCTCCTCCTCGGCATGGCACTGTGAAAAGTCGTCGATCGGCGAGTGGCTGGCGTCGGTGCTGCTGCTGTTCATGGCGGATCCCGGTTGGCACGCGACCCCATGCCGCGGGTGCGCCAGAGGCAGCTCGCGGGCGGGATTGATGCGGCCCGGGGCGCGCGCTCATCATGGCGACGCGGCTGCCCATGAACACCGCCTCGCCGATGTCGTGGGTGACGAACAGACGGCGCAGCTGCGCCGGATGGCTGTCGGGCCCGGATTCCAGACCCGACTTGACGTCACCCAGGATGAGAGTCCCCTTCCAGACTTCATCCACCTGAAAGGTTCAGGCCAGACAGTGCCGGGATCAGCCGCTGCCCGTTGACGGCGTGTCTTCGCGGGGTCTGACTGTCGGTCCTATCGGCCTGCAGAGACCACCCGACGCCGGCCCCACAACACGACAAGGCCTCCCAAGGCCAGCCATGCGGCGCGAGGTTCCGGGACTGGCGACAGCAGCAGCTCGACGCGCGTCTGCGAGAAATCGACCACGCCGGCGGGGTCGGTGATGCGGAGGAAGGAGAACGTCGAGGTATCGGCAAAGTCAGCCGACAGCGTCGAAGACGAGTAGACGAAGGGCCCGATGCCGGCGGTTGCCACCTGCTCCAGATCGACTTCGATGCTGCCCTGCAGAGGGGCGCCCAAAGTGAAGTCCTCGCCGGTGAACTTGATCGGCACGGTCAGGATCTCGTCGTGGCCGAAGTCCCAGCCCCGCAACGGGCCCTGCGGATCGTCGAGTGCATTGCGTGCGTCACCCGCCGCAAACAACCCGAGCTGCGAAGCCGGCGCGGGGCCGAAGGGCTGCAGGTCGCCGGCCGACCAGTCACCACTGAAGCGGACATCGGCCGCGGTCTGCTGGTTCTTCAACTGCACCCGGACTTCGCCTTGCGCGCTTGCCTGGGACGTGCCGTCGGGAGTGACCGAACTCAGCGTCAGGCTCTCGCGGAAGCTGGCCTGACGGTCGCCGCTGCTGTTGGCGTACGCAAACCGCCCCTTCGTCAGGTGCATGAAGCTGACGTTGAACACACACCCGCCCGTGTCCGTATCGGAGCCACACCCGGACTGCAACAAGGTCTGCCACCACAGCGCGGCGGCGAGGAGGTCGTTTGGCGGCAACAGCTGAACGCCGAGACCGAAGTTCACCTTTAGCGCGGCCTGCGCAAAGCCGTTGAACCCGGCATCGCTTCGCGCCAGTGCAGACGTGCCGGCAACCAGCTCGTGGCCGCCCCCCTGGCGGGACCAGTTCGCCTTTGCATGTGACAGTCCTCCCTGCCGGAAGTCGCTGGAGCCGGCGCGCCAGCGTTCCGAGCTCACGCTGCCGAAGCTCCAGGTCTGGAAGTCGCGGCTGACGACGGGCCCGCCGGGGGCATACAGGTCGCGCACTTCGCTGCTGACCCCCAGTACCGCGGAAGGGTTTCGCTGATCGGCCATGGCCGCACCCGCCGCCACGAACCCACCCAGCGCCAACGCAGCGACAAAGCCGGTTGCCTGCCGGGCCATCGGCCTCCTTGGGCGCCTCGTGCGCCAGGCCATCGCGGCCAGGCCCAGGGCCAGCAGCCCCCATGCCAAGCCCGGGGCAGGCACCGCAGATGCACGCTCGCCAGGCCATGAGCGGACGGTGCGGGGCCGCTGGCCGATCAGGCGGGCGGTGCGATCCAGCCTTTCGGCAAAGCGTGGGCGAGGTACGAGCATGGCAACCTTTGCGGAAGTCCGTCAGACCGGGGCAGTTTGTGTTGACCTCGCTCACCGATCGCACACGGATTCGCGTGCACTTCCACCGTGAGAACCTCCCGCATTGCCGCGGGTCCGGTACAGGGTGGCTGACGGGGCTTCACCAAGACCTGCCCTGCCGAACCCCATGAAACCGCCGCGCCGCCTCGGCCCAGGGCGTTTCAAACTCTGTGTTCCTGCCGCGCCAGCACCACGGCCGGCGATAGGCGTTTCAACCGCCCTCTGCAACGCCCAGGTGAGCCCTGAGGACCGTGCTGCGGGCACCTGAGCTGCCAAGATTGGGGGCCGGTCAAGGACTTGCACCAACTGCAACAGATCAGGCGCCACGGCGCCACCGCCATCCTTGTTCACGGTGGTCAGGCGCGGCGGCGTTAGGGGTTTTGACCGGGCGATAGACCCATTCGAAACGTGTTCGAGGTTTTCCGACCCCAGCTTCAGGAGCGAGGGACATGGCACTGCATTCCCTCTTGCGCGTCGCTGCGCCCGCGGCGCTGCTGATCGCCGGCACGGCGGCCCAGGCGCCTACGCTCACCGCCTTTCCGGTCGGTGTGAAGTCGGGCAGCTATTCGCGCGCATTCGATCTCGGCGCGGCGGCGACCTGGTCAGCCACTTTCGTCACCGCCAGCGGCGGCACCACGGCGCTGGCCACGGCGCGTCCGGTCAACGCGTTCAAGGCCCAGACGGCCTGCCTGAACATCCACAGCAGCACGTTCGGGAGCGGCGAGATCCGCAGCTTCGTCGTCAGCACGATCCCGGAGCCGTCGACGTACGCGCCCATGGCTCTGGACATGGCCGCCGTCGACGTCGCCGCGCGCAGTCGCCGCGGCTGAGTCAACCCACCAGGCGCACCAGCAGCCGCTGCCACAGCGGCCGCTGGCGCCAGGCTTGGCAGGCCTGGTCGGCAAACTCACGCCCGCGCGGGCTCAGCCGGTAGCAGTGGATGCGGCCGTCGCGCGGGCCGCGCGGCACCTCGTCGAGCAGGCCGTAGTCGCGCAGCGGCTTCCAGCTGGTCCACATCACCTGGCCCTCGATCAGGCAGCGCTCGTCGTCGGCGTCGTCGGAGTGCACCAGCACCTCGCCGCGGCGCAGGCGCTTCAGGGTTTCGATGAACTCGCCGCGGTCGGCAATGACGATCGCCGTGGCCGAGGGGCCGGAGCAGCAGAGCCTGCGCCAGTTTCGCGCGCACCATGGTCGATGGACGTGCCGGTGTGCATGACGGGGCCTCCTTGGACGCCACCGCCCGGCGGTGAAGGCGACGGCTGCGAACAGCAGTATGCACATCCTGCGCGGGTTCGTCATCGCCCGTGAGAAGGAACGCGGCACTCGGACGCGGCAACTCGTGCGCGCGCCCGGACAATGGGGTGATGACGCTGATCGTGCTCGGCGGAACCCGCTTCCTCGGCCGCCACCTGGCAGCGCTGGAGCAGCAGCGGGGCCAGAAGCTGACCCTGCTGCACCGCGGCCGCAGCAATGCGGCGCTGTTCCCCGAGGCCGAGCACCGCGTGGCGATAGGCGTTTCGACCGCCCTCGGCAACGCCCAGGTGAGCCCTGAGGACCGTGCTTCGGCCACCTGAGTTGCCAGGATTGGGTGCCGGCGACCACGCGTTGCGCTGATCCGGCATGCGATCAAGCATCTTCATCGGGCGGCGAGGAGCCCCTTCGGCCTCGGTCTCGGCGTGAACCCTGAGTCTTGCTGCATCGGGCCGCCAAGTCGCGCAGCGCTACCCCGGCTGCAGCTTGGCAGCGCAGCCCGTGTTGATGTGTGTGATGTCTGCGACGGCTGGCGCGGCTCAGGTTGCGATGTCTTGACTCGCCTCGCGTGCGCGGCCCCTGGGCGGCGGTTGCGGATCCAACCCGGCTGCGCGCGGCCTTGCCGATGCCGCCGTAGACCACCCGGGCGTCGGGGTTCCCGGCCACCTCGGGGTCATGGTTGCTCTGCAGCATGCGGCAGGCGGCTTCGATCAGCCAGTTCTTGCAGCTGAGCCGGCTGCCGCGCGGCGAGCGCACCACGCGCGCTTGCGACAGCTGCTGGGCAGTGGACAGGTCGGACATGGGGGCACCTCTTCGATCGTGGCAGCGTTCCGGAATGGGCGAGACTTCTCTCGCCTAGGGCCTGTTCACACTACGCAGGCGGTTGCCTCCGTAGTGTGAACAGGCCCTAGACAAGCCTATGCAAGTAGACTTTGTGGCGATGAATGCTCGGGCTTACCGCAGGCCGCAGCCCGGCCCGTCGACGCCGCAGGCGCTGGCGCCCTGCGCACGCATCAAGCAGTGGCTGAAGGACGAGCTGTCGCGCGGCCGCTGGCCGCCCGGCGCTCCGATGCCGTCGGACGCCGAGCTGGTGGCGCAGTTCGGCGTCAGCCGCATGACGGTGACGCGCGAACTGAACGAGCTGCGCACCGAAGGCCTGGTGGAACGCGTGCAGGGCGTGGGCACCTTCGCAGCGCACCTGTTCCGCGTGGCCAGCACACTGCGCATCCGCGACCGGCACGAGGAGATCACCCAGCGCGGCCACCAGCACCATGCCGAGGTGCACCTGGTGCGCGAGGAGCCGGCCGCCGAGGGCCTGGCGCAGAAGCTGGGGCTGGCGGCGGGTGCGCCGGTGTTCCACACGCTGATCGTGCACTTCGAGGACGGCCTGGCGCTGCAATGCGAGGACCGCTATGTGAATCCGGCTGCGGCACCCGGCTACCTGGGCAACGACTTCACGCAGGTCACGCCCACGCAATACCTGCTGCAGGTGGCGCCGCTGTGGGAGGCGCAGTATTCGATCGAGGCGGCGCGGCCCACGGTGCAAGAGGCCAAACTGCTGGGCATCCGCGCCGACGAGCCCTGTCTGGTCGTCGTGCGCCGCACCGTCAGCCAGGATGTGCCGATCACGATGGCGCGGCTGGTGCATCCGGGCTCGCGCTACCTGCTGCAAGGGGAGTTCAAGCCATGACTGCCGAAGACCGGGCACGACGGGCTGTCACGCCGGAGCTCGTCGAAGCCTTCGCGCGCGACGGCGCGGTGTGCCTGCGCCAGCTGCTGTCGCCGGCCGAAGTGCAGCGCCTGCGCCAGGGCATCGACGCCAACCTGGCCCAGCCCAGCCCGCGCGCCAAGGTGGCCAGCCGGCCCGACGACCCGGGCTTCTTCATCGAGGATTTCTGCTGCTGGCAGGAGAACCCGGCCTACCGCGACGTGATTTTCCAATCGGGCCTGGCGGCCGCGGCTGGACGACTGACCGGCAGCTGCCGGATCCGCCTGTACCACGACCACATGCTGACCAAGGAGCCGGGC
>JBEIHU010000179.1:0-8386 GCA_040381175.1 Burkholderiaceae bacterium
CGCGGTGATGGGCGCCAAGGGTGCGGTGGAGATCATCTTCCGCGAGGACAAGGGCGACGCGGCCAAGCTGGCCGCGCGCGAGGCCGAATACAAGGCGCGCTTCGCCAACCCCTTCGTCGCCGGCGCGCGCGGCTTCATCGACGACGTGATCCAGCCGCACGAGACGCGCAAGCGCATCTGCCGCTCGCTGGCGATGCTCAAGGACAAAAAGCTCGACAACCCGTGGCGCAAGCACGGCAACATTCCTCTCTAGGGCCCGGCCATGTTCAAGAAGATCCTGATTGCCAATCGCGGCGATAAGGGCCGCATGGCCCTTGCGGCGAAGCCGGATTGCATGGCGCGCGCAGCGCGCTCAGGCGATTTCCACGCGGAGACGAACTGTGTTTAAGAAGATCCTCATTGCCAACCGCGGGGAAATCGCCTGCCGCGTCATCAAGACCGCCAAGAAGATGGGCATCGCCACGGTGGCGGTGTACTCCGAGGCCGACCGGGACGCCCGCCATGTGGAGCTGGCCGACGAGTCGGTGTTCATCGGCCCGGCGCCCAGCCGCGAGAGTTATCTCGTGGCCGACAAGATCATCGGTGCCTGCAAGGCCACCGGCGCGCAAGCCGTGCACCCGGGCTACGGCTTCCTGTCGGAGAACGAGGACTTCGCGCGCCGCGTCGAGGAGGAGGGCATCGTCTTCATCGGCCCGAAGCACTATTCGATTGCCGCGATGGGCGACAAGATCGCGTCGAAGAAGCTGGCGCTGGAAGCCAAGGTCAACACCATCCCCGGCTGGAACGCGGCAATCGAATCGCCCGAGCAGGCGGTGCAAATTGCCAAGGACATTGGCTATCCAGTGATGATCAAGGCCAGCGCCGGCGGTGGTGGCAAGGGCCTGCGCGTGGCCTTCAGCGACAAGGAGGCCTTCGATGGCTTCAGCTCATGCCGCAACGAGGCCAGGAACAGCTTCGGCGACGACCGGGTGTTCATCGAGAAGTTCGTCGAGAGCCCGCGCCACATCGAGATCCAGGTGCTGGGCGACGCCCACGGCAACACCGTGTACCTGCACGAGCGCGAATGCAGCATCCAGCGCCGCCACCAGAAGGTGATCGAGGAGGAGCCGTCGCCCGTCGTCAGCGACGCAACCCGCCGGGCGATGGGCGAACAGGCCGTGGCGCTGGCCAAGGCGGTGAAGTACCAGAGCGCGGGCACGGTGGAGTTCGTGGTCGGCAGGGACCAGAGCTTCTACTTCCTGGAGATGAACACCCGGCTGCAGGTGGAGCACCCGGTCACCGAAAGCATCACCGGCATCGACCTGGTGGAGCAGATGATCCGTGTGGCGGCTGGCGAAAAGCTGCCCTTTGTGCAGGCTGACATCCCGCGCCGCGGCTGGGCCATCGAATGCCGCATCAACGCCGAAGATCCGTTTCGCGGGTTCCTGCCGTCCACCGGGCGGCTGGTGCGCTACCTGCCGCCGCCGCAGACGATGGAGGCGGCCGCGCCCGTGCCCGAGGGCGGCGGCGTGCGCGTCGACACCGGGGTGTACGAAGGCGGCGAGATCCCGATGTACTACGACTCGATGATCGCCAAGCTGATCGTGCACGGGTTGGACCGTGAAGACGCGATCGCCCGCATGCGCGAGGCGCTGAACGGCTTCGTCATCCGCGGCGTGGCCAGCAACATCCCGTTCCAGGCGGCGCTGCTGGCGCACCCGAAGTTCGTGGCCGGCGACTTCAACACCGGCTTCATTGCCGAGCACTATGGGCAGGGCTTCCGCGCCGAAAACGTGCCTCACGACGACCCCGGTTTCCTGGTGGCGCTGGCCGCCGCGGCCTACCGCCGCTACCTGGAGCGCGCGGCGGGCATCAGCGGCCAGCTGGCCGGCCACCGGGTGACCATCGGCAATCAATTCGTGGTGGTCGTCAAGGGCCAGCGCGGCGAACACCAGCACGTGCCGGTGGATATCGAGGTCGAGCGGGCCACGGTGGTGACGGTGAACGGGCGCTCTTATGCCATCGACAGCCAGTGGCCCTTTGGCGGCATCCGCGCCGCCGGCAGCTGCAATGGCCGCTCGTTCACTGCGCAGATCGAGCGCCACGGCCTGTGGTTGCGCGTCGACCACAACGGTCTGCGCATCGACGCCCAGGTGATGACGGCGCGCGCCGCCGAGCTGCTGCGCCGCATGCCCTTCAAGGCGCCCCCGGACATGAGCCGCTTCCTGATGTCGCCAATGCCCGGGCTGCTGGCGGACATCGCGGTTCAGCCGGGGCAGGCGGTGCAGGCCGGCGAGCGGCTGGCCGTGATCGAGGCGATGAAGATGGAAAACATCCTCACCGCTGCGCAGGACGGCATCGTGGCCGAGGTGATGGCCGCCAAGGGCGAGAGCCTGGCCGTGGACCAGCCGATCCTGCGCTTTGCCTGAAGGAGCCCGCGATGAGCAGCAAGCCTTTCCGCATCCTCGGCATCCAGCAGATCGCCATCGGCGGCCCCGACAAGGCCCGGCTGCGCGCACTGTGGGTGGACATCTTCGGCCTGAGCGTGAAGAGCAGCTTCGTCAGCGAGCGCGAGAACGTCGACGAGGACATCTGCGCGTTGGGCGCGGGCGTGCATGCGGTCGAGGTCGACCTGATGCAGCCGCTGGACCCGGACAAGAAACCGGCGGTGCACACCACGCCGCTGAACCACGTGGGCCTGTGGGTCGATGATCTGCCGAAGGCGATGGAGTGGATGAGCGCCAACGGCGTGCGCTTCGCGCCCGGTGGCATCCGCAAGGGCGCGGCCGGCCACGACATCTGCTTCATCCACCCCAAGGGCAACGAGGAATTCCCGCTGGGCGGTGAGGGTGTGCTGATCGAGCTGGTGCAGGCGCCGCCGGCGGTGGTCGCGGCGCTGGGCTGAGGCCGGCGCCGGCAGGGCTGGGCGAAAACGGGGGAAAATACGCGTTTCTCCTTGCCCCGGCCCCTGGCATGAGCGCACGCACCCTCTACGACAAGCTCTGGGACGACCATGTCGTCCACACCGAGGAAGACGGCACCTCGGTGCTGTACATC
The DNA here is from genome assembly GCA_040381175.1 of Burkholderiaceae bacterium. Taxonomy (GTDB): domain Bacteria; phylum Pseudomonadota; class Gammaproteobacteria; order Burkholderiales; family Burkholderiaceae_C; genus Rubrivivax. Next base: position 3,037 of record JBEIHU010000179.1, read on the forward strand.
GACCGCCACCTGGTGCACGAGGTAACCAGCCCGCAGGCCTTCGAGGGCCTGCGCCTGGCCGGCCGGCCGGTGTGGCGCACCAGTTCCATCGTCGCCACGGCCGACCACAACACGCCCACCACCGGCTGGGAGCGCGGCTACGACGGCATGACCGACCCCACCAGCAAACAACAGGTCGTGACGCTGGACGCCAACATCAAGGCCTTCGGCGCGGCGGCGTATTTTCCGTTCCTGGACAAGCGCCAGGGCATCGTGCACGTGATTGGGCCGGAGCAGGGCGCCACGTTGCCGGGCATGACGGTGGTCTGCGGCGATAGCCACACCAGCACGCATGGCGCCTTCGCAGCGCTGGCGCACGGCATCGGCACCAGCGAGGTCGAGCACGTGCTGGCCACCCAGACGCTGCTGGCCAAGAAGGCCAAGAACATGCTGATCAAGGTGGAAGGCACGCTGCAGCGCGGCGTCACCGCCAAGGACATCGTGCTGGCCATCATCGGCCGCATCGGCACCGCCGGCGGTACTGGCTACACCATCGAGTTCGGAGGCTCGGCCATCCGTGCGCTGAGCATGGAAGGCCGCATGACGGTGTGCAACATGGCCATCGAGGCCGGCGCTCGCGCCGGGCTGGTGGCGGTGGACGACAAGACGCTGGCCTATGTCAAGGGCCGGCCCTTCGCGCCGGCCGGCGTCGAATGGGACCAGGCGGTGGCCCACTGGCGCACGCTGCAGTCGGACCCGGGCGCGCATTTCGACGCGGTGGTCGAGCTCGATGCCGCGATGATCCGCCCACAGGTCACCTGGGGCACCAGCCCGGAGATGGTGCTGTCCATCGAGGACCGCGTGCCCGATCCCGACAAGGAGAAGGACGCTTCACGGCGCGGCGCGATCGAGCGCGCGCTGGCCTACATGGGCCTGGAGCCGAACAAGCCGCTGGCCGATGTGCATGTGGACAAGGTGTTCATCGGCTCGTGCACCAACAGCCGCATCGAGGACCTGCGCGACGCCGCTGCGGTGGTGCGCAAGGTGGGCGGCAAGGTGGCCCCGAACGTCAAGCTCGCGATGGTGGTGCCCGGCTCGGGCCTGGTGAAGGCGCAGGCCGAGGCCGAAGGCCTGCACGAGGTGTTCCGCGCCGCGGGCTTCGAATGGCGCGAGCCCGGCTGCAGCATGTGCCTGGCGATGAATGCCGACCGGCTGGAGCCCGGCGAGCGCTGCGCCTCCACCAGCAACCGCAACTTCGAGGGGCGCCAGGGCAACGGCGGACGCACGCACCTGGTCAGCCCGGCCATGGCCGCCGCGGCGGCGCTGGCCGGCCATTTCGTCGACGTCCGCCGCATTGCCTGACGGAGGGTCGCCGCCATGAAGACGCTGATTACCGTGCTGGCCACGCTGTGGCTGCTGGCAGGCTGCAACACGATCGCCGGCATGGGCAAGGACATCTCCAACGCCGGCACCAGCATCGAGAACGCCGCCAACGCCAACAAGAAGAAGCAGTAGGACACCGCGATGAGAGCCTTTACCGTGCACCAGGGGTTGGTCGCCCCTATGGACCGCGACAACGTCGACACCGACGCGATCATCCCCAAGCAGTTCCTGAAGTCGATCCACCGCTCGGGCTTCGGCCCGAACCTGTTCGACGAATGGCGCTACCTGGACAAGGGCGAGCCCGGGCAGGACCCGGCGAGCCGCAAGCCCAACCCGGACTTCGTGCTGAACCAGCCGCGCTACCAGCCAGGGGCCTACGGCCCGGAGGGCGCGTCGATCCTGCTGGCCCGGCGCAACTTCGGCTGCGGCTCCAGCCGCGAGCATGCGCCGTGGGCGCTGGAGCAGTTTGGCTTCCGAGCGCTGATCGCGCCCAGCTATGCCGACATCTTCTTCAACAACTGCTTCAAGAACGGCCTGCTGCCGGTGGTGCTGGACGAATCGCAGGTGGCGCGGCTGTTCGACGCGGTGGCGGCCTTCCCCGGCTACAGCCTGACCATCGACCTGCCGCGGCAGGTGGTGGTCAAGCCCGATGGCAGCGAGCTGCCCTTCGACGTGCAGCCCTTCCGCAAGTACTGCCTGGTCAACGGCTTCGACGACATCGGCCTGACGCTGCGCCATGCCGACAAGATCCGCGCCTTCGAGGCCGAACGCCTGGCGAAGATGCCCTGGCTGGCGCACCGCAGCGTCGCCTGACCCTCTCTCCTGACGAGAAAAGACCCCTGATGAAGATCGCGATCCTGCCGGGCGACGGCATCGGCACCGAGATCATGGCCGAGGCCGTGAAGGTGCTGCAGGCCCTGGAGCTGAAGTTCGAGATGGAAAGCGCGCGGGTTGGCGGCGCCGCCTACGACGCGCACGGCCACCCGCTGCCCGAGGGCACGCTGGCGCTGGCCAACGCGGCCGATGCCATCCTCTTTGGCGCGGTGGGCGACTGGAAGTACGACAAGCTGGAGCGGCAGTTCCGGCCCGAGCAGGCCATCCTGGGGCTGCGCAAGCACCTGGGCCTGTTCGCCAACTTCCGCCCGGCCATCTGCTACGAGCAGCTGACCCAGGCCTCCAGCCTGAAGCCCGAGCTGGTGGCCGGCCTGGACATCCTGATCATCCGCGAGCTCACCGGCGACATCTACTTCGGCCAGCCGCGTGGCCGCCGCACGGCGGTCGATGGCCATTTCCCGGGCACTGAGGAAGCCTTCGACACGATGCGCTACAGCAAGCCGGAGATCGAGCGCATCGCCCACGTGGCCTTCCAGGCGGCGCGCAAGCGGGGCAAGAAGGTGACCAGCGTGGACAAGGCCAACGTGCTGGAGACCTTCCAGTTCTGGAAGGACGTGGTCACCGAGGTGCATGCCCAGTATCCCGATGTGCAGCTGGAGCACATGTACGTGGACAACGCGGCCATGCAGCTGGTCAAGGCGCCGAAGTCCTTCGACGTGGTGGTCACCGGCAACATGTTCGGCGACATCCTGTCGGACGAGGCGGCCATGCTCACCGGCAGCATCGGCATGCTGCCCAGCGCATCGTTGGACAAGAACAACAAAGGCCTGTATGAACCGAGCCATGGTTCCGCGCCGGACATCGCCGGCAAGGGTGTTGCAAACCCGCTGGCTACAATCCTGTCTGCTGCCATGATGCTTCGTTTCTCACTCAACCAGCCCCATGCGGCCGACCGCATCGAGTCGGCCGTCAAGGCCGTGTTGTCGGCTGGCCTGCGCACGGGCGACATCTGGAGCGAGGGCACGCGCAAGGTCGGCACGCGCGAGATGGGTGATGCGGTCGTGGCCGCCATCACCGGCAAAACCATTACCAAGAGCTGACAGCTCCCGGATCGTCTCGCCCCCACCTCTAGGACCCCGGCGATGCGAGCCGGGGTACCCAGGGGTCCGGACCACTTCGGAAAGGCAAGACTCAGATGGCACAGGCACTCACAGGACTCGTCGGCTGGCGCGGCATGGTCGGCTCCGTGCTGATGGACCGCATGGCGGCCGAGGACGACTTCACGCACATTGAGCCGGCGTTCTTCAGCACCAGCAACGCCGGGGCCAAGCTGCCCGCATCGATCGCCGCCTTCGGCAAGAACGAGACGAAGCTGCTCGACGCGCACGACCTGGACGCACTGAAGCGCTGCGAGATCATCATCACCGCCCAGGGCGGTGACTACACCACCGAGGTCTACCCGAAGCTGCGAGCGGCCGGCTGGAAGGGCCACTGGATCGACGCGGCCAGCACGCTGCGCATGAAGGACGATGCGGTCATCATCCTCGACCCGGTCAACCTGCCGGTGATCAAAGGCGCGCTGGCCAGGGGCGGGCGCAACTGGATCGGCGGCAACTGCACCGTAAGCTGCATGCTGATGGGCGTGGGCGCGCTGTACAAGGCGGGCCTGGTGGAGTGGATGAGCACGATGACCTACCAGGCGGCCAGCGGCGGCGGCGCTCAGCACATGCGCGAGCTGCTGACGCAGTACGGCACGCTGAACGCCGGGGTCAAGGGGCTGTTGGACGACCCGAAGAGCGCGATCCTGGAGATCGACCGCCAGGTCATCGCCCGTCAGCGCGCGATGTCGGCAGAGGAAACGGCCAACTTCGGCGTGCCGCTCGGTGGCTCGCTGATCCCCTGGATCGACAAGGATCTCGGCAATGGCGTCAGCCGCGAAGAGTGGAAGGGCATGGCCGAGACCAACAAGATCCTCGGCCAGGGCGAGGGCTTCGGCACCGCGGCCACGCCAGTGGACGGCTTCTGCGTGCGCGTCGGCGCCATGCGCTGCCACAGCCAGGCGCTGACCTTCAAGTTGAAGAACGACGTCCCCGTGGCCGACGTCGAGGCGCTGATCGCTGCCGACAACGCCTGGGTCAAGGTGGTACCGAACACCCGTGAGGCCACGCTGCAAGACTTGACGCCGGTGGCCGTCACCGGCACGATGACCATCCCGGTCGGCCGCATTCGCAAGCTGGCCATGGGGCCGCAGTACCTGGGCGCCTTCACCATCGGTGACCAGTTGCTGTGGGGCGCCGCCGAGCCGCTGCGCCGCATGCTGCGCATCCTGCTCGAGGCCTGAGCCAGCCGTTGCGGCAGCCCGCAAGTTGCGACAAAGGCCCGAAACGGTGCGGTTTGGCCCTGAACATCAGCATTTGCATGAGCAGGTGAGCCTATATGCTTGTCTGCAATGTGATTTAGCTCGCGCCCGCACGTCGGGACCGGGCTCGTGGGTTGGCCAAAACTGTCGATGTTGGTGGCTGATGGACGGTTGACTCCATTGCGCGCCTAGGGGAGACGCTTTGAAACACCGCAAGTTGAATGCAGGGCGCTTTGCGCTCAGCGGATTGGCCATCGCCACGGTCTGCCTGTGGGGCCTGAATGCTCAGGCTCTCGGCCTGGGCCGTCTGACGGTGCAGTCGGCGCTGGGCGAGCCGCTGCGTGCGGAGATCGATGTCACCAGCCTGACGCCCGAGGAGGCTGGCACGCTGGTGTTGCGCGTCGCGCCGCCTGAAGCCTACCGTGCCGCCGGCGTCGACTACAACCCGGTGTTGCCTGGCACTCAGGTTCAGCTGATGAAGCGCCCCGACGGACGCTCGTACCTGCGCGTGACCAGTGACCGGGCGGTGGTCGAGCCCTTCGTCGACGTGATCCTTGAAATGAACTGGGCCAGCGGACGGCTAGTGCGCGAATACACCCTCTTGCTCGATCCGCCGGGCACGCCGCGCAATGTCGCTGCAGCGCCGGCGCCCAGCGTGGCGCCGGTCATCTCGGCGGCGTCAGCCCCGGCGCCGCGTGCCCAAACTGCCCCAGCCCCCATTGCGGCAGCGGCCGCTCCCAGGGCTGAGCGCCGTGCCGAGCCGCGGCGGCCCGATGCTGTGCCGCCTGCGCCGCC
>JBEIHU010000180.1:0-8382 GCA_040381175.1 Burkholderiaceae bacterium
CGGCCCGGGCACCGAGGTCATCGCCGCCGAAGGCATGATCGTCACGGCCGGCGGCATCGACAGCCACATCCACTTCATCTGCCCGCAGCAGATCGACGACGCGCTGGCCAATGGCGTGACCACCATGCTCGGCGGGGGCACCGGCCCGGCCACCGGCACGCTGGCCACCACCTGCACGCCCGGGCCGGCGAACATCGCGCGCATGCTGCAGGCGGCCGATGCCTTCCCGATGAACCTGGGCTTCCTGGGAAAGGGCAACGCCAGCCGGCCCGAGGCACTGAGGCAGCAGGTCGAAGCCGGCGCCATCGGCATGAAGCTGCACGAGGACTGGGGCACCACGCCGGCGGCGATCGACTGCTGCCTGAGCGTGGCCGAAGAAACGGACACGCAGGTATCGATCCACAGCGACACGCTCAACGAGTCGGGCTTCGTCGAGGACACCATTGCCGCCACCAAAGGCCGCACGCTGTGCGCCTTCCACACCGAAGGCGCCGGCGGCGGCCATGCGCCGGACATCATGCGAGTGGTCGGCGAGCCGAACTTCCTGCCCTCGTCCACCAACCCGACGATGCCCTTCACCGTCAACACGGTGGACGAGCACCTGGACATGCTGATGGTGTGCCACCACCTCGACGCCTCGATCGCCGAGGACCTGGCCTTCGCCGAAAGCCGCATCCGCCGCGAAACCATTGCCGCCGAGGACGTGCTGCACGACCTGGGCGCGATCAGCATGTTCTCCAGCGACAGCCAGGCGATGGGCCGCGTCGGCGAGATGGTGCTTCGCTGCTGGCAGACCGCGCACAGCATGAAGGTGCAGCGCGGTGCGCTGCCTGGCGACAGCGAGCGCAATGACAACATTCGCGCCAAGCGCTACGTGGCCAAGTACACCATCAACCCGGCCATCGCCAACGGCATCAGCCACGAGCTGGGCAGCATCGAAGTCGGCAAGTGGGCCGACCTGGTGTTCTGGAAGCCCAAGTTCTTTGGCGTCAAGCCCTCGTTGGTGCTGAAGGGCGGCTTCATCGCGGTGGCGGCGATGGGCGACCCCAACGCCAGCATCCCGACGCCCCAGCCGGTGCACTACCGGCCGATGTTCGGCAGCTTCGGCGGCGCGGTCGCGCGCGGTTCGCTCACCTTCATGAGCCAGGCCGCGGTGGCCGCCGACCTCGGCGACCGGCTCGGCCTGCACAAGCCGGTGGCCGCGGTGAAGCATTGCCGCAGCGTGAACAAGCGCGACATGGTGCACAACGCGTACACGCCGCGCATGCAGATTGACGCACAGACCTACGAAGTGCGTGCCGACGGCGTGCTGCTGACCTGCCAGCCGGCGGCCGTGCTGCCGATGGCGCAACGCTACTTCCTGTTCTGAAGCGGCTTGGCTTCGAGCTTCCTTTGCACGGCGGCAAGAGAGCCTTGACGCTGCAGCTGGCAGCCGCCCGCGCCGGCAGGCACGCCCTCGCCCTGCTGTGCCTTTGGCTATGGCTGTGCCTGCCGGCACCGGCAGCTGCTCAGGCCGCGGCCGTAGACGACAACGTGGCGATCGCACCTGCGGACATCCCGTCGCGTGCCGATGCCGACGAAAAGTTCCAGCAAGCGGTGATGCGCCGGGTGCAGATGGCTGACGCGCTGCAGCGCATCGAGTCAGAGCTGGCGCGCCATGCCACAGCGCTGGAGTCGCTGGCGGACCTGACCGATCGCAACGACCTGGCCCAGCTGTCGGTGCAGCGGCTGGAAAGCCTGGAGCGCCACTGGCAGCTGAAGGACCGCGCCCTGACGCTCGCGCGCAGCGAGCTGGCGCGCCTGACCAACGCCGCGTCCGAGGATGCAGCCGGGCTGGCGGCGCGCCTTGCGGCGTGGCAGGCCACTGCCGCACAGCCTTCCCTGTCGCCGGCGCTGGCCGAACGCGCCGAGGAGCTTGCGGCACAGATCGAACGCGCCCAGGCCGACGTGGCCGAACCGCTGGCCAGGCTGCTCGGCCTGGGACGCAGGATCAACGCCCTGGCCACGCAGGCGCAGCGCGGCGCGGCCGCGGTCGCCGCCCAGGTGGCCGAGCAGGATCGGCGCCTGGTGACCATGGACGCGCCGCCGCTGTGGCAGGCCGTGCGCCAGACCGGCCCGTCCGAACCGGTGACGCTCGGCCTGCGCCGCAGCCTGGAGATCGAGACGGCCTTCGCGCGCGACTACGACGCCGCGCACGCGCGGCTGCTGCCCGCCATGGGCATCGCCGCGGCGCTGCTGCTGCCGGTTCTGTTCTGGGTCAAGCGCCGTGCACGCAAGCTGGTGGCCGACGGCCAGATGACGGAACACGCGCTGCAGGCGCTGGTCCACCCCTGGGCGGCCTGGCTGCTGCTGCTGGCGGCCATGGCGGTGGCCTACGGCCTGCAGGGGCCGAACCTGCGCCAGCAGGCGGTGATGCTGCTGGCCTGGATTCCGCTGCTCGGGCTGCTGCAGCGGCGCATGCTGAACCTGGTCGGCCCATGGGCCTACCTAAGCGCGATCTTCTACTTCCTCAACGTCTTCGTCTCGCTGCTCATCGGCAACCCGCTGCTCTACCGGCTGTTGCTGCTGGCCGTCAACCTGCTGATGCTGCTGACGCTGGCGCTGAACCTGCTGCGCGCGCGGCGAGGGGACGCGCAGGGCGAAAACCGCTTCCAGTCGGGCTCGTGGCATCTGGTGGCCTGGGCGGCCTGCATCGTGCTGGGCATCGCGGCGCTGTCCAACCTGGTGGGCAACATCTCGCTGTCGGCGATGCTGGTGTCGGCCACGCTGGACAGCAGCTATGCGGCGCTGGCCATCTATGCGGCCAGCAAGGTGGTGGTGGCGCTGGCGCAGGTGGCGCTGGCCGGGCCGACCGCGGCCCGTCTGGCGCAACGCTATTCGGCCTCGCTGACGCCGGCCGTCGTCAACCTCGGGCGCGCGCTGCTGGCCATCGCCTGGCTGCTGTTCACGCTGCAGTCCTTCCGCATCTACCGGCCGGTATCGGCCGCCGCCGTGACGGTGCTGACCTTCGAGTTCAAGATCGGCGAGCTGTCGCTGACCCTGGGCAGCCTGGTGTCCTTCGTCCTCGCCACGATGCTCGCCTTCTGGCTGGCCAAGACCATCCGCCAGGTGCTGGCCGAGGATATCCTGCCGGGGCTGTCGCTGCCTCGCGGCGTGGGCAACAGCGTGTCCTCGCTGAGCTACTACGTGGTGCTGTTCCTGGGGCTGTTGGCGGCGCTGGCGGCGGCGGGCTTCCAGGTCGGGCAGCTGACGCTGATCTTCGGCGCGTTGGGCGTGGGCATCGGCTTCGGCCTGCAGGACGTGGTGCGCAATTTCGTCGCTGGCTTGATCCTGATGTTCGAGCGCCCGCTGCAGCGAGGCGACACAGTCGAGGTCGCCGGCATGCTCGGCCAGGTGCGCGAGATCGGGCTGCGCGCCACCACCGTCACCACCTTCGAGGGCGCCGAGGTGGTCGTGCCTAACGGCATGCTGCTGGCCGACAAGATGGTCAACTGGACGCTCAACGGCACGCGCCGCCGCTTCGACCTGAACATCAGCACCGCCTATTCGGCCGACCCGCAGCGCACGATGGACCTGCTGGTCGAGATCGCCGGCTCGTGTACCCAGGTGGCCTCGACGCCGGCGCCGGCCTGCATCATGACCGGCCTGGCCCCCGGAGAACTGCAGTTCAACGTCCGCGCCTGGACCAAGGACTTCGGCGACTGGGTGGCCGCGCGCACCGAGCTGGCGATGAAGATCCGCAACGGCCTGGCCGAGGCCGGCATCGAGGTGCCGCGGCCGCAGCGCGAGGTGGTGCTTCGCACGTTGCCGCCCGAGGCACCAGCGCCGGCCGCCGAAGGCAGCGCGCCAGGCGATCAGCGCACGAACTGATCGACGTAGTCCGCGCCCAGGCCCGCCGCCTGGTAATGCGCGCGGCACATCGCGATCTTGGTGAACACGTCTTCGTAGCCGGTGGTCCGGCCATGCTCGTCGACGGAGACCATCGCGCCGTGGATGTTGAAGAAGGTGATCATCTCGGTGGCCCCGCCCGAGGCCTCGTCGACCACCAGCGTGTGGATCTCGCCCGGCGGCTCGTAGACGAAGCTGCCCTCGCGCGCCACCCAGTCATGCTCCAGGTAGCGCCAGGCGCCGCGGATCACGTAGCCGGTCACCCACGACGGATGGATATGCCGCGACAGCACGCCCGACTGGCGCACCCGCAGCAGGTTGCACCAGCTGCCGGTGACGGTGTTCAGCAGCAGCGGCCGGAACCATACCTTCGGCGCCTGCGGCACCCAGACGCGCTCGTCCTCGGGGATGGCGGCAATGGCAATTTCCGGCTGGATGCCGGGCAGTTGCAGGATCGGCTTCATCGCGCTCCTCGGCTTCAGGTGATCAGGTAGCCGCCGTCCACCGGCAGCACCGCGCCGGTGACGAAGCGCGCCTGCGCGCTGGCCAGGAACAGCACCGGCCCGGCGATGTCCTCAGGCGTGCCCCAGCGGCCCAGCGGCGTGCGCGCCAGGATCTGCGCCGAGCGTGCGGCATCGGCCTGCAGCGCCTGCGTCAGCGGCGTGGCGATCCAGCCCGGCGCCACCGCGTTGACGCGGATGCCGTCGGCCGCGTAGGCGATGGCGAGGCTCTTGGTCAGCTGCGCGACGCCGCCCTTGCTGGCGCTGTAGCCGGGCACCAGGCCGCCGCCAAAGAAGCTCAGCATCGAGGCGGTGTTGACGATGCAGCCGCGCCTCGACTTGAGGCCGGCGCGCGCCGCGGCACACACGCGCATCGTGCCGTTGAGGTTGATGTCCACCACCTGCGCGAAGGCCTCGGCGTCCAGTTCGTCGCCGCGGCGGATGATGCCGGCGCAGTTGACCACCACGTCCAGCTCGCCGAGCGCGGCCACGCGCTCGGCCACCGCGGCGGCATCGCGAACATCCAGCGCGCTGCAGGCGATACCAGCCATGTCGGCGCGCGCGCGGGCGGTCTGGGCCTCGGCCTCGCTGGCGCCGGTGGCGGTGACTTCGGCGCCTGATGCGGCGAAGGCACGCGCGATCGCCGCGCCGATGCCGCTGGTGCCGCCACTGACCAGGACGCGGCGCGGTGCTTCATTCATTGGCGTTCTCCTTTGCCTGCAGGGCGCGCCAGACGGCCTCGGCGCGCGGGATCGGCGCCACCGCGCCGAAGCCCTCGGTGGACAGCGCCGCCGCCACGGCGGCATAGCGCCCGGCCTCGCGCAGGCCGTCGCCGGCCAGGCGGCGGGCCACGAAGGCCCCGCCGAAAGCGTCGCCGGCGCCGGTGGCGTCGACGCTGTTGCAGGGATGCGCCGCGATGCGATGGCGCTCGTGCGCATCGGCCACCAGCGCGCCGGCCGCGCCCAGCTTCAGCGCCACCGTGCGCGCGCCCAGCCGCAGGCAGTGGTCGGCCAGTGCATCGGGGTCGGACAGGCCGGTCAGACGCTGCAGATCGTCCAGGCTGGGAAGGCAGATGTCGCAGCGGGCGATCAGGTCGCCGATCAGCGCCCGGGCGCGCGCCAGCGGCCACAGCTTCAGGCGCAGGTTGGTGTCGAAGCTGACGGCCACGCCGGCCGCGCGCGCGATGTCCATGGCCGCATGCGCGGTGTCGCAGGCGCTGTCCGAGATGGCTAGCGTGATGCCCGACAGGTGCAGCACCCGCGCTGCGGCAATGCGCGCGCGCGGCAGGTCCGCCGGGCGCATGCGGCTGGCCGCCGAGCCGCGGCGGAAGAAACTGAACTCGTGGCCGTTCGCGCCGTGCGTGACGAAGTAGATCGCGGTGTAGCCGGCGGCGTCGGTGCGCACGCCGCGGTGATCGACACCCTCGGCGTCCCACAGCGCGCGCAGCATGCGGCCGTTGGCATCGTCGCCCAGCGCGCTGAGCATGCCCGCACGCGCACCCTGCCGCGCCGCGGCAACGGCGAAGTTGGAGGTATCGCCACCAAAGCCCTGCAGGTACAGGCGGCCGTCGCCTTGGCCGGTGCAGTTGAACTCGACCATCGGCTCGCCCAGCGCCAGGATCTGCGGGCCGGCGCCGCCCTTGTCGTCGTGCATGCCGCATTGTCGGCAGTTCGCGCGGCGGCGGCGCATTGGGCACGCTGCTAGACTGCGTGGCCTCACCGGAGCCTCGGCGTTGCCGGGCGACGCCACATTCCGATGCACACACCCGGCAATCTCTTCGTGGTCGCCGCGCCGAGCGGCACGGGCAAGTCCAGCCTGGTGAATGCGCTGCTCGAACTGGATTCGCACCTGGCAGTATCGGTGTCGCACACCACGCGCGCGCCGCGCGGACAGGAGCAGCAGGGCCGCGAATACCATTTCATCGACGAGGCGCAGTTCAGCGGCATGGTCGATCGCGGCGAGTTCTTCGAATGGGCGCAGGTGCATGGCAACCTGTACGGCACCTCGCGCGTGGCCATCGAGGCCCGGCTCGAGTCCGGCCAGGACATCGTGCTCGAGATCGACTGGCAGGGCGCACTCCAGATCAAGCAGCTGTTCCCCGAAGCGGTGCTGATCTTCATCCTGCCGCCCAGCTGGCAGGAGCTGCTGCAGCGCCTGCAGCGCCGGGGCGAGGACGGCCAGGCGGTGATCGAGCAGCGCATGGCCAACGCCCGGCTCGAGGTGGCCCAGGCCCGGCATTTCGACTTCGTTATAATCAATGCTTTGTTCGAGTCGGCGCTCTTCGACCTGAAGACCATCGTGCATTCGCAGCGCCTGAAGTACGCGGCCCAGGCCCGTCACCGCCCGCAGGTGTTTGCCGCCCTCGACTTGAGCTGAAGCCTTCTGGAAAGCCCGCCATGGCCCGCATCACTGTCGAAGACTGCCTGACCAAGATCCCCAATCGCTTCCAGCTGGTGTTGGCCGCAACCTACCGCGCGCGCATGCTCAGCCAGGGCCACGCACCGAAGATCGAAACCCGCAACAAACCCGGCGTGACCGCTCTGCGCGAGATCGCTGCCGGTGAAATCGGCGTGGAGATGCTGCGCAAGGTTCCAATCTGAGAACCTGGGAACCCGCCCGCGCGGGTTCGAACGCTTCAGGACAAGCCTGCCCTGCGCGACCGGGGCGTCCGGCCTAAGCCCCAGGCCGCCATCCGGGCCCGGCGCGCAGCCGTTGCGAGAGTTGCCCCCGCCGGGCCTGCCGCAGCCCAAGCCTGTTAGATTCATGCCATGGGCATTCGCTCGCTGGCCGCCGAATTGTTGCCGTCTGCGCTGCAGGGGCTGCAGCGTGCCGTGTCCGCGCCGCCGCCGAAAAGCCCCCAGGTCGCGTCTTTCGCCGCGCTGACCGACCGACTGAGCTACCTGTCCAAGGCCGACCACAAGAAAGTGCTCGAGGCCTTCAAGTTCGCCGACGAGGCGCACCTGGGCCAGTTCCGCGCCACTGGCGAGCCCTACATCACGCACCCGATCGCGGTGGCCGGCCTATGCGCCGACTGGAAACTGGACGTGCAGGCCATCATGGCCGCGCTGATGCACGACACCATCGAGGACCAAGGTGTCACCAAGACCGAACTGATCGAGCGCTTCGTCGCCCCCACCGCCGAGCTGGTGGATGGCCTGACCAAGCTGGACAAGCTGCAGTTCAACACCCGCGAGGAACGCCAGGCCGAGTCCATCCCCAAGATGCTGCTGGCGATGGCGCGCGACGTGCGCAACATCCTCATCAAGCTGGCCGACCGGCTGCACAACATGCGCACCCTGGGGGCGCTGAAACCGGAGAAGCAGCTGCGCATCGCCCGCGAGACGCGGGAGATCTACGCGCCCCTGGCCAACCGGCTGGGCATCGGCCGCTTCAAGTGGGAACTGGAGGACCTGGCCTTCAAGGTGCTGGAGCCCGAGGCCTACCGCGACGTGCAGCAGCAGGTGGCCACCAAGCGCAGCGAGCGGGAGGATCGGCTGGCGGTGACCGTGCAGCTGTTGCGCGACCGGCTGGCGGCGGTGGGGCTGGACAGCTGTGAGGTGAGCGGCCGGCCTAAGCACCTCTATGGCATCTGGAGCAAGATGCAGCGCCAGCAGAAGGCCTTCCACGAGATCTACGACGTGGCGGCCCTGCGGATCCTCTGCCCCAACCTGGAGGGGTGCTACAGGGCCCTGGCGGTGGTGCATGACACCTTCCGGCCGATTCCGGGCCGCTTCAAGGACTACATCGGTCTGCCCAAGCCCAATGGCTACCAGTCGCTGCACACAGCGGTGATCGGCCGCCACCGGCCGATCGAGGTGCAGATCCGCACCACCGACATGCACCAGGTGGCCGAATACGGCATCGCCGCCCACTGGAAATACAAGGAGGGCGAGTCTCCCGCCGCCGGTGACACCGAACGGTTCAACTGGCTGCGGCAGCTGGTGGACTGGCAGAAGGAGGATGGCGGCGAGGACAGCTCCGATTTCCTGCGCTC
>JBEIHU010000181.1:0-8365 GCA_040381175.1 Burkholderiaceae bacterium
GCGGCCTACGTCGAGCATCATTTCAACAGCAGCGCCAACCCGTCGGCGAACTATGCGGTCGTGGTGGTGGGTTCCAATGCCTCCAGCACCAGCCGCAACTGGGGTCGCTGGTACGCCAAGGCAGTGGCCGAGCAGTTCGGCACCAAGACGGGTGGCGACGGCGGCATCCTGGTCGGCGGCTGGAACGGCCGCGGCGACGGCAATGTCAAGCACACCAACATGCCGGCGGTGCTGCTGGAGCCGCTGTTCGCCAGCCATCCGCAGCAGGCCGAGGCGATCCGCAGCGAGGCCGGGCAGGCGGCGCTGGCGCGCATCCTGGCCGAGAGCATCCGCCGCTTCATCCCAGGCGGTGGGCTGATCGCCTTCAGCGTCGGCCACAAGTACAAGACCAGCAGCCCCAATGACCGCGGCGCGGCGCTGGCCGGTGGCGGCAACGAGGCCGACCATGCCGAACTGGTGCTGCAGCGGGCGGCCAAGCTGCTCACCGAAGAGGCGGCCGAACCCACACCGCGCATGCTGCGCGTGATGCAGGGCGACCGGCTGCTGTTCGAGACCGTGGTCGACGAGGACGCGGTGATCCACTGGTCCTCCGACCGCAACCTGCTGTTCATTCCCGAGGCCGAAGGCACGCCGGCGCCGCGTGCCGCCCCCAAGACCGCCGCCCGCAAGACCGCCACCCGCAAGGCGAAGCGCGGCTGAACTGCATGCGTACTGGCACGGCGGGCCTAGCGCTGCTGCTGGCGCTGGCCGCGGTGCCCTCGGCGGCGGCCAACATCACGCTGCGGGTGTACTTCAACAACGTGCAGCGCGCCGGCACCGACGACGACTGCGCTATCGTCTTCGAACGCACGCGCCAGGTGCCGCGCACCGAGGCTGTGGCCACCGCCGCGCTGCAGCAGCTGTTTGCCGGGCCTATCGAGGCCGAACGCGCGGCCGGCGACCGCTCGCCGTTCTCGGCCGCCACCGCGGGCCTGCTGAAGCGCGTGCACATCGATCACGGCACCGCCTACGTCGACCTGCACGACCTGCGCGCGCAACTGCCCGGCGCCACCTCCAGCTGCGGGGCGGCGGAGTTCGGCACGGCGATCGAGCGCACGCTGCGGCAGTTCGCCACCGTGCGGCGGGTGATCCTGGCGATCGAAGGTGACCCGCGGCGCCATGCCGACTGGATGGGGCAGGCCTGCGACCTGCGCAACGACCATTGCGACGCGTCACCCTTCCGCGCCGCACGCTGAGGCGTGCCGCAGGCTGCCGCCCACGCTGCTAGGCGCAGCACACCTCGATGTCGGACGGCGTGGCTGATGCCTGCACTGGCGGCCGTGGCGCGATGGCCTTGTCCGCACCCTCCGGCCCCTGCTCGCCTGGCGGTTGATCGCCGCGCGCACCCGCCCTCCGTGCGGACAAAGGCCGGTCCGCTTCAGGCCGGGGCGTAGCCCTCGCCGACGAGCACGCGCTCGAATTCGGCTGCTGGCCGGGTCGATTCGATCCGCACCTTCCGCGTGTCCAGGTCGATCTGCAGCTTGGCTGCGGCGTCGACCTGCTGCACGGCCGCCGTCACGGCCTTGACGCAGTGGCCGCATGTCATCGTGGGCAGGGTGAGTTCGATCATGTGAGACACCTCCAGGGACATGGATTGTCCCGAGTCAGACTGCAAGCATGACGCAGGCCCTACAGTGACGCCATGATGCAGGACAACTTGCTGACCTTGCCCATCGAAGGCATGACCTGTGCATCGTGCAGCGCGCGTGTCGAACAGGAGCTGCGGCGCGTGCCAGGCGTGCAGCAGGTCAGCGTCAACCTGGCCAGCGAAAGTGCGGCGGTGGAGCTGGCCTCGCCGGTGAGTGCCGATTTGCTGAGCCAGGCCGTCGAGAAGGCCGGTTACGCCGTGCCGCGCGAGCAGGCCGGGTTGCATGTTGACGGCATGACCTGTGCCACCTGCGTGGCCCGCGTCGAAAGGGCCCTGAAGTCGGTGCCCGGCGTGCTCGAGGCCAGCGTCAATCTGGCCGGTTCGACGGCGCAGGTCACGCGGCTGGCCGGCAGCGCGCGCACGCCGGCGCTGGTCCATGCGCTGCAGCGCGCCGGCTACGAGGCCAGCGCGGCGGATGACGCCGCGGCCGCGCCGCCGCGGCGCCGCCATGACCCGGGCTGGAAGGTGGCGCTGGCCTTCGCGCTGTCGGTGCCGCTGGTGCTGCCGATGCTGGGCGAGCTGTTCGGCCGCCACTGGATGCTGCCTGCGGCCTGGCAGTTCGTGTTGGCCGCGCCGGTGCAGTTCTGGCTCGGTGCGCGCTTCTACCGTGCCGGCTGGAAGGCCTTGCGCGCCGGCAGCGGCAACATGGACCTGCTGGTCGCGCTGGGCACCAGCGCCGCCTTTGGCCTGAGCCTGGTGCTGTGGGCGCGCGGCGACCCGCACCTGTATTTCGAGAGCGCGGCGGTGGTCATCACGCTGGTGATCTTCGGCAAGTGGCTGGAGGCTCGGGCCAAGAAGCGCACGCTGGCCGCACTGGATGCGCTGCGCGCACTCTGGCCGCAGACGGCCCGGCTGCTGCGCGACGGGCAGGAGCTGTCGGTGCCGCTGGCCGAGCTGCAGCCGGGCGACCTGCTGCGCGTGCGCCCCGGCGAACGCGTTCCCACCGATGCACTGATCGTCGAAGGTGCCAGCCATCTCGACGAATCGATGCTCACCGGCGAGAGCCTGCCGGTGGCGCGCGAGGCCGGCGACGCGGTCGCCGGCGGCTCGATCAACGGCGAAGGCCTGCTGCTGCTGCGGGTGCGCGCGGTCGGCGCCGAGACGCAGCTGGCGCGCATCGTTCGCCTGGTTGAATCGGCGCAGGCCGGGAAGGCGCCGATCCAGCAACTGGTCGATCGGGTCAGCGCGGTGTTTGTGCCCCTGGTGCTGGCAGCGGCGTTGCTCACGCTGCTGGGTTGGGGCCTGGGCTCCGGCGACTGGACCGCGGCCACGATGAACGCGGTGTCGGTGCTGGTCATCGCCTGTCCCTGCGCGCTGGGGCTGGCCACGCCGGCCACCTTCATGGTCGGCATCGGGCTGGCGGCTCGGCGCGGCATCCTGGTGCGCGACGCGCAGGCGCTGGAGCAGATGCGCGGCGTCAAGCTGGTGGCCTTCGACAAGACCGGCACGCTGACCGAAGGCAAGCCGCAGCTGCAGGCCGCCGAGCCGGTGGTCGGAACCTCGGCCGACACGCTGCTGGCGCTGGCCGCGGCGCTGCAGCATGGCAGCGAACACCCGCTGGCGCAGGCCGTGCTGCAGGCGGCGGCGGCAGCCGGCATCGACCCGCCCAAGGCCGTCGAACTGCGCGCCGTGCCCGGCCGCGGCATCGAAGGCCGCGTGCAGGGCCGGCTGCTGCGCCTGGGCAGCGCGCGCTGGCGTGACGAAATTGGCGCTGTCGACGAAGGCCTGCAGCTGCGTGCCGATGCCCTGCAAGCCCAGGGTTGCAGCCTGGCCTGGCTGATGACCGAGCCGCCGCAGGCGGACGGGTCCTTCCCGGTCCTGGGCCTGCTGGCCTTCGGCGACCGGCCCAAGGCCGGGGCAGCGGCCGCGATTTCGCGGCTGCATGCGCTGGGGCTGCGCACCGCCCTGGTCAGCGGCGACAACCGCGGTGCGGCGATGACGGTGGCCGCGCAGCTCGGCATCGGCGAGGTGCATGCCGAGGTGCTGCCCGGTGACAAGGCGGCCGTGGTGGCGGCGCTGCGTGCCACGCTGCCGGCCGGCGCCAGGGTGGCGATGGTCGGCGACGGCGTCAACGACGCGCCGGCGCTGGCTGCGGCCGATGTTGGCCTGGCCATGAGCACCGGCACCGACGTCGCCATGCACAGCGCTGGTCTGACGCTGCTGCGGGGCGACCCGTCGCTGGTGGCCGAGGCCTACGAGCTGTCACACTCGATCAGCGCCAAGCTGCGCCAGAACCTGTTCTGGGCCTTTGCCTACAACGTGGTGGGCATCCCGTTGGCGGGCCTGGGGGCGCTCAGCCCGATGCTGGCTGGTGGCGCGATGGCGCTGTCCAGCGTCAGCGTGGTTGGCAACGCGCTGCTGCTCGGCCGCTGGCGACCGCGCGCCTGAGGCAAGCGACGGCGCGCGCGGCCGCTCAAGTCGGCTTGCAACGGGCCGAAAACCCACGCATCCGATACGCTTTCCCCGCGCCGTTCGTTCACTTTCCCCTGCAGGAGCACCATGCAATTTTCACAACTCAGTTCGGTCAAGCACCGTGTCGCCGTCGGCAGGCCGTTGCCCTTCAATGTCCGTAACGCAGATCACACGCTGTTACTGGCGCGTGGGCAGGTTGTGGACACCTACGACCAGATGGAGGCCTTGTTCACGCGCGGCGCGTTGGTGGACCTGGCTGAATTGCGGGCGCCTGAAGACACCATCCGCCAGGCGCCCCCGGAGCAATTGCCCAAGCTGTGGCACCAGTGCATGGACCGGGTTGGCGAGACCTTGCAATCCTGCACGCAGGAAGGCTTCGGGCAGGCGCTGGAGGACGTCACTGGCCCGGTGCAGGCGCTGATCGAGCGCGACTCGGACCTGGCCATCTTCCAGGTGCTGCGCCAGGACGGCAATGCGTTCACTCAGTATGGCGTGAACCATTCCATCCACACGGCGATCACGGCCTTCCTGGTGGCGCAGCGGCTGGGCTGGGACCAGGCCAGCGTGCAGAAGGTGTTCAAGGTGGCCCTGACGATGAACCTGTCGATGCTCGAGTTGCAGGGCCAGCTGGCGGTGCAGGCCACACCGTTGACCCAGGAGCAGCGCGCCGCGATCCTGTCGCATCCGCAGCGCAGCGTGGAGATGCTGCAGCTGGCGGGCGTGACCGATCGCGACTGGCTGGACGGCGTGGCGCATCACCATGTGGCACCCGATGGCAGCGGCTACCCGGTGCTGGACCACGAGCCCAACGACTTTGCCGCACTGGTGCGCCGCGCCGACATCTACACCGCCAAGCTCAGCCCACGCAACACGCGCAGCGCCATGGCCGCCGACCGCGCGGGCCGCGCGATGTTCATGAACGACCCGGGCAATTCGATGACGGCTGCGCTCGTGAAGGAGTTCGGCGTCTACCCGCCGGGCTGCTTCGTGAAGCTGGTGTCGGGGGAAACTGCGGTGGTGGTCAAACGCGGACTGACCGTCGTCACACCGCTGGCGGCGGCGCTGACCACGTCCGGTGGCCTCGCCTTGACGGACCCGCTGCCGCGCGACACCAGCAAGCGCGAGCATGCGATCGCGGGTGTCGTCGGCATGGAGGCGGTTTCGGTGCGCATCGCGCCCGAAAAGTTGATGAAGCTGGCGCTGGCCTGAGCCGATCCGTTGGCCGCGGCAGCCGAAATCGGTTGCCGTGTGTCGGCGCGAGGTTCTCGCTTTCCTGGTTCCCGAGGATTGCAATGGCCGACGCAGCGGCTTGTCTGCGCTCACCCGCATTGCTCGGGAAAAGCGCGGCCGCGGGTCCACCCGCGGACATGGCGATCGTGATGGTGCGCGAGACGAACACCCGCGTGCGTGGTGTGAACACGCCCTGATCGCAACGAAAGCAATGCGCGCCACCGGTCGGCTGGACGTACAGCCGCGGCTTGCGAAACCGCTCAGGCCGGCACCAGCTCTGCGCGCGACAGCCGCAAGATCTGGTCGATCAGGCCGCGCTTCATGGCATCGGCGGTTTCGTTGCTGCCCTGGCAGGTGCCGGCGGCAGGATGGCCGCCGCCGCCGTGGCTGAGCATCAGCTCGCCGACCATCAGCCTGTTGCCCCGATTGAAGATCGACTTGCCCACGGTGTAGACGGTGTTCATCTTCTCGCGCCCCCACATCACGTGCATGCTGATGTCGCACTGCGGGTACATCGCGTACACCACGAAGCGGTTGCCGGCATAGATGACGGGCTCGTCGCGAAGGTCCAGCACGACCAGGTTGTCGTGCACCTCGGCCACGCGCGAGAGCTGCGCGCGGAACAGCTCGTGCTGCGCGAAGAACAGGTCGACGCGCTCCTTGACATCGGGCAGCGCCAGGATCTCGTCGATGCTGAGGTCGCGGCAGCAGTCGATGAGCATCATCATCAACTGGTAGTTGGAGATGCGGAAGTCGCGAAATCGGCCCAGGCCGGTGCGCGCATCCATCAGGAAGCTCAGCAGCTCCCAGCCGCGCGGGTTCAACACGTCTTCGCGGCTGAAGCCGGCACTGTCGGCCTTGTCCACCGCCTCCATCATGGCGTCGCTCACGCGCGAGAACCTCGCCCTGCCGCCATAGTGATCGAAGACGACGCGGGCCGCGGACTTCGCGTCGGCCTTGAGGATGTGGTTCGGCGTGGGCCGGCCGCTGTTGCGCAGCCCCTCGCTGGCATGGTGGTCGAAGCACAGCGCGCAGCCGGGCACGTAGGGCAGGTTGGTCAGGATGTCGCGCTCGGTCACCGCCACCTTGCCGTCCTGCACGTCCTTGGGATGATGGAACACGATCTCGCCCAGCATGCCCAGCTCCTTCAGCAGCACGGCGCACACCAGGCCGTCCATGTCGCTGCGGGTCAGCAGGCGGTACTTCGTCTCGGATGCGTTCATGCGGGGGCTGCTCCAGTTCGAGGGGGGGTGCCTCGTCCGGATATCGGCGTGCGGCGACGCATGTTGAGCGCCCTGCCGCAACCGGCGCGGTCCCGCGGGTCGTCAGGCGCGGCGGCGAGCCACGGCACCCAAGGCGGCCAGGCCGGCCAGCAGCATGGCGTAGGTGGCCGGCTCGGGCACGGCCGATACCGAGCCGGTGAACTGTGCGTTGCGATCGAACACGCCGGCATTGAAATGGCCGGTCATGCGGAAGGTGCCGTTGCTGCCGGTGCTGCCGCCGTTGGCGGCCATGGTGCCGGCCTGCCGCAGGCGGAACTCGACCGTGCCGGCAAGGTCGGGCAGGCCGTGCAGATCGACCACCGAATTGACGAAGTTGCCGCCAGGAGACTGGTCGAAGGTGGCCAGCGCCGCGCCAAAGCCGTCGCCGCTGTAGTACAAGCCCATCGTGCCCGGGCCGGTGCCGGAGGAACGGCTGCCGATGTACAGGTGCTGCAGGTCCACCGTGTAGCCCGCGGCGACCGTGAAGCCGAAGCTGAAGTAGTCCGTCGCCTGCCCGTTCCATCCGCTGGCGCTGATCGAGTTGGCCGCGTTGCTGCCCGACAGGCCGGGACCTCGGGCCAGCGCCAAGCCGGCCACGTTGGCGGCTGCGCCCGAGGCGGCCGTCGATGCCTGGCTGCCCGCCGCGCCGGCGAGGTCCCACTCGACGATCGTGAGGGCCTGTGCCGCACCGGAGGCGGCAAGCGCCGCGGCAAGGGCTGCGATGCGAAACGGGTTCATCGGATGTCCTCCTGGTTGAGTGATTGCAATGGGTTGGGCCTGGGGCGACGCTGGCACCGGATCGGGCGGCCGCTACAGGCCCCTTGGCTGGGTGCGCTCGCGCAGCTCGTGGGTGTCCAGGCGGCGCAGGTCGGCCGCCATCGCCACGGTCTGGGGCGCGGCGCGGCCGGCGGCCCGGGTATGGCGCTGGATCAACAGCCTGCGCAGCGCCTGCCAGGCGTTGTGGTTGTCGACCAGGCACAGGTGCCGGTCATCGCGAAGAATCGCGTCGATGACGCCGGGCTGCAGCAAGGACAGACCGCAGAGCATCGCCAGCCGGTCGACTTCCAGGTCGACGTACTGCAACTCGTCGCTGCAACGCTCCCATGAT
Source organism: Burkholderiaceae bacterium (assembly GCA_040381175.1). GTDB lineage: Bacteria > Pseudomonadota > Gammaproteobacteria > Burkholderiales > Burkholderiaceae_C > Rubrivivax. The sequence goes on from JBEIHU010000181.1 coordinate 7,700, forward strand.
TCCAATGTGCCACCTCCGCCACAGCAGTGCGGGCATGAGCACGCAGTGTGGCGGCACGGCGCGTCGACCTGATGACGCTGCATGGGTCCTGTCCATAGGCCGTACGGGCCAGCGAAGCGGCGTGCCGCACGCCAAGGCGAACGACGCAGCGGCAGGCTCAAGCCCACGCCCGGCCTGCAGGCCCGGCTTCGCCCCTGGCCGCGGCGCTGCGGCCCGGCGCGCCGCCGGGGTTGCCGAAGGCCGCCAGCAGCCGCCGGGACACCGTCGCCCAGGGCTTTTCGAACGGTCCTTGAGCCAGCGCAATGCCGGCGCGTCAGCAATCCATAGGATCGGTGCATCAGTTGGCAGCGTCGAGGGAGGTAGGCCATGAATGTCTTCGTGCTGAATGCAGAGTTTCCGAGCAGTGCGTGGCGGCGGTCCTTTGCCGACGCGCTCATCCGGCTGCGCCCCGACATGAATCCCGACGCGGCCGATGAGTTGTCCGACACGGCCTACCTGCGCTTTACCGATCTCGAACCCGTCGAGGCCGCGTTGCTATGCAGCCAGGGTCGCGGTGGAGCGTCCGGCCTGGGTCAGCCCAGTCCGGCCAGCCAGCTTCGGCAGGCCAGCTTAGCCGGCTGACCCGGTTCGGCCTGAACCCGTATTGGCACAGGCAGCGCTGCTGCC
>JBEIHU010000182.1:0-8358 GCA_040381175.1 Burkholderiaceae bacterium
CGGGCTCGGTCATCGCTCAGAAGACCACGCCGACGCTGAAATGCAGCCGGAACTTGCGCACTTCCTGGCCGTAGGCCAGGTCGACGCGCAGCGGGCCGACCGGGCTGCGCCAGTGCAGCCCGGCGCCGTAGCCGACCACCGGGCGCATGTTGTTCCAGCCGTCCGAGGCATTGCCGGCATCGACGAACAGCGCCCAGAGGAAGGCCGGCTGGTCGGCGAAGATCGGCCGCGCCAGCTGCACGCTGGTGGTGAACAGCGTGCTGCCGCTGACGACGGCGCCGTTGAGCTCGGGCCCGAGCGAGCGGTAGGCATAGCCGCGCACCGAATCGTCGCCGCCGGCGCGGAACAGCAGCGTGTCGGGCACGCTCAGCGCCTCGCGCACGAAGACCTGGCCCAGCTCGAGCCGGGCGCTGCCGTAGAAGCCGTTGCCCAGCGGCATGTAGCCCTGCACGCGGCCATACAGCCGCGCGAACGGGCCGGAGTCCTCGCTTTCGAGCGGCGAGTCGAGCGGGCTGGCGGTGCCCCGGGTGTAGCCCCCCGCGCCCTGCAGCGACCAGACGCTGCCGCGCGTCGGCGTGCGCAGGTCGTCGACGTTGCGCCAGGTCCAGTGGTAGTTGCCCGACAGCGCATCGCTGTCGTTGGTGCCGGCGCTGGTCTCCAGACGCGCGCGCGCGTACTCGGCGTAGTACAGCCGCCAGATGCGCACCGTGTCGCGGGTGCGCCCGACGCGGGCAAACCAGGAATAGCGCGTTTCGTCGTTGGTGGTGAGCTTCTCGGCCTGCCCGCCCAGCAGGTTGCGGTAGCCGTCTTCCTGCAGGTGCGACATCAGGTCGCCGGTCCACAGCGTCTGTTCCTGGCCGAGCTGCAGCCGGTTGTTCATGACCCAGCGCGTGCCGAACACGCGGCGGTGGCTGTGTTCCAGCGTCAGCTGGAATCCGGTGTCGTCGGCGTAGCCGACACCCACCGTGGCCTGCTGCAACGGCAGCTCGCGCAACGCCAGCAGCGCCGGCGCCTGGGCCGGGTCGGCGGCGGCGTCGTCGACGTTGATGATGATGCTTTCGAACAGGCCCAGGCTCAGCAGGCGGTCCTGCACGTCGCGGATCCGCTGCTCGGTGGGCGCCCGCCCGATCAGCTCGCGCGCGGCCGGCATGATGGATTGCTCGTCGAAGCGCTGCAGCCCGGCGACGCGGATCGAACCGACGCGGAACAGCGCGCCGCTGTCGGCCACGGCGAAGATGCGCACGGTGTTGTCGGCGGTGTTGACCTTCGCCGCGGTGCCGCTCCACTGCGCGCCCAGGTAGCCGTTGCTGCGCAGCGTCGCCAGCACGCGGTTCTTGGCGCTGTCCCAGGCCGACTGGGTGAAGGGCACGCCCGGCTGCAGCGCCCATTCGGTCTGCAGCGCCCGTGACAGCGCTTCGGCCTCCTGGTCGCCGGAGGCGACCTCGTCATAGAGCCCGCCCTGGACTTCGAGCGTGAGCCGGTCGATGACCGCGCGCGGGCCCGGCTCGACGCTCATGCGCAGCAGCGGCGGCGTGGCGCTGTCGTCGACGCGCTGCACCTTGATCACAGGGTTGAAATGGCCTTCGGTCTGCAGCAGCGACAGCGCCTGCGCCGAGGCCGCGCCGATCAGCCGGTCGATCTCGCTGCGCGTCAACGCATCGGCCTCGGCGGCGTACTGCAGCCGCGCCAGATCCAGGTGCTGCAGCAACAGTGCGCTGAGGTTGGCGGGGGCAACCACCTCCAGCCGGAACTGCGGCGGCCGCGCCGGCGTGTCGGCTTGCGGCGCGGCGGCGAAGGGCAGGCTCGAGCAGCCGGCGGCCAGCGCAGCAATCAGGAACCACAGCGCCAGGTGCAGCGCTGCGCGAAAGCTCATTTGCTGAGCAGCCGCATGGCCCCTTCCAGGCCCTGCAAGGTCAGCGGGAACATGCGCTGGTTCATGATCTGCTGGATCACGGCGATGCTCTGCCGGTACTGCCACACGCCCAGCGGCTCGGGGTTGATCCAGGCGTACTTGGGAAAGGCGTGCGTCAGCCGCTGCAGCCATTCGGCGCCCGGCTCCTCGTTGTTGTACTCGACGCTGCCGCCGGGCTGCAGGATCTCGTAGGGGCTCATCGTGGCGTCGCCGACGAAGATCAGCTTGTAGTCCTTGTTGTACTTGCGGATCACGTCCCAGGTGCTGAACTTCTCGCTGAAGCGGCGTCGGTTGTTCTTCCACATGAAGTCGTAGACGCAGTTGTGGAAGTAATAGAACTCCAGGTGCTTGAACTCGCTCTTGGTGGCGCTGAAAAGCTCCTCGACGCGGTGGATGTGCTCGTCCATCGTGCCGCCCACGTCCATCAGCAGCAGCACCTTCACCTTGTTGTGGCGCTCGGGCACCATCTTGATGTCCAGCATGCCGGCATTGGCCGCGGTGCTGTGGATGGTGTCGTCCAGGTCGAGCTCGAGCTCGTTGCCCTCGCGCGCGAAGCGGCGCAGCCGCCGCAGCGCCACCTTGATGTTGCGCGTGCCCAGCTCCAGCGTGTCGTCGTAGTCCTTGTAGGCCCGCTGGTCCCAGACCTTCACCGCGCTCTTGTTGCGCCCCTTGTCCTGGCCGATGCGGATGCCCTGCGGGTTGTAGCCATAGGCGCCGAAGGGGCTGGTGCCGCCGGTGCCGATCATCTTGCTGCCGCCCTCGTGGCGCTTCTTCTGCTCCTCGAAGCGCTTCTTCAGCGTCTCCATCAGCTCGTCCCAGCCCATCTTCTCGATCTTGGCCTTCTCCTCCGCGCTGAGCTCAAGCTCGAGGTTCTTGCGCAGCCACTCCAGCGGCAGGTCCTGGCTGAAGTCGGCGACCAGCTCAACGCCCTTGAAGTAGGCGGCGAAGGCGCGGTCGAACTTGTCGAACTGGGCCTCGTCCTTGACCAGCGAGGTGCGCGCCAGGTAGTAGAAGTCGTCGACCGACGGCCCGATCACGCCTTGCTTGATGGCTTCGAGCAGCGTCAGGTATTCCTTCACCGAGACCGGCAGCTTGGCCGCGCGCAGCGTGTAGAAGAAGTTGATCAGCATGGTGTCGGCAGCCTTTGCAGCAGGGCCCGGGGCGGCGGAAATGCCAGGGCCGAAGCATAGCCCGGAGCCGGGTGCTTCGCCATCCGCCGGGGCGGGCCGGTGCCATGAAGAACGCATCACTCTGCGTCCACAGGATGCGGTCCTCACTGAGCGCCACGGAGATGGCCTCCCGCGCTCTCAGCCGCGCGGCGCGCGCCGCGGCTTGTTGGCCGGGTCGTGGCACTGAAGCCAGGCGAAGAACTCGGAGTACCAGAGCTTCGAGTTGCGCGGCTTCAGCACCCAGTGGTTCTCGTCAGGGAACCACAACAGCCGTGCGTCGATGCCGCGAGCCTTCAGCGTGTTGTAGTAGGCCAGGCCCTGCTGGTCGGGCACGCGGTAGTCCAGCGCGCCGTGCACCACCAGCGTCGGCGTGTACATGTGGGCTGCGAAGCTCAGTGCACTCTGCGCGTTGACCTTGTCCGGGTTGTCCCAGTACCAGGCGCCGAATTCGCGCGCATGACACGGGTAGGAGTCGTCGGCGAACATCGCCGTCCAGTCGAAGCAGCCGGCGTGGCAGACATAGGCCTGATAGCGGCCCGGCGCGGCATGGCCGTTCATCCAGGCCACCAGGTAGCCGCCATAGCTGCCGCCACTGGCAAAGACACGCTGCGGGTCGGCCCAGGGTTGCTGCAGCAGTGCGTCGGTGGCGGCCTCGATGTCCTGCAGTTCCAGCTCGCCGTAGCGCTGCGAGATGCTGTCCAGGAAGGCATAGCCGAAGCCCGACGAGCCGTGGTAGTTGACGCTGCACACCACGTAGCCCTGGGCCGCGAAGGCGGCGGCATTCCAGCGGTAGTGCCAGCCGTCGCCGGCCGCCGCATGAGGCCCGCCATGGATGACGTGCAGCAGCGGGTAGCGCTTCTTCGCATCGAAGCCGGGCGGGTAGCTCATCCACATCTGCACCGGATCGCCAAGCGCCCCTGTGAACCATTGCTCCTCGGTGCGGCCCAGGCGTACGCCGGCCAGCGTGCGGTCGTTGAAGGTCTCGATGCGCAGTGGCTTCTCGCCGGGCAGGTGGGCATGCACGCGAGCCGGGTGATCGGCCGCCTCGGTCAGCGTCACCAGCGTGCCGGCGCGCTTGTCGAAGGCGCTGACCGTGCCGCCGCGCACCACGATCTCGGCGCGGCGATCGGGCAGGTCGAAGCGCCACAGGTGCTGGCGGCCCTGCTGCTCGGCCGTGAACAGCAGCGACTGGCCGTCCTCTTCCCACAGCAGCGGGGCCATCAGCTCGTGGTCCCAGGCCTCGCTCTCCACCGTCCAGCCGCCGGTCTCGCGGTCCCACACGCACAGCTGCGCCGGCATGGTGTGCTTGCGGCCCTGGTGGCTGGCCAGGAAGGCCACCCGGTCGCCATCGGGGCTGTAGCGCGGTGCGCCCATGTCCCAGGCGGCGTCGCGGGCCAGCTCGCGCACGCGGCCACCCTTCAGCTCGATCTCGGCCAGCGCGAAGCTGTTGCCGCAACGCTTCTCGCGGGCGGCGTCGAAGGCGAAGACGATGCGCCGGCCGTCGGGCGCGATGTCGAAGGCATGGCGGTCGGGGTCCTCGCGGACCAGTTCGTAGGGCGTGCCCTCGAGCAGGTCGCGCACCCGGCCGGTGGCCAGCTCCAGCACCAGAAGGTGCGGCACGCGGCCCATCGGCAGGTGGCTGTCCCAGTGGCGGTACTGCGCCTGGCTGGTGACGTAGCCGCTTTCCTTTCGCTCCTTGAAGGCCTTCAGCGCCTTTTCCTGCGCCTTCGTGCCCTTGAGCTCCGGCCAGACCCACGAGACGATCGCGATGCGCTGGCCATCGGGGAACCAGGCGAAGGCCTCGACGCCGGTGGCCACATGACCGGCGCGGCGCGCCTCGCCGCCGTCGGGTGCGATCAGGTAGAGCTGCGCTTCGGTGTCCTTGCGGCCCTGCTGCTCGCGCTTGGCGACGAAGGCGATCAGGTCGCCGCGCGGCGACCATTGCGGCTGGCCGTCCTTCTCGCCGCATTGGGTCAGCGGCCGCGCCGCTCCGCCCAGCGTGGACAGCAGCCACAGCGCGCTGGAGCCCTTGTTGTCCTGCATCGAGTGGCTGCCCAGCGCGCATACCGCCTGCGCGCCATCGGGGGCCAGGCTGGGCGGGCCCGCGCGCTGCAGCTTCCACAGCACGTCGATGTTCAGCTTCTTCTTCTGGGCCATGGTCTGGGGCCGCCCCGGCCCGGCCTGGGCTAGCGGGGGCGTTCGAGCTGGAAGTTCAGGTGCGCACGCACGGTGGGCCACTCGGCGGCGGTGATGCTGTAGACGGCGGTGTCGCGCAGGCTGCCGTTCGGGCTGATCTGGTGGCTGCGCAGGATACCGTCGAGCTGCGCGCCCAGGCGCTCGATCGCGCGGCGGCTCTGCGTGTTCAGCCGGTGTGTGCGGAACTCCGCCGCGATGCACTGCAGCGTGTCGAAGGCATGCGTCAGCAGCATCAGCTTGCACTCGGTATTCAGTGGCGAGCGCTGCACCCGCAGGGCGTACCAGGTGGAGCCGATCTCGACGCGGCGGTGGACTCCGTCGACGTTCATATAGGTGGTCATGCCGGCAATGCGGCCTCCGGCGTCGAGCACCGTGAAGGGCAGCATCGAGTCCTTGGCCAGCAGGTCCAGGCGGCGTTCGATCTCGGCGGCCATCGCCTCGGGCCGCGGGACCAAGGTGTACCAGAGGTTCCACAGCTCGCCGTCGCGCGCGGCATCCTGCAACCCGGCCAGATGCTCGGGCGCGAGCGGCACCAGCGCAGCGTGCCTGCCCTGCAGCGTGACCGGCTGTAGGAAGGCCATCAGCGGTTGTGGCTGCGGCCGACGCCGCGCGTCTTGACTTCGCTGCGCACAGTCAGCCTGCACCGCACTCGATGTGCATGTTCCATGCTCATCGATTGTGGCGTTGCATGAACACCAGCTTCTCGAACAGCGTCACGTCCTGCTCGTTCTTCAGCAGCGCGCCCACCAGCGGCGGCACGGCCACCTTCTCGTCCTTGCTCTGCAGCGCCTCGAGCGGGATGTCCTCGGCCACCAGCAGCTTGAGCCAGTCGAGCAGCTCGGAGGTGCTGGGTTTCTTCTTCAGGCCGGGCAGGTTGCGCACGTCGTAGAAGGTCTTCATCGCAGCGCCCAGCAGCTCCTTCTTCAGGCCAGGGAAGTGCACGTCGACGATGGCCTTCATCGTGTCGGCATCGGGGAACTTGATGTAATGGAAGAAGCACCGGCGCAGGAAGGCGTCGGGCAGCTCCTTCTCGTTGTTGGAGGTGATGAAGACCACCGGCCGGTGCCGTGCCTTGATCAGCTCGCGCGTCTCGTAGACGAAGAACTCCATCCGGTCGAGCTCGCGCAGCAGGTCGTTCGGGAACTCGATGTCGGCCTTGTCGATCTCGTCGATCAGCAGCGCCACCGGCTGCTCGGAGGTGAAGGCCTGCCACAGCACGCCCTTGACAATGTAGTGGTGGATGTCCTTGACGCGCTCGTCGCCGAGCTGGCTGTCGCGCAGGCGGCTGACCGCGTCGTACTCGTACAGGCCCTGCTGCGCCTTGGTGGTGCTCTTGATGTGCCATTGAAGCAGCGGCATGTTCATCGCGGTGGCTGCCTCTTCGGCCAGCATCGTCTTGCCGGTGCCTGGCTCACCCTTGACGAGCAGCGGCCGTTTCAGCGTGACCGCGGCGTTCACCGCCAGCATCAGGTCTTGCGTGGCGATGTAGTTGTCGGTGCCTTGGAACTTGATCGGAGCTTGCATGTTGCGACGTCGAGGGGGCCGTGCGCTCCGTCGTGAGCGCTGGGGCGGGGGGGTTGGATCGAATCCAGTATAAGGGCCGGCCGTATAATTCCCGGCAGTCGAACAGGCGGGTCCTCGGGCCCGTCTCCTCAAGAACCTACCCGCCTCCTGACGATGAAGACTGCCTGCACCCTGACACTCGCCCTGGCCGTCGCCTCCTTTGCAGCCCAGGCGCAGGAGATCAAGGGTGACGCCACGCGCGGGGCAAAACTCAATGCCAGTTGCATCGGCTGCCACGGCATCCCGGGCTACCAGGCCAGCTTTCCGGAGGTCTACCGCGTTCCTGCGATCTCCGGGCAAAACGACAAGTACATCGTCGCCTCGCTCAACGCGTACAAGAAGGGTGATCGCAAGCACCCGACGATGCGTGCCGTGGCCATGTCGCTGAGCGAGCAGGACATTGCCGACCTGGCCGCCTACTACGCCACGCATGGTGGCGCGCCGGCTTCATCCAGCGCAGCGGTGACGCCGCCACCCGAGGTGGGCGCCTTGCTGGCCAAGGGCGCCTGCGCGTCCTGCCATGGCGAGAACTACAACAAGCCTATCGACGGCTCCTACCCGAAGATCGCCGGCCAGTACCCTGACTACCTGTTCAATGCCTTGAAGTCCTACAAGGTCGAGGGCAACGCGAAGGTTGGCCGCAACAACGCCATCATGGCGGCGCAGGTCAAGCAGTTCAGCAACAAGGAATTGAAGGCCATCGCCCGGTTCCTGGGTTCGCTGCCGGCCGACGTGCACACCGTCGCGCAGTCCAAGTTCCGCTGACGCGGCCGACTGGCGTCGCCGCGTTGGACCCGGTCCCCAGCCAGTTCTCGCTGCGAGCGGCCGAGCCGCGCGACGTGCCGGCCATCGTCGGCCTGATCGGCGAGCTGGCCGAGTTCGAGAAGCTCACGCACCTGGTCGAAGTTACACCACAGAGCCTGCACCCGCATCTTTTCGGCAGTCGGCCGGCGGCCGAGGCGGTGGTGGCCGAGCGTGACGGCGCGGTGATCGGCTTTGCGCTGTTTTTCACCAACTTCTCCACCTTCCTGGGCAAGCCCGGGCTGTACCTCGAAGACCTGTACGTGCAGCCGGTCCACCGCGGCGGCGGCGTCGGCAGCGCGTTGCTAGTGCACCTGGCGGCGCTGGCCAATGCGCGCGGCCATGGCCGATTCGAGTGGAGCGTGCTCGACTGGAACGCGGATGCGATCCGCTTCTACGAGCGCATGGGCGCGACGCTGCTGCCCGAATGGCGCATCTGCCGCGTCACCGGCCCTGCGCTGCGCGATTTCGGGCGCTGAGCCCGCGCTGCGTCAGCGCCGGCACTGGTCGCGCAGTTCGGCCACCAGCCAGAACGGCAGGCTGAGCAGGCCCATGCCGGAACCGGCGTACTCGCCCTTCAGGCAATCGCCGCGCGCGCTGCGGGCAACGTCCCGCGCGAGCCGCTCCTGGGGGCCGAGCGCGGCCGATTCGCCAGTGGCCTGCGCACCCAGCTCGCCAATCGGCCGCTGCCGCGCGGCCTCGCGGATGGCGCTGCGC
>JBEIHU010000183.1:0-8327 GCA_040381175.1 Burkholderiaceae bacterium
GGGCGGTGACGCCGCTAAGGCGCCGGCGGTCAAGCGAGTGCGCAAGGTGGCGCCGCCCACCGAGAGCAAAGGGGAATAAGGATGCTGCAACCAGCACGTCGCAAGTTCCGCAAGGAACAAAAGGGCCGCAACACTGGCGTCGCCACGCGCGGCGCCAAGGTGTCGTTCGGCGAGTTCGGCCTGAAGGCCACTGAGAGGGGCCGCCTGACGGCTCGCCAAATCGAAGCCGCGCGTCGAGCTATTTCGCGCCATATCAAGCGCGGGGGCCGCATCTTTATCCGCATCTTCCCGGACAAGCCGATCTCCCAGAAGCCGGCCGAGGTGCGCATGGGCAACGGCAAAGGCAACCCCGAGTACTACGTGGCCGAGATCCAGCCCGGCAAGGTGCTGTACGAAATCAACGGCGTACCAGAGACCCTGGCGCGCGAGGCCTTCCTTCTGGCCTCGGCGAAGCTGCCGCTGCGCACCACGTTCGTCGCCCGCCAGATCGGCGCGTAGGCGAAGCAACGGAGAACACGAATGAAGACCAGTGACCTGCGCGCCAAGGACGTGGCTGCGCTCGAGAAGGAGGTCGCCGACCTGCTGCGCGCCCACTTTGGCCTGCGCATGCAGAAGGCGACGCAGCAGTTGACGAACCACTCGACGCTGCGCAAGACCCGCCGCGACATTGCGCGCGCCAAGACCATCCTCGCCGAGAAGAAGAAAGGGGCCGCCAAATGAGCCAGGCTCAAGCTGCTGCCAAGAACACGCGTACCCTCGTCGGCCAAGTGGTCAGCGACAAGCGTTCCAAGACCATCACCGTGCTGGTCGAGCGACGAGTCACGCACGAGCTTTACGGCAAGATCGTCGCGCGCTCCAGCAAGTACCACGCCCACGACGAAATGGGCGAGTACAAGGTTGGCGACGTGGTCGAAATCGCCGAGAGCCGGCCGATCTCCAAGACCAAGAACTGGGTTGTCACCCGCTTGGTGAAGAAGGCCGGTCTGGCCTAAGGTGCCTGACGCCGCGGGGCCTTTGGGCCGGCTGCGGCACGCAAGTCCCGCGACGCTGGGATACTGGCGTTGGGGCCTTCTTCGTTGCGTCCCCTCTCAAACCCACTACAGGAGAACACGATGCTCAAAGTCGGAGACAAGCTACCCGCAGGCGCCTTGCAGGAATTCATCGAGGTCGAGGGCAACGGCTGCTCGATCGGACCCAACAGCTTCGATGTCGTCAAGGAGACCGCCGGCAAGACCGTCGCGATCTTCGCGCTGCCCGGTGCCTACACGCCCACCTGTTCGGCCAAGCACGTGCCCGGCTACGTGGCCAAGGCCGATGAGCTGAAAGCGGCGGGCGTCGACGAGATCTGGTGTGTGTCGGTGAACGACGCCTTCGTGATGGGCGCCTGGGGCCGCGACCAGAAGACCGCCGGCAAGGTGCGCATGATGGCCGACGGCAGCGCCGACTTCACCAAGGCCACCGGCCTGACGCTGGACCTGACGACCCGCGGCATGGGTCTGCGCTCCAACCGCTATTCGATGCTGGTGAAGGATGGTGTGGTCAAGACGCTCAATGTCGAGGCCCCAGGCAAGTTCGAGGTCAGCGACGCAAATACGATGCTGACGCAGGCCAAGGCTGGCTGACCGGAGTGCTCGGGTTGCGAGCCGTTGACATAGCGGCTGTGGCCAAGCGATAATTTACGGCTTCGCCAGATTCGCACGCTGCCCTCGCTGTGGGCGGTGGCATCCGATCTGGATTCGCCCCAACCGCCCGCGCCGGAGTTCTCCGGCGCGGACCGACGGGCCCAAGACTGACCGCGCCGCGTGCCGCCTTCCGGGGTGGAGCGCAATGCGGGACAAGTTGGGGACTGAAAAATGATTCAAATGCAATCGCGACTTGATGTCGCCGACAACACGGGCGCGAAGTCCGTCATGTGCATCAAGGTGCTCGGCGGATCCAAGCGCCGCTATGCCGGCATTGGCGATGTCATCAAAGTCAGCATCAAGGAGGCCGCGCCGCGCGGCCGCGTCAAGAAGGGCGAGATTTACAGCGCCGTGGTGGTGCGCACCGCCAAGGGCGTGCGCCGCCAGGACGGCTCGCTCATCAAGTTCGACGGCAACGCCGCCGTTCTGTTGAACGCCAAGCTCGAGCCGATCGGCACGCGCATCTTCGGACCGGTGACGCGCGAACTGCGGACCGAGCGCTTCATGAAGATCGTGTCGCTGGCGCCGGAAGTGCTCTGACGCCACACGGTCAAAGGAACCAAGCATGAACAAGATCCGCAAGGGCGACCAGGTCATCGTGTTGGCCGGGCGCGACAAGGGCAAGCGCGGCACGGTGTCGCGCCGTGTCGATGACGACTACCTGTTGGTCGACGGCGTCAACGTGGTCAAGAAGCATGTCAAGCCCAACCCGATGAAGGGCACCACAGGTGGCGTGATCGACAAGACGATGCCGATCCACCAGTCGAACGTGGCGATCTACAACGCGGCCACCTCCAAGGCCGACCGCGTGGGCATCAAGCTGCTGGACAACGGTGACAAGGTGCGCGTGTACAAGTCCAGCGGCGAACAGATCAAGGCCTGATCAAGGCACTAGGCAAGGACATAGCGAAATGGCTCAACAACAGACTGCCCGCCTGCAGACCTACTACCGCGACAAGGTGGTGCCTGACCTGATGGCCAAGTTCGGTTTCAAGTCGGTGATGCAGGTGCCGCGCCTGACCAAGATCACGCTGAACATGGGGGTCAGCGAGGCCGTTGCCGACAAGAAGGTCATGGACAACGCCGTGGGCGACCTGACCAAGATTGCCGGCCAGAAGCCCGTGGTCACCAAGTCCAAGAAGGCGATTGCCGGCTTCAAGATCCGGGAAAACGTGCCCATCGGTTGCATGGTCACGCTGCGCGGCGTGCGCATGTACGAGTTCCTGGACCGCTTCGTCACCATCGCGCTGCCGCGCGTGCGCGACTTCCGGGGCATCTCCGGCCGCGCCTTCGACGGCCGCGGCAACTACAACATCGGTGTCAAGGAACAGATCATCTTTCCCGAGATCGACTATGACAAGGTCGACGCCCTGCGCGGGCTGAACATCAGCATCACCACCAGTGCGCAGACCGATGACGAGTGCAAGGCGCTGCTCACCGCCTTTCGCTTCCCGTTCAAGAACTGAGGTGCCGAAGTGGCTAAGCAGTCCCATATCCAGCGTCAGGACAAGCGCGAGAAGCTCGTCGCCAAGTACGCGAAGAAGTACGCCGAACTCAAGGCCGTGGCCAACGACGCGAAGCGTTCCGACGAAGAGCGCTATGCCGCCCGCCTGGCGCTGCAGAAGCTGCCGCGCAATGCCTACCCTTCGCGCCTGCGCAACCGCTGCGAACTGACCGGCCGGCCGCGCGGCAACTTCCGCATGTTCGGGCTGGGCCGCAGCAAGATCCGCGACCTCGCGTTCAAGGGCGACATTCCCGGCGTCGTCAAGGCCAGCTGGTGACATCGGCCGAGTTCCCCGTGAACCGGCCCGAGCAGGAGAGATTGTTATGAGCATGAGTGATCCGATCGCCGATATGCTGACCCGCATCCGCAACGCACAGAGCGTGGACAAGGCGGTGGTATCGATGCCCTCGTCGAAGCTGAAGGTAGCGATCGCACAGGTCCTGAAGGACGAGGGTTACATTGACGGCTTCTCGGTGAGCACCGACGGCGGCAAGGGGCAGCTTGAGATCGCGCTGAAGTACTACGCCGGCCGGCCGGTGATCGAGCGCATCGAGCGCGTCAGCCGCCCGGGCCTGCGTGTCTACCGCGGCCGTGAAGCCATTCCGGCGGTGATGAACGGCCTGGGTGTGGCCATCGTCACCACGCCGAAGGGCGTGATGACGGACCGCAAGGCGCGTCAGACCGGTGTCGGCGGCGAAGTGCTGTGCTACGTCGCCTGACGGGCGGCGGCTAACCTAAGGATTCGAGCCATGTCTCGCGTTGGAAAGATGCCGGTGACTGTCCCGCAAGGCGTGGATGTATCGATCACGGCGGAGCAAATCTCGGTCAAGGGCGGCAACGGCACGCTGGTGCGTGCCGCGAATCCGCTGGTCGCGGTGAAGATGGACGGCGGCACGCTGACTTTCGAGCCGGCCAACGACAGTGCCGATGCCGATGCAATGAGCGGCACGATGCGCGCCCTCGTCAACAACATGATCAACGGCGTCACCAAGGGCTTCGAGAAGAAGCTGACGCTGGTGGGGGTGGGCTTCCGCGCCCAGGCCCAGGGCCAGAAGCTGAATCTGCAGATCGGCTTCTCGCACCCCGTGGTCAAGGACATGCCGGCTGGCGTCAAGGTGGAAACGCCGACACAGACCGAGATCGTCATCAAGGGCGCCGACCGCCAGTCGGTGGGCCAGGTGGCAGCGGAGGTGCGGGCCATCCGTCCGCCCGAGCCCTACAAGGGCAAGGGAATCCGCTACGCCGATGAGCGCGTGACCTTGAAAGAGACGAAGAAGAAGTAAGGAGCGACATCATGTTGAGCAAGAAAGAACAACGCCTGCGTCGCTCGCGTCAGACCCGAATTCGCATCGCCCAGCAGGTCGTGGCGCGGCTGACCGTGTTCCGCTCCAACCTGCACGTCTACGCCAGCGTCATCTCGGACGACGGCAGCCGCGTGCTGGCCAGCGCCTCCACGGCCGAGAAGGCCGTGCGCGAGCAGCTTGGCGGCAACGGCAAGGGCGGCACCACCTCGGCTGCGGTCTTGGTGGGCAAGCGAATCGCCGAGAAGGCCAAGGCCGCCGGCATCGAGAAGGTTGCGTTCGACCGGGCGGGCTTCGCCTTCCACGGCCGTATCAAGGCCCTGGCCGAGGCCGCGCGCGAAGCCGGCCTGCAGTTCTAAGCGCAGCAGCGAAGGATCCAACACATGGCTAAGTTTCAACCCCGCGCGCAGACCGAAGGCAACGACGACGGCCTGAAGGAAAAGATGATCGCGGTGAACCGCGTGACCAAGGTGGTCAAGGGCGGCCGCACCTTGAGCTTCGCTGCGCTGACCGTGGTCGGCGACGGCGACGGCCGCATCGGCATGGGCAAGGGCAAGGCCAAGGAAGTGCCCGTGGCCGTGCAGAAGGCCATGGAGGACGCGCGCCGCAACATGGTGAAGGTGTCGTTGAAGAACGGCTCCATCCACCACAACGTGCGTGGCGAACACGGCGCGGCCAAGGTGCTGATGGCGCCTGCGCCGGCCGGTACGGGCATCATCGCCGGCGGCCCGATGCGTGCGGTCTTCGAGGTCATGGGCGTCACCGACATCGCGGCCAAGAGCCTCGGTTCATCGAACCCGTACAACATGGTGCGCGCCACGCTCGACGCGTTGAAGCGCTCGACCACGCCCGGCGAAGTGGCTGCGAAGCGCGGCAAGTCGGTCGAAGAAATCTTCGGCTGACGGTCTGCAGGAGAACGACGATGTCGGACAAGAAAACAGTGACGGTCAAGCTGGTCCGGAGCCCGATCGGCACCAAGCAGTCGCATCGAGACACGGTGCGCGGCCTGGGCCTGCGCAAGCTGAACAGCCAGTCGGTGCTTGAGGACACGCCTGCGGTGCGCGGCATGATCAACAAGGTCGCCTATCTCGTGCAGGTGCTGTGAGCACCCAACCCCCAACGGCTACGAACATGGAACTCAATACGATCAAACCTTCGGCCGGCGCCAAGCGCGCGCGGCGGCGCGTCGGTCGCGGTATCGGCTCGGGGCTGGGCAAGACCGCGGGACGTGGCCACAAGGGCCAGAAGTCGCGTGCCGGTGGCTTCCACAAGGTGGGCTTCGAAGGCGGCCAGATGCCGCTGCAGCGCCGCCTGCCCAAGCGCGGCTTCAAGTCGTTGAGCGCGCAGTACAACGCCGAGATCACCCTGGCGGATCTTCAGCGCCTGGACTCCGAAGAGGTCGACATGCTCGCGCTGAAGCAGGCCAAGCTGGTCGGCGATCAGGTCAAGGCCGTCAAGGTCGTCAAGTCGGGCGAGTTGAGCAAGAAGGTCGTGCTCAAGGGCATCGGTGCGACGGCTGGCGCCAAGGCCGCGATCGAAGCTGCCGGCGGCTCGGTCGGCTGAACGCCGGCTCGAAACGAAGAACTTCGTCGTGGCAACTTCTGCAAACCAGCTGGCCAAGAGCGGCAAGTTCGGCGACCTGCGTCGCCGACTGGTCTTTCTGCTGCTGGCGCTGGTGGTCTATCGCCTGGGCGCGCACATTCCCGTGCCGGGCATCGATCCGGGCCAGCTGGAACAACTGTTCAAGAGCCAGGCCGGCGGCATCCTGAACCTGTTCAACATGTTCTCGGGCGGGGCGCTGTCTCGCTTCACCGTGTTCGCGCTGGGGATCATGCCCTACATCTCGGCGTCGATCATCATGCAGCTGATGACCTACGTCGTGCCGACGCTGGAGGCCATCAAGAAGGAAGGCGAGGCCGGCCGCCGCAAGATCACCCAGTACACCCGCTATGGCACGCTGGTGCTGG
Organism: Burkholderiaceae bacterium; assembly: GCA_040381175.1. Lineage (GTDB taxonomy): Bacteria > Pseudomonadota > Gammaproteobacteria > Burkholderiales > Burkholderiaceae_C > Rubrivivax. Next base: position 6,455 of record JBEIHU010000183.1, read on the forward strand.
CGCTGTTCCAGTCATTGGGCATTGCGCTGGCGCTGGAACAGTCCCCGGGGCTGGTCATCAGCCCGGGCATGGGCTTTCGCATGACGGCCGTGATCAGCCTGGTCGCCGGCACGATGTTCCTGATGTGGCTGGGCGAGCAGATCACCGAGCGGGGCCTGGGCAACGGCATCTCCATCCTGATCTTCGCCGGTATCGTGGCTGGGTTGCCAAGCGCGATGGCGGGCTTGTTCGAACTGGTGCGCACCGGTTCGATGAGCATCATCGCCAGCCTGTTCATCCTGACGCTGGTCGTGGTGGTGACCTTCGTGGTGGTGTTCGTGGAGCGCGGGCAGCGCAAGATCCTTGTCAACTATGCCAAGCGCCAGGTTGGCAACAAGGTGTATGGCGGCCAGTCTTCGCACCTGCCGCTGAAGCTGAACATGTCGGGCGTGATCCCGCCGATTTTCGCCAGCTCGATCATCCTGCTGCCGGCGACCATCGTCGGCTGGTTCGCCACCGGCGAAGGCATGCGCTGGCTGAAGGACATTTCCGCGGCCCTCTCGCCAGGCCAGCCGATCTACGTGCTGCTGTATGCGGCGATGATCGTGTTCTTCTGCTTCTTCTACACGGCGCTGGTGTTCAACAGCCGCGAGACCGCCGACAACCTGAAGAAGAGCGGCGCCTTCATCCCCGGTATCCGCCCGGGTGATCAGACAGCCAAGCACATCGACCGGATCCTGTCGCGGCTGACGCTGGTGGGCGCGATCTACATCACGGCAGTGTGTCTGCTGCCCGAGTTCCTGGTACTCAAGTACAACGTGCCGTTCTACTTTGGCGGCACCTCGCTCCTGATCATCGTCGTCGTCACGATGGATTTCTGGGCCCAGGTACAGAGCTACGTGATGAGCCAGCAGTACGAATCGCTGCTGAAGAAGGCCAATTTCAAGGCCAGTTGAGAATCAACGAACGGGGCACATGGCCAAGGACGACGTCATCCAGATGCAGGGCGAGATTATCGAGAATCTGCCCAATGCCACGTTTCGCGTGAAGTTGGAGAACGGACACGTGGTGCTGGGCCACATCTCCGGGAAGATGCGCATGCACTACATCCGCATCTTGCCGGGCGACAAGGTCACGGTGGAACTGACGCCCTACGATCTGAGCCGCGCTCGCATCGTGTTCCGGGCCAAGTAGGTCAAGCATAGGTCAAGGAGAAGAGCATGAAGGTCGCCGCATCGGTCAAGAAGATGTGCCGCAACTGCAAGGTCATCCGCCGCAAGGGAGTGGTGCGCGTGATCTGCACCGATCCGCGGCACAAGCAGCGCCAGGGCTGAAGCCCGGGGCTGATCGCAAGGTTTCGAAGGATTCAAGATGGCACGTATCGCTGGTATCAACATTCCGCCGCACAAGCATGCCGAGATCGGACTGACGTCGATCTTCGGCATTGGCCGCCCCACCGCGCAAAAGATCTGCGAGCAGGTGGGCATTCCCTACTCCAAGAAGATCAAGGACCTGAGCGACAGCGACCTCGAGAGGATTCGCGAGGAGATCGGTCGCATCACCATCGAAGGCGACCTGCGCCGCGAGATCTCCATCAACATCAAGCGTCTGATGGATCTGGGCTGCTACCGCGGGATGCGTCATCGCCGCGGGTTGCCGCTGCGCGGCCAGCGCACGCGCACCAACGCGCGCACCCGCAAGGGCCCGCGCAAGGGCGCGGCTGCGCTGAAGAAGTAAGCCCTTAGCCGAACACAGAGAGTCAAGACATGGCCAAAGCACCTGCCAACACCGCCGCACGGCGAGTGAGCAAGAAAATCCGCAAGAACATCGCGGACGGCATCGCTCACGTGCATGCGTCGTTCAACAACACCATCATCACCATCACTGACCGCCA
>JBEIHU010000184.1:0-8233 GCA_040381175.1 Burkholderiaceae bacterium
CGATTCGCGGCGCATCCTCGAGGGCGAGCTGCGCCGCGAGCAGGAGCGCCTGGCCGAACTCAAGCGCGAATACAACAACGGCGAGCCAGAGCGCCTGGGCAACGAGCGCAACTACCAGAAGTACCTGGATCGCGTGGCCGATATGAAAAGCGGCATCGCGCGCAAGGAAAGCGACATCGCGGCGATCAAGCGCGAACTGGCCAAGCTGCCACCCTAGAAGCCCGCGCGGCGCGAGCCGATGCCCGCGCTGGCGCGGCCATGCCCGCTGGCGCTGGCGCGTCGCTCCAGGGTGTTGACGGGGCCATGCGATGACCCTCGAGATGCCGCCACCGCAGTACGACGCCTACGACCAGCTGGCGACGATGGTGGCCATCGCGCGCAGCGACGGCCATTGCCTGCTGGCCAACTCCACGCTCGAGAATGCCGTGGCGGTGTCGCGCCGTGCGCTGCTGCGCGGCAACGTGCTGGACTGGTTCATCGACCCGCTGCCGATGCGCGAGACGCTGCTTGCGCTGCAGCGCGACGAGGTCACCAGTGGCCGCTTCGAGGCGCAGCTCAAGCGCGCGCCGCTGGGTTCGTCGGAGCCGCTGCTGGTGCGCGTCAGCGCCAGCCAGATGGACGCGCCCGACTGGGTGCTGCTGGAGATCGTCGAGATCGAGCAGCAGACGCGGCAGGACCGCGAGGAGCGTGCGCTCGGCCTGGCCCAGGCCAACAAGGAGCTGCTGCGCAACCTGGCGCACGAGATCAAGAATCCGCTGGGCGGCATCCGCGGCGCGGCGCAGTTACTGGAGATGGAGCTCAACTCGCGTCCGACCGGCCTGCTGCGGCCGCGCAGCGCCGGCATGGCCGGCGCCAAGCCCAAGCGAATAGCTGCCGCACGCGGCCTGACCGAGTACACCCAGGTCATCATCCACGAGGCCGACCGGCTGCAGGCGCTGGTCGACCGGCTGCTGGCACCGCACCGCAAGCCGCATGTGGTGGGTGACGTCAACATCCATGAGGTCTGCGAGCGCGTACGGTTGCTGATCAGCTCGGAGTTCCCGCGCGGCCTGGAGGTGGTGCGCGATTACGACACCTCGATCCCCGAGTTCCGCGGCGATCGCGAGCAGTTGATCCAGGCGGTGCTGAACATTGTGCGCAACGCCACCGAAGCGCTGAGCGAGCAGATCGCCGCCGGCAGCGCGCGGCTGGTGCTGCGCACGCGCATCTCGCGGCAGGTGACCATCGGCAAGCAAAGGTTCCGATTGGCACTGGAATTGCATGTTCAGGACAACGGGCCGGGGGTTCCGGAGCCGCTCAGGGACCGCATCTTCCATCCGCTGGTGTCGGGGCGCGACGGCGGCTCAGGGCTCGGGCTGACGCTGGCGCAGACCTTCGTGCAACAACATCGGGGGACGATCGAATATGACAGCGTGCCCGGACGGACCAACTTCAAGATCCTCATCCCCTTGCCCTGACATCACAGCAAGCCACACCGCATGAAACCTATCTGGATCGTCGACGACGACCACTCGATCCGCTTCGTGCTCGAGAAGGCCCTGGCGCGCGAGCAGTTCCAGGTGCGCAGCTTTGCCAGCGCGCGCGAGGTGCTGGCCGCGCTGGACGACGAAGAGCCGCAGGTCCTGGTCAGCGACATCCGCATGCCCGGGGGCTCCGGCATCGACCTGCTGGGCAAGGTCAAGGCGCGTCTGCCGGGGCTGCCTGTGATTGTCATGACCGCCTACTCTGACCTGGACAGCGCGGTCAGCGCGTTCCAGGGCGGCGCCTTCGAATACTTGCCCAAGCCCTTCGACGTGCCCAAGGCGGTGGAGCTGATCCGCCGCGCGGTGGAAGAAAGCCTGCGCGAGGAAGTGCGTGACACCGCGGCCGTGCCGATGCCCGAGATGCTGGGCCAGGCGCCGGCGATGCAGGACGTGTTCCGCGCCATTGGCCGCCTCAGCCAGAGCACGGTGACGGTGATGATCACGGGCGAGAGCGGTTCGGGCAAGGAGCTGGTGGCGCGCGCGCTGCACAAGCACAGCCCGCGCGCCAATGGCCCCTTCATCGCCATCAATACCGCGGCGATCCCGAAGGACCTGCTGGAAAGCGAGCTCTTCGGCCATGAGCGCGGCGCCTTCACCGGCGCGCAGAGCACGCGCCGGGGCCGCTTCGAGCAGGCCGACGGCGGCACGCTGTTCCTCGACGAGATTGGCGACATGCCCTTCGACCTGCAGACGCGGCTGCTGCGGGTGTTGAGCGACGGCCAGTTCTATCGTGTCGGCGGTCATCAACCGCTGAAGAGCAACGTGCGCGTCATCGCCGCCACGCACCAGAACCTGGAGGAGCGGGTGCGCGCCGGCTCCTTCCGGGAAGACCTGTTTCACCGCCTCAACGTCATCCGCCTGCGCCTGCCGGCGCTGCGCGAGCGGCGCGAGGACATCGCGATGCTGACGCGCTTCTTCCTGCAAAAGAGCGCCAAGGAACTGGGCGTCGACGCCAAGCGCATCACCGACGATGCGCTGCAGCGGCTGATGGCCTTCGACTTCCCTGGCAATGTGCGTCAGCTCGAAAACCTATGCCACTGGCTGACGGTGATGGCGCCGTCGCAGGTGGTCGAAGCCAAGGATCTGCCGCCTGAGCTGCTGGCCCGCGAGGAGCCGCCGACGCGGCCGGCAATGCCCCCGCCCGAGGCTGCACGGCCGCTGCAGGCCGCGGCGGCGTCGCCGTCTGTGCCGCCCGAGCCGGCTGTCGGGCGGCCCGGGCTAGACAGTTGGCTGGGCGACCTGCAACGCGAAGCGCGCGGCCTGCTCGAGGCCGGCGTGCCCGACGTGTGGGACACGCTGTCGCGCAAGTTCGAAGGCCAGATGATCCACACCGCGCTGGAAGTCACACGCGGCCGGCGCATCGAGGCGGCGCAAAAGCTGGGCATCGGCCGCAACACCATCACGCGCAAGATCCAGGAACTGGGCCTGGACGACTGAACGTCAGTCGCGAAGCTCGACGATCACCGGTGCGTGGTCGCTCGGCTTGTCCCACTTGCGCGGCGCGCGGTCAATGCTGCACGCACTGACCTGCGGCCGCAGCGACTCGCTGACCAGGATGTGGTCGATGCGCAGCCCGCGGTTCTTCTGATAGCCCAGCATGCGGTAGTCCCACCAGCTGTAGCTCTTGGGCGGCTGCTCGAACAGGCGGAAGCTGTCGGCCAGGCCCAGGCCCAGCAGCGCGTTGAAATGCGCGCGCTCGGCATCGGTGTGGTGGATGGTGCCGGCCAGACCCACCGGGTCGTAGGAGTCGCGGTCCTCGGGCGCGATGTTGAAGTCGCCCATCAGCAGCAGCCGCGGCTGGCGCGCCAGCTCGGCGCGCACGTAGGCCTGCAGGCCGTCGAGCCACTTCATCTTGTAGGCGAACTTGTCCGATTCCGGCGCCTGGCCGTTGACGAAGTAGCCGTTGATCACGCGGATCGGCCCGCCGGGGCCGTCGACCGTCGCGGCGATCACGCGCGCATGCTCGTCGTCGAAGCCGACGATGTTGCGCACCACATCGGCCAGCGGCTTGCGGCTGAGCAGCGCCACGCCGTTGTAGGTCTTCTGGCCGAAGGCCACGGCCTCGTAGCCGGCCGTGCGCAGCGCATCGAACGGAAACTTGTCGTCGGTGAGCTTCAGTTCCTGAAGCGCCAGCACATCCACCGGATGGGCCTGCAGCCACTGCAGCACATGGTCCAGCCGGGCGCTGAGGGAGTTGACGTTCCAGGTGGCGAGCTTCATGGCGTGCGACGGCGGTAGGTGACGAAGGCGAAGCGCGTGCCGTCGGCGCCGACATGCTCCTCGCGCGAGGCTTCGACGAAGGCCTTCCGGTCCCAGGCGGGGAAGTGCACGTCGCCATCGAGGTCGGCGTCGATCTCGGTCAGCACCAGCTCGTCGGCCAGCGGGAGCGCCTGAGCATAGAGCTGCGCGCCGCCCATCACGAAGACCCGCGGCTCGCCGGCCACGCGCTGCAGCGCCTGGCGCAGGCCGGCGGCGGTCTCGGCGCCGGGGGCCTCGAAACCGGCACTGCGGGTGACGACGATGTTGCGCCGGCCCGGCAGCGGCCGGTAGCGCGGCGGCAGCGAGTCCCAGGTGCGACGCCCCATCACCACCGCATGGCCACGCGTGGTGGCCACGAAATGCCGCTGGTCCAGCGGCTCCTTCCACAGCAGGTCGTTGTCGCGGCCGATGGCGCCGTTGCGCGCCACCGCGGCGATCAGGGCCAGCTTCACACCGCCACCGGCGCCTTGATCAGCGGGTGGTGCTGGTAGTCCAGCACCTCGAAGTCCTCGAACCGGTAGTCGAAGATCGACTCCGGCCGGCGCTTGATCTGCAGGGTCGGATAGGGGTAGGGCGTGCGCGCCAGCTGCGTGCGCACCTGCTCGACATGGTTGTCGTAGATGTGGCAATCCCCGCCGGTCCAGATGAAGTCGCCCACCTGCAGCTCGCACTGTTGCGCCAGCATGTGCGTCAGCAGCGCATAGCTGGCGATATTGAAGGGCACGCCCAGGAAGATGTCGGCGCTGCGTTGGTACAGCTGGCAGCTCAACCTTCCTTCGGCCACGTAGAACTGGAAGAAGGCATGGCAGGGCAGCAGCGCCATCTTCGACAGCTCGGCCACGTTCCAGGCGCTGACGATGATGCGCCGGCTGTCCGGGTTGGTCTTCAGCTGCTTCACCACCTCGGCGATCTGGTCGATGTGGCCACCCTCCGGCGTGGGCCAGCTGCGCCACTGCACGCCGTACACCGGGCCCAGGTCGCCGGTCTCGGGGTTCGCCCATTCATCCCAGATGCTCACGCCGCGCTCCTGCAGCCAGCGCGCGTTGCCGTCACCGCGCAGGAACCACAGCAGCTCCAGCGCGATGCTCTTGAAATGCACCTTCTTCGTCGTCACGAGCGGGAAGCCTTCGTTCAGATCGAAGCGCATCTGGTGGCCGAACACGCTGCGCGTGCCGGTGCCGGTGCGGTCGGCCTTGGCCCCGCCATGCTCGAACACATGGCGCATGAAGTCTTCGAACTGGCTGCGGGTCGGGCGTGACAAGTCAGTAGGCTCCAAAGACGGTGTCGAGGGCTTCCTGCACCTCGGCCCGATGCGCGCCGAGGTTGGCGACCGGCTTGCGCAGCTCGCTCAAGGGCACAGCGCCCAGCGCGGCCGTGTCCATCACCACATTGTCGCCGCCGATCAAGAACATCGGGTTCAGGTTGCGTGCACGCGGGCCGAAGGCGGCTTCGCGCCGCAGCGGCACCACCGCCCGCGTGGCCAGGTGGCCGATGTGGTTGTTCTGCAGGTCCATCAGGTAGGGCGTGAGCTTGCGCTCGGCTGCTTCCGGGTTGGCATAGACATCGAAGCGCGGCATCAGCGCCCCTTCATGAAGCTGCGATAACGTGCCAGCGGCAGCCCTTCGCGCTCGATGCGGGCGTTGTAGTGCTCGATGGCGGCCTTGTTCTCCTCGTTCCAGCGTTCCCAGTAGCGCTTGCGCACCTCGTCGGCCAGCAACGCATCGACGGTGGCCGAGATGTTCATGCCCAGCTCGCGCGCCATGTCCAGCACCTGGGCGTTCAGGCTCAGGTTGGCGGATCGCTTCGCGGATTTGTCGAATCGCAGCATGGCCAGCCCTTAGGAATCATGCGCATGGATTATGCGGGATCGGCTTGCGCCACGGCGGGCTCCCTATCGAACTGCAAGGCCGCCAGCCGCGCGTACAGCCCGCCGCGGGCGACCAGCTCGGCATGGGTGCCGACGTCGACGATGCGGCCCGCCTCCATCACCACGATGCGGTCGGCGCGCAGCACCGTGGCCAGCCGGTGCGCGATGACCAGCGTGGTGCGGCCGCGCATTGCCGCTTCCAGCGCGGCCTGCACCATGCGCTCGCTCTCGGCGTCCAGCGCACTGGTGGCTTCGTCCAGCAGCAGCAGCGGCGGGTTCTTCAGCATTGCGCGGGCGATGCTGATGCGCTGGCGCTGGCCGCCCGACAGCCGCACGCCGCGCTCGCCCAGGTGGCTGTGGTAGCCCTCGGGCAGCGCCGTGATGAAGTCGTGCGCGAAGGCCGCCTTGGCCGCGGCGATCACCTCGTCTTCGCTGGCCGCGGGCCGGCCGTAGCGGATGTTCTCCAGCGCGCTGGCCGAGAAGATCACGCTGTCCTGCGGCACGATGCCGATGCGCTCGCGCAGCGCCGACAGCGCCACCTGCGTCACCGGCACGCCGTCGATCTCCACCCGGCCGGCCTGCACGTCGTAGAAGCGCAGCAGTAGCTGCAGCACCGTGCTCTTGCCGGCGCCGCTGGGGCCCACCAGCGCCACCGTTTCGCCGGGTGTGATGGCAAGGCTGAAGTCGTGCAGTGCATCCTGCTTGGGCCGCGACGGGTAGTGGAAGCGCACGTCCACCAGACGGCAGGCCGAGCCGCCGCGTACCGGCGGCAGCGGCAGCGGCTGCTTTGGTTCGGCCACCGTCGAGCGCGCGGCCAGCAGCTCCATCAGCCGCTCGGTGGCGCCGGCGGCGCGCAGCAGGTCGCCGTAGACCTCGGACAGCACCGCCACGCTGCCCACCAGAATGATCACGTAGACCACCGTCTGCCCCAGGTGGCCGGCGCTGATGCGGCCTTCCATCACCGCCTGCGTGCCCTGGTACAGCCCCCACAGCAGCGCGCCGAAAGTGGCGGTGATGATGAAGCCCACCAGCAGCGAGCGCACCCGCGTGCGCTTGCGCGCCACCTCGAAGGCATGCTCGGTGGATTCGGCAAAGCGCGCCGACTCGCGCTGCTCCTGCACGTAGCTCTGCACGATCGGTATGGCGTTCAGCACCTCGGCGGCAATGGCGCTGGAATCGGCCACCCGGTCCTGGCTGGCGCGCGACAGCCGGCGCACGCGGCGGCCGAAATACAGGCTGGGCAGCACCACCAGCACCAGGATGCCCAGCACCTGCGTCATCACCCACGGGTTGGTGATCACCAGCATCAGCAGCGCGCCCAGGCCCATCACCGTGTTGCGCAGGCCCATGCTCAAGCTGGAGCCCACCACCGTCTGCACCAGCGTGGTGTCGGTGGTGAGCCGGCTGAGCACCTCGCCGGTCTGGGTGCGCTCGAAGAACTCGGGGCTTTGCTCCACCACGTGGGCGTAGACGGCGCTGCGCAGGTCGGCGGTGATGCGCTCGCCCAGCCAGCTGACCATGTAGAAGCGCGCGGCCGAGAACACGCCCAGCGCCGCGCCCACGCCAAACAGCGCCAGGAAGTAGGGGCGCAGCGCCATGACGCGCTCGCCGGGGTCGCTGCTGACCAGGCCCTGGTCGATCAGCGACTTCAGCGCCAAAGGGAAGGCCAGCGTGCTCATCGCCGCCAGCACCAGGAACAGCAGCGCCAGCGCGATGCGGCCGCGGTAGGGCTTCAGAAACGGCACCAGGCCGGACAGCGAGCGCGGCGAACGGGCCGCGGCGCGGGGGTCTTCTTGGGGCATGAGCCGGAGTCTATGCGGCGCCGCCGCCGCGACCGTGGCGGCTGAAAATCACGCCAGCCATCCATTCGGCCCGGGCCCGCGCGGGCTTTGTGGTCGAATCCAGGGGCGACGCCTGCCGGCCAGTTGCGCCATCATTGCCATCATGTTCGATCCCGCCGCCGAACCCCGCTGGATGCGCCGCTGCACGGCCTTGGCGCTGCGCCTGGGCTTCGTGCCGGCGCTGGCTGGCCTGAGCCTGCTGCTGGTGCTGGGCGTGCTGGGGCTGACGCAGGCCGCGGTGTGGATGATGGGCCAGGGCCCGCGGCCGCAGGCCCTGCTGGTGGCCGGGGCCATGGCGCTGCTGCTGTCGCCCTTACTGGCCGCCTGGCTGCTGCGGCTGATGTTCCAGCTGCATGCCGCGCGACAGCGCCATTCGGTCAATGCCACCAAGGACGACCTGACCGGCGCCCACAACCGCCGCCACTTCCTGCAGGTGGCCGAGCGCGAATGGTCGCGCTGCCGGCGCTATGCCGAGGACGGCGCCGTGCTGCTGATCGACGCCGACCAGTTCACGAGCCTCAAGGGCAGCCACGGCGTGGCCTGCTGCGACGCGCTGCTGCGCGACCTGACGCGCCTGGTCACCCAGTCGTTGCGCCAGCCCGACCTGCTGGCCCGCTACGGCCCGGATACACTGATCGTCTACCTGCCCAACACCGACCCCATGGGCGCACTGTTTGTGGCCGAGCGCAGCCGCGACCGCGTCGCCGCCCACACGCTGCGCTGGCACAACGGCGGCGCCAGCA
>JBEIHU010000185.1:0-8147 GCA_040381175.1 Burkholderiaceae bacterium
CATCGCGGCGATGGCGCAGCAGTTGCGCGAGGCGATGCAGGCCGGCGCCTTCGGCTTTTCCACCTCGCGCACGCTGATCCACCGCGGCGCCGACGGCAAGCTGGTGCCCGGCACCTTCGCCGGCCGCGACGAGGTCTTCGGCATCGGCCGCGTGCTGGGCGAAGTCGGCCACGGCGTGTTCCAGATGACCAGCAACCACATCGACATGCCGGCCGAGACCGAATGGATGGCCGAGCTGGCGCGCGAGACGCAGCGCCCGGTGCTGTTCAACCTGCAGCAGATCGACCAGGCGCCCGAGCTGTGGAAGCAGCTGGTCGCCAGGCTCGATGCCGCGCAGGCCGCCGGCGTGCCGCTGATCGGCTGCATCCCCGGCCGGCCGGCGGGCGTGCTGTACGGCTGGCGTGCATCCACCCAGCCTTTCCACTTCCATGCGGCCTGGCGCGAAACGCAAGCGCTGCCGATCGAGCAGCGCATCGAGCGGCTGCGTGACCCGGTCGTGCGTGCCAAGCTGCTGGCAGAGAACGTGCCGATCCCCGACGAGCGCGCGGCCTTCATGCTGCGCAGCTTCGACAAGATGTACCGCATCGACCCGGCGTCGCCCGACTACGAACCGGCGCCCGAGCGCAGTGCCGCGGCGGTGGCCCGCGCGCGCGGCATCAGCCCCTTCGAGGTGGTGTACGAATGGATGATGGCCGAAGGCGGCAACGGCATCGTCTACTTCCCGATCTTCAACTACAGCTATGGCGATTTCTCGCACCTGCACCGGCTGCTGCAGCATGGTCAGACGATGCTGAGCCTGGGCGACGGCGGCGCGCACGTCGGCTACATCGCCGATGCCGGATTGCCGACCTTCATGCTGACGCACTGGACCCGTGACCGCTCGCGCGGGCCGACGCTGCCGCTGGAGAACATCGTGCGCCGCCAGACCAGTCACACCGCCGGCGTCTACGGCCTGCGCGACCGCGGCCTGCTGAAGCCCGGTTGCAAGGCCGACCTGAACGTCATCGACTATGCCCATCTCAACGTCGATGCGCCCTACATGGCCTATGACCTGCCGGGCGGCGGCAAGCGCCTGCTGCAGAAGGCGCAGGGCTACATCGCGACCATCGTGTCCGGGGTGCCCACGCACGAGCGCGGCGAGCCCACCGGCGCGCTGCCCGGGCAGCTGCTGCGCAGCGGGCGGCAGCGCGCCCCGGGCTGATTCAGCCTGGGCCGCCGACGGCCGCGCGCAGTGCGCGGCACAGCTCGTCCACCAGCGCCTTGGGCGCATGGCGCAACGGGTCGTCGACGCTGCTCACCATCAGCTGCATCGTCAGCAGCCCCATCGCCGAGGTGTGGGCGACGAAGGCCAGGCGGCGCGGGTCCAGCCCCGCGCTGGCCCGGCCGGCGCGCTGCGCGGCGCGCAGCAATCGCTCGGTGGGGCCGTACATGCGGTCGTTCAGCGGGCGGATCAGCTCCAGCTGCTGGCGCGTCAGGCTGGCGGCCAGCGGCGACAGCAGGCTGCCCAGGGTGGCCAGGCGGAACATCGGCAGGCGCTGCGCATAGCGGGCCATGTAGTGACGCACCAGCGCCTCCAGAGCGTCGGCCGCATTCGGGGCAGCCGCGGTGGCGGCGTGGACCACGTCGGCTACGGCCGTCCATTCCTGCAGCGCCAGCTCGGCCAGCAGCGCCTCCTTCGACGGGAAGTGGTAATACAGGCCCTGCTTGGTCAACCCCAGTTCGGCGGCGATGGCGTCCAGCGTCAGCGCGTCCAGGCCCTCGCGCAGCAGCACGGCTTCCGCTGCCTGCAGGATGGACCGGCGCGTCACCGCGCGCAGCCGCTCGCGGTGCTGCTCGCGCGGGCTGGCCACCGTCTTGGGCGGGGCGGCCGGCTTCAGGCGTGCAGGCCTGCCCACAGTGTGGCCACCGCCATGAAGATCATCACCAGCGAGCCCGCAGTCCACAGCGCGGCCCGCCATTCGTGCGGCCGCGCGCCCAGGTAGGCCGCGAAGTGCAGCAGCCGCGACAGCAGGTAGCCGTACAGCAGCGCCTGGGCCAGCGCCGGGGCGGGGTTCGTCATCACGTACAGCCAGCCGATGGCCAGGAAGGGCAGCAGGTTCTCCTGATCGTTCTGGTGGATGCGGCGGATGCGCTCCACATAGTCCACCTGCTCCAGCTGGCCGGACCGCGGCCGCGGGTTGGCCAGGCCGGGGTTCGCGTCCTCCGGGTTGCGCATGCCGCCGTTGATGCGCAGCATGCGGTAGACCGTCAGCCAGGACATGGCCGCCATCTTCAGCACCAGCAGTGCGGCGCACACCATGTAGGCAGCGAACACCGGGTTCTTCAGGTTCAGCGCATCCATCGACTGCTCCTCGGGTAGACCAGAAGAAATTTTAACTTTACCGTAAGCAAAGTCAAGTTGTCCATTTGATGTCGACCCACGCGCAGCGAATGACGACAGCGGCGGTAACGGCATGTTGCTGCACTGGACCAGCCTGGCCGCGCAGGACCACGAAAGCCTGCTGGCCATCGACCTGGCGCGGCGCGGCGGTGTCACGCCGCTGACCTTCCTGTACAAACAGGTGCGCGACGGCCCGCAGCGCCGCGGCCGGCTGCGCTGCGTGAACGACGGCCGCTGGACGTTGGCGCGCCACTTCAAGCCCACCGAACACCACGGCTCGCACGACTGGGCCACGCTCGGCAGGCGCAACGACCTGGAGCTGTGCGAACTGCGTTCCGACCCGGCGAGACGAAGAACCTTCGCGCCAACCCCGCCGCGGTCAAGGACACGCGCGGGCCGTAAGCGAAGATGAGTTGATGAACATTCCACTGCTTCGTACCCTCTGCCTTCTGCTGGGCTGGGTGGCGGCCTGGCCCGCGGCCGCCCAGACCGCCACGCACCCCAACATCGCGCTGATCGTCTCCGACGACCAGGGCTGGAAGGACTTGGGCTTCCACGGCTCGGACATCGCCATGCCGAATCTGGACAAGCTGGCCAGCGGCGGCGCTCGGCTGGAGGCCTTCTACGCGCAACCGATGTGCACGCCCACGCGGGCGGCCTTGATGACCGGCCGTTACCCGCACCGCTACGGGCTGCAGACGCTGGTGATCCCGTCCAACGCCCGCTACGGGTTGCCCACCGACGAGAAGCTGCTGCCCGCGGTGCTGCGCGAAGCCCGCTACCGCAGCGCCATCGTCGGCAGGTGGCACCTGGGTCATGCCGAACGCAAGTACTGGCCGCTGCAGCGCGGCTTCCAGCACCAGTACGGCCCGCTGCTGGGCGAGATCGACTACTTCACCCACGACGCCTACGGCGTGCGCGACTGGTACCGTCAGGAGAAGCCGCTGAAGGAGAGCGGCTACGCCACCGACCTGATCGGCAACGAGGCGGTGCGCTGGCTGGGCCAGCAGAGCGCCAAGCAGCCCTTCTTCCTGTACCTGGCCTTTACGGCGCCGCATGCGCCCTACCAGGCACCGAAGCCCTGGCTGGACCGCTATGCGCACATCGCCGACCGCGACCGCCGCGCCTATGCGGCGATGATCTCTGCCATGGACGCGCAGATCGGCCGCGTGGTGGCCACGCTCGATGCCAAGGGCCTGCGCGACAACACGCTGATCGTCTTCCAGAGCGACAACGGCGGGCCGCGCGATGCCCGCTTCACCGGCGAGATCGACATGTCGGGCAGCAAGATTCCGGCCGACAACGGCCCCTGGCGCGACGGCAAGGGCTCGCTCTACGAAGGCGGCGTGCGCGTGGTGGCGCTGGCCAACTGGCCTGGGCGCATCCCGGGCGGCACGGTGGTGGACACGCCGCTGCACGCGGTGGGCCTGATGCCCACCTTCGCCCGGCTGGCCGGCGCGTCGCTGGCCGGCACGCAACCGCTGGACGGCCTGGACCAGTGGGCGGCACTGGCCGAAGGCCAGCCCTCGGCGCGCAGCGAGGTGGTGATCGGCGTCGAGCCCTTCCGCGCCGCGCTGCGCGACGGCGACTGGAAGCTGGTCTGGCAAGCCACGCTGCCGTCGCGGGTGGAGCTTTACGACCTGAAGACCGACCCTGGCGAGAAGAACAACCTGGCCGACGCGCAGCCCGAGCGGGTGGCGCGCATGCAGGCCCGGCTGGAGGCGCAGGCCAGGGAGGCCGCGCCGCCGCTGTTCTTCAAGGAAGCGGTGGGCGTGGCCAAGCCGGTGCTGTTCGGCGCGGTGGCCACGCCGGACGACGCCAAGCAGGTGGAAAAGCAGCCCTGATCCCGGCTACAGGTCCAGCACCAGCAGGCCGCCGTCGTCGGCCGCGCGCGAGCAGCACAGGATCACGCGCTGCCTGCGCTCGGCCGCGCCCAGCACCACGTCGCGGTGTTCCACCGGGCCGCTGGCGGCCGCGTCGTAGGCCACGGCGCAGACGCCGCACAGGCCGTCGCTGCACTTGGTGGGCACGGCGAGTCCGGCCTCGGCCAGCACCTCGGTGGCGCTGCGTTCGGCCGGCACGCTGAGCGTGCGGCCGCTGCGTTTCAGCTGGATCGTGAAGGGCCGGTTCACGCGGTCGGGGGCCTCGGGCACGCTGAAGTACTCGCGATGCAGGGCCTGGGGCGGCCAGCCCAATGCAGCGGCCGCATCGAAGACGGCATCCATGTAGCGTGCCGAGCCGCAGGTATAGAGCTGCCATCCCGGCTGGTGCCGGGGCAATAGCGCGGGCAGGTCGGCACGGCCGCCTTCGTCCTTCAGGTGCAGGGTCACGCGGTGCGCCCAGGGCGCCTGCGCCAGCTCGTCCAGGAAGCCGGCGCTGGCGCGGCTGGCGGCGCTGTAGTGCAGCTGGAAATCCCGGCCCAGCGCATGCAGCCGGTGCGCCATGGCGATCAGCGGTGTCACACCGATGCCGCCGGCGAAGAAGAGCGTGTAGGGCGCGCCCTCGACCAGCGGAAAGTGGTTCACCGGCCGGCCGATGAAGACCTGCCGGCCCTCGCGGAAGGCGCGGTGCATCAGCGCCGAGCCGCCGCGGCCCTGCCGCTCGTTCAGCACCCCCAGCACGTAGCGGCGGCGGTCGGCCGGGTCGCCGGCCAGGCTGTAGGCGCGCTGGTACTCCGGCGCGATGACCACGTCGATGTGCGCGCCTGCCTCGAAGGGCGGCAGCAGCCCGCCATCGGGCGCCACGAACTCGAAGCGCACGACATCCTGCGCGACGGCTTCGCGGCGCTGCAGCCGCACCGGGATCACCGGCGCCTCGGCCGGCAGCGGCTTCGGCCCGGGCACCAGGCCGTCGGTGTCGCCGGCCGCAAGCCGGGCGCGGTACTGCGCCGGCGTCAGCAGCGCCCGGTAGCGGCGGATGCCCTCGTCACGATTCACCGGGTGCGGCACGGGGTAGGGCGGCGGCATCGTGTCGGCCGGGTAGACGGCCAGGGTCTGCTCCTCGTAGCGCAGCGCCAGGTCCTTCTGCAGGCCGCGGGCATGGGTCTGCGCGGCGCGCACGTAGCGGCCGGTGGCGCGGTCCAGCTCGATGTCCCACCACCACTTCTTCACCGGGTTGATGCCGCCGCGGCCCAGTGCGTCGTCCAGCCGGGCCAGCCAGCGTGCGCTGCCCGGGAAGTTCATCGCCACCCAGCGCGCGGCCTGCTCGGCCAGCAGGCCTTCCAGGTTCCACGGGCAGGTCTTCATGCAGCGCCCGCACATGCCGCCGCCGGCGTTGGTGATGCGGTAGCGCGCGCATTTCTCGGCGTCGCTCTTCCAGATCTCGTAGCCGTTGTACATGAGCTTGGGCCCGGCGGTGATCGCGCCCGACGGGCATTCGCGCGCGCACTTGTTGCAGCTTTCGCAGAAGCGCTGCAGGCCGAAGTCGATCGGCTGGTCGGCGGCGATGGGCATGTCGGTGGTGACGGTGCCGCTCTTCAGCCGCGGGCCGAGGAAGGGGTTCAGGATCACCTCGCCGATGCGGCTGACCTCGCCCAGGCCGCTCAGCAGCAGCAGCGGCGGCTGCAACACGTCGCCGTCTAGCACCGAATGCACGCGGGCACTGAATCCCAGGCGGCGGATCTGCTCGGCCACCACGCCGCCCAGCAGCGAGAAGCGCAGGTAGGCGCGCATGCTTTGCGCGACGCTGATCCAGTCGTCGCCGCTGGCGCCTTCCATGGTCTCGTGGCCCTGGTCGACCAGCAGGTTCAGCGCGTTCGCGTGGTAGGCCGGCAGCGGGTTGCCGCCCGCGTCGTGCGAGTACCAGGCCCACCCAGGCACCGCACAGGTGCCGGCGGCATCGATGCCCAGGTAGTACGACGCGGCCTTCAGGTTGTCGGCATTGCGCTGCGGGTCGGCCGCGCCGGGCGACACCGGGCCGCGCGCCTCGCCGAACTGCAGCAGCAGCAGCGCGCCCAATGCCCGGCGCGCGCAGGCGCCGATCGGGCTTTTCATCACGTAGTGGGCGTTCTTGGCGTTGTCCTGCACGCTCTTGCCCAGATCGCCGAACAGCGCGCGGGCGAAGAAATCGGCGCGCTTGGGAAAGCGCGGCACGCGGTCATGGTCGAGGAAGGTTGTCGGCGTGTCGCGCCGCGGCAGCGTCTCGAAGGGCAGCGGGCCCAGGCGGAACTCGCGCTGCGCAAAGGCGTCGGCATCGAGCCGGCTCTTCGTGCCGCCCAGGCCCAGCCACCAGGCCGGGCCGGGCGCGGCGCCTTCGGCCAGCGCCAGGTCGGTGGCGAGCGGCAGCGCGGTGCTCACTGCCGCCAGGCCGTAGCGCAGGCCGGCGAAGGGGTTGCGCAGGTCGGGGGTGGCCAGGCCGGCGGCCACGGCCAGCGCGTTCAGGTCCAGCTCGCTGCAGCTGGCGCTGTGCGCGCGGGCCTCGTGGCCCAGCAGCCGCAGATAGCTGGACAACAGCACGGCGGTCTGTGCAGCCAGCAGCGCGGCGCGCTGGTCCTGCGTGCCGTGCAGCCAGTCGCAGCCGGGCTCGCCGGGCCGCGGCTCGCGGGTGTGGGGCACCAGCAGCACGATCGCGTGGCCGTGCTGCTCAATCGGCCCGTGCTGCTGCCGCGCCGAATCCAGCACGTCGGCTAGGATCATGTCCAGGCCGGCGGCAAAGCTCTTCGGCTGGCTGCGCTCCAGTTCCTCGCCCAGCGCGACCACGGCGGGGTTGCGGATCGGCACCGCCAGCCGGGCCTCACGCGGCACCGCGCAGACGCCGGCCATAGGCACGTCGAAGTAGGCCGCCGCGGCCTTGAGGTGGCGGCTGCGTTCGGCCGGGTCGTCTGGGATCTCAGCCGGCGCGGCCTGCACCGGGCCGTCGCGCACCAGGTCAAACATCGCCATGTAGCGCGCCATCGCGTGCGACAGCGACAGCGCGTCGGCCGCATCGAAGCGCAGCGCGCGCATTGGCGGCACGCGTGCCAGTTCGGGCAGGCCGGGCCTGCGCGGCAGCCGCTCCTGCGGGTACGGGCCCAGGTGCACCGGGCGATGGCGGTTGGAAAACAGGCGCATGCCCCGCAGCATAGGGGCTGCGCGACGGTTGGGCCCGATCAGTCGCGGCGCGAGGGCCGCAGCAAGAAGAACAGCGCTCCCAGCGTCAAGGCCCCATAGATGCCGGCCGCCAGCCAGGCCAGCGCGCCCTGCAGGCCGTCGATGCGCGACCACAGGCTGAGCAGCAGCCCGAGCAGGTTACCAACCACCGCGGCCACCAGCAGCGCGCGCCGGGCGATCGCGTCCTGCGTCTTGCGCGCCAGCCACAGCACCAGGCCGAAGGCCAGCAGGCCGCTGCCGAAGTAGCGCGCCTGCATCTGGTTGTGCGGCTCGGCGGGCACGCCGTATTGCGACAGCGCAAGCTCGGGAATGAGCAGGAACTCCAGCCCGAACAGGATGCCGATCGCGCCGGCGAGCCCCAGGAAAGCGGACAGCTTCATCTTCGTACTTCCCCTTTTCGGCGGCGCTGCCCGGCGGGCAGCGGCGAGCGAATGATGCCGCGTCCGGCGCGCGGCTGGAAGCAACGATGCGCCCGCGCTCAGCGCGCCTTGTAGCGGCCGTATTCCAGGCGTGCGATCGCGCGGCGGTGCACTTCGTCCGGGCCGTCGGCCAGGCGCAAGGTGCGCTGGTGCGCGTAGGCCTTGGCCAGGCCGGGGTCGGTGCTGACGCCGGCGCCGCCGAAGGCCTGGATGGCGTCGTCGATGATGCGCAGCGCCATGTTCGGCGCCTGCACCTTGATC
>JBEIHU010000186.1:0-8107 GCA_040381175.1 Burkholderiaceae bacterium
ACCGGCGTGAGCTTGCCGGTGCGGCCGACCTGCACCTCGATGTCGTTGAGCCTTGTCAGCTGCTCCTGCGCAGGGTACTTGTGCGCCACCGCCCAGCGCGGCTCGCGCGTGACGAAGCCCAGCCGCTGCTGCAGGGCAATGGCGTTGACCTTGTAGACCACGCCGTCGATATCGAAGGGCAGCAGATCGCGCCTGGCCGCAATCTCGACGTGGAAGCCCACCAGCCCGGCGGCGCCCTGAACCACGCGCCGGTCGGCATTGACCGGCACGCCGAAGGCCGCGATCGCGTCCAGCGTGCTGCTGTGCGTGTTCGGCTGCGTCCAGCCGCGGGTCTCGCCCAGCCCATAGGCGAAGAAGCTCAGCTTCTTGTCGGCCATGCCGGCCGGGTCGAGCTGGCGGATGGCCCCCGCTGCGGTATTGCGCGGATTGATGAAGGTCTTGCCGCCTTTCTCGCGCTGAATCCCGTTGAGGCGCTCGAAGTCGTCACGGCGCATGTAGGCCTCGCCGCGGATCTCGATCACCGGCGGCGCGTCACCCACCAAGCGCAGCGGGATGCAGCTGATGGTGCGCACGTTCTGCGTGACGTCCTCGCCGGTCTCGCCATCACCGCGGGTCGAGGCCTGCACCAACACGCCGCCCTCGTAGCGCAGGTTGATGGCCAGGCCGTCGAACTTGAGCTCGGTGTTGTATTCCACCGGCGGCGCATCGTCTTGCAGCGCGAGTTCGCGGCGCACGCGCGCATCGAAGGCACGCGCGCCTTCGGCCGTGGTGTCGGTCTCGGTGCGGATCGACAGCATCGGCAGCGCGTGCCGCACCGGCACCAGGCCGTCGAGCACGCGGCCGCCGACGCGCTGCGTCGGCGAGTCGGGCGTGCGCAGCTCGGGATGGGATGCCTCCAGCACCTGCAGTTCCTGGAAGAGCCGGTCGTACTCGGCATCGGGGATTTGCGGCGCATCGAGCACGTAGTACCGATGCTCGTGGTGCTGCAGCAGGTTGCGCAGTTCGGCGGCGCGCTGGGCATGCGGGTTCATCGGCCGCAAGCATGCCACGAGGCCGTGCGGGAGCCGCTGGCACAATCGTCTTGCACCTCCACCCTCAACCTCGAACGCCATGACCATGAGCTTCTTGGATGCACTCATTTCCAGAAGACGATGGCTCGCCGCCACGGCGCTTTGCGGCCTGCTCGCCGCCTGCGCGCCGATGCCGGGTGCGATGCCTTCGGGCGACCCACTGCCGTCCTGGAACGAAGGCGCCAACAAGCAGCGAATCGTCGGTTTCGTGCGCGCCGTCACCACCGCGGGCAGCAAGGACCATGTGCCTCCCGAGGAGCGTATCGCCGTGTTCGACAACGACGGTACGCTGTGGCTCGAGTACCCGATGTATACCCAGGTGCTGTTCGTCTTCGACCGCATCCGCGCGATGGCCCCGCAGCACCCCGAGTGGCGCGACAAGGAGCCCTACAAATCGGTGATCGCTGGCGACATCAAGGGCGCGATGGCCGGCGGCAGCAAGGGCCTGATCGATATGCTGCTGGTGGTGCAGAGCGGCATGAGCACCGAGGCCTTCGACGCCCAGGTGCGCAAGTGGATCGCCAGCGCCAAGGACCCGCGCTTCCAGCGCCACTTCGAAACGCTCACCTATCTGCCAATGCAGGAGCTTTTGCGCTACCTGCGAGCGCACGGCTTCCGGACCTACATCGTGTCGGGCGGCACGGTGGATTTCATGCGCGCCTTCGCCGAGCGCACCTACGGCGTGCCGCCCGAGCAGGTGATCGGCACGCGCCAGAAGCTGGCCTACGAGCTCAAGGACAACGGGCCGGCGATCCTGTTGCAGGCGCAGCTGGACTTCAACAACGACGGGCCCGGCAAGCCGCTGAGCATCGAGGCTGTCATCGGCCGCCGGCCTATCGCCGCCTTCGGCAACTCCGACGGCGACTTCCAGATGCTGCAGTGGACGACCTCCGGCAAGGGCGCACGCCTGGGCATGCTCGTGCACCACGACGATGCCGTGCGCGAGTACGCCTACGACCGCCACTCCAGCATCGGCAAACTGTCCGAGGGCCTGGACAAGCACCAGGCCATGGGCTGGGGCCTGATCAGCATGAAGAACGACTGGAAGACGATGTTTCCGCCGCTGAAATGAGCGATATGAGCGACGACTTCGATCTGGTGGTGATCGGCGCCGGCTCCGGCGGCGTGGCGGCGTCGCGTCGCGCCGCAGCACATGGGGCCAAGGTGGCCATCATCGAGAGCAGCCGCGTCGGCGGCACCTGCGTGATCCGCGGGTGCGTGCCAAAGAAGCTGCTGATGTACGCGGCGGCCTACGGCGACGGTTTTCGCGAAGCCGCCGGCTACGGCTGGAGCGTCGGCCATCCGCGCTTCGAGATGCCGCGCTGGGCCGCGGCCAAGGCCGCCGAGACACAAAGGCTGGAACACCTCTACCGACAGCTGCTCGCCGGCTCGAAGGTGGAGTTGATCGAAGGCCGCGGCGTCATCGACGGGCCGCAGCGCGTGCGCGCAGGCGATCGCGTGCTGAAGGCCAGGCACATTCTCGTCGCCACTGGCGGAGCGCCGGTGCGCGACAGCATCCCGGGCATCGAACAGTGCCCGACCAGCGATGACCTGCTCGACCTGCACGTGCTGCCGCCCAAGGCCGCCATCATCGGCAGCGGCTTCATCGCACTGGAGTTCGCCAGCATGCTGGCGCGGCTGGGTGTCGCCGTCAGCCTGTTCTATCGCGCGCGGCTGCCGCTGCGCGGCTTCGACGAGGACCTGCGCACCCGCGCGGCCGCCGCGCTGCAGGCCGCGGGCATCGAGCTGCATCCCGGCGCCGCGCCGCGCAAGCTGCAACGCGCCGGCGGCCAATGGCTGCTGATCGCCGACGACGAACGCATGCGCGAATACCCCTTCGTGCTCAATGCCACCGGCCGACGCCCCAACACCGCCGGGCTGGGCCTGCAGACGCTGGGCATCACGCTCGATGCGGCCGGTGCAGTGCCGGTGGATGCCCGGCTGCACACCACGGCACAAGGCGTCTATGCCATCGGCGACGTCACCAACAAGTGGAACCTGACGCCGGTGGCCATCGCCGAGGGGCGCGCGCTGGCCGATTCGCTGTTCGGCCCGAACCCGCGCCAGGTCGACCTGAGCCTGGTCACGGCGGCGGTGTTCACGTTGCCGCCGCTGGCGACGATCGGACCGACCGAGACCGATGCGCTGGCCGCCGGCCACAGGCTGAAAGTCTACGAAGCCGACTTCCGGCCGATGCGCCAGGCCTTTATCGACGGCGCCGAGCGCTGCTACATGAAGCTGCTGGTGGATGCGCAGACCGACAAGGTGCTGGCGGTGCACATGCTCGGCGCCGACGCGCCGGAGATCGTGCAAAGCCTGGCGGTGGCGCTGAGCGCCAGCGCCACCAAGGCGGACTTCGACCGCACGATCGCCGTGCACCCGACGGCGGCCGAGGAGTTCGTGCTGATGCGTGAACCCTCACGCATCGTCGGCTGAAGCCCCAGTGCGACGCGGTAGCGCAGGACCCAGCATGCGCGCTCTGCGCGAGTAGAGCGCCGCCAGGGCGCGCAGGTCTGCAGCCAGGGCGCGGCAAAACGGCCCGTCGACCGGCGCCGTCATCCGGCGAAGAGCCGGCGCGCGGCCGGCGAGCCCGCCGCCAGGTCGTGCGATTCCAGCGCGGCATACAGCTGCGCCAGGTCTCGGCCGATGGCATCGAAGGACTGCAGCGTGATTGCCCTGCCTGCGTCGTCGAGCAGATCGGCATCCATATCCTCGGCCAGCGCGTGCGCCACCTTGTGCCAGGCAGGAAAGGGCTCCGCGGCGGCCGGCGTCTGCGGCACGTCCAGGCTGAGAAGGACTTCGCGCAAGGCCGCAGCCTGCGGTTCCTCGGCCAGCGCTGCCTGGGCGTCGTACTCCAGCACCAGCACCGGCGGCGCACCGTCCTCGGCCGAGGGCAGCACCAGCCTGCCAGGCACCGCGCCGGGCACCAGGCCCTGGCGGCCCGCGCATTGCTGCACGTAGCCCACCGACCACGCCACCGACAGAGCGACCAGCCGCACCGTCAGCTGCGCGTCCAGCGGGCCGGCGAAGCCGTCGAGCTCACGCGCCCGGGCGACCACGTCCAGCATGTCGGGGAAATCGGGCAGCGCGCCCACGCCCTCGGCAAAGGCCTGCAGCTTGTGCACGAACTCGGAATACTCGATCTCGTTCAGCGCACCGCTGCGGTTGGCCAGCTGCACGCCGGCCTGCAACTCGCCGTAGCGCTGCCCGGTGGCCGGCTGCTCCCAGTCGCCGCTGTCGGTGTTCAGGCCTTCGATATAAAAGGGCTTGGTGCCGGCACGGCGCGTGGCCGGCCAGTGCGCCAGGATCAGCTCGCCGCTGATCGGCGCCTCCAGCGAAAGCGGCACGATGGCATCGACCAGCGCATCAAGCCTTGCCTGGCGGCGCGCGGCCGGGGCACGCCGGTCGGCCGGGTTGGGCGGCGCCGCCGCTGGCTCGCCCAAAGCCGGTTCGACGCGCTGCTGAAGCGCCTGCGGCGCGTCGGCCTGGCGCGGGCTGGCCCGGCGCGCGCTCCACCAGCCATGGGCCAGCAGCGCCAACAACAGCAGCGCACCCAGGATCGACAAGGCGATGGTCAGGCTCATGACGCTCTGTGCGCAAGCATCGCGGCGCGCCATTCGAGCAACCGCCAAGCAGCCGGCCTTGGCTGCGGCATCACATCGCTGGCGCGACATGAGCCTCCACCGGAGCACAAGCGCTTTGGCGGGCCGCAGGCGGTGCCCCTTTGAGGGGGCAGCCGAAGGCCATAGGGTACGGGTCGGTTCACGCCGCCTCGGCCATCGACAGCGCGGCTTCCATGTCCACCGCGACGATGCGCGACACGCCCTGCTCCTGCATGGTCACGCCGATCAGCTGCTCGGCCATCTCCATCGCGATCTTGTTGTGGCTGATGAACAGGAACTGCGTGCCCCGGCTCATCTCGCTGACCAGCTTGCAATAGCGCTCGGTGTTGGCATCGTCCAGCGGCGCATCCACTTCGTCCAGCAGGCAGAACGGCGCCGGGTTCAGCTGGAAGATGGCAAAGACCAGCGCGATCGCGGTCATCGCCTTTTCGCCACCGGACAGCAGGTGGATGGTGCTGTTCCTCTTGCCCGGCGGCTGCGCCATCACCTGCACTCCAGCATCGAGGATTTCGTCGCCGGTCATCACCAGTTTGGCGCTGCCGCCGCCGAAAAGGCTGGGGAACATGCGGCCGAAATGCTCGTTCACCTGGGTGAAGGTCTGCCCCAGCAGCTCGCGCGTTTCCAGGTCGATCTTGCGGATCGCGTCTTCCAGCGTGCTCATCGCCTCCAGCAGGTCGGCGTTCTGTGCATCGAGGAAGCTCTTGCGCTCGCGCGAGGCCGTCAACTCCTCCAGCGCCGCCAGGTTCACGGCCCCCAGCGCGGCCAGCTCACGGTTGAGCCGGTCGATCTCGCCCTGCAGCCCCCACAGCTTGACGCCGCCGAGCTCGATGCCCTGCGCCAAGGCGTCCAGGTCGACCTGCGCCGCGGTCAGCTGCTCCATGTACTGAGCGCCGCCGAGCATGGCTGCCTGCTGCTCCAAATGCAACCGGGTCAGGCCCTCGCGCATCGGCTCCAGGCTGCGCTCGAGCGTCAGGCGCTGTTCCTCGGCCGTGCGCAGCCTGGCGCTGAGTTCGTCGTACTGGCTGCGCGCCGCGCCCAGCGCCTGTTCGCGCTGCAAGCGCAAGGCCAGCGCCGTCTGCAGCCCGGCCTGGGCCGCGGCGTCGTTGAGCCCAACCAACTCTTCATCGATCTGCGCCGCCGCCTGCAGGTTGGTGGCCACCTGCGCTTCGGCAGTCTGGATGGCGCGCTGCAGCTCGCCCTGGCGCGCCAGCAGCGTGCGCGACTGGAAGGCCGCCTCCTGCGCCTGGCGCTCCAGCGCGCGCAACTGTTCACGCTCGCCGTTCAGCTGGCGTTCGGCCTCGATGACCGCATCGTCGAGCTCGCTGTGGCGCTGCTGCGCGTCGGCCAGCTGCAGGTCGAGCTCCTCGAAGCGTGCCTCGCCGAGGCTGCGACGCTGGCGCAGCGCGTCGTGCTGCGCGCCCAGCTCGGCCAGCTCGCCATCGAGCTGGCCGAGCCGCGCCTGGCTGGCCTCGGCCTGCTGGCTCAGCCGCAGCAGCTCCACCTGCGCCTGGTGGGCGCGGTTCTGTGCCTCGGCGGCCTCGCGCCGCGTGGCGGCCAGACGCAGCGATACTTCGGTGTAGGCCGCCTCGAATCGCACGCCGGCGCTGCGCGCTTCATCGGCGATCAGGCCCTGGGCGCGGTGCTGGCGCTCCAGGTTATCGATCTCCTGCTGCCGCGCCAGCATGCCGGCCTGCTCGGAGTCGGGCGCATAGAAGCTCACCGCGTGTTGCGACACTGCGTGGCCTTCGCGCGACATGATCACTTCGCCATGCGTCAGCTGGCCGCGCGCGGCCAGCGCCTCGTCCAGGCTGGAGGCGGTGTACACGCCCTCCAGCCAGTCGTTAAGCAGCACCTGCAGGCCGGCATCGTTCAGCCGCAGCAGCTCGGCCAGCCGCGGCAGCGTTCGGCGGGTGTCGACATGGACGCTGGCCTGGGCCGAATAGAAGGCCAACCGCGCCGGCGGCACGTCGGCAGCAAAGGCGCGCACCGTGTCCAGATGGCCCACCTCGAGCGCGTTCAGACGTTCACGCAGCGCGGCTTCCAGCGCCGTTTCCCATCCGGACTCGATGTGCACGCGGGTCCACAGGCCTTGCAGCCCGTCCAGGCCGTGCTTGAGCAGCCAGGGCTTGAGCTTGCCGCTGCTTTGCACCTTGTCTTGCAGCGCCCGCAGCGCCCCGAGCCGCGCGCCGAGCTCGGCCTGGCGCGCGGCTTCGGCCGCCGCCGCATGCGCCTGCGTGCGACGCTGCCCGTCCAGCGCCTGCACCTGCTCGCCCTGCTCGTGCAGCCGCCCCTCGGCCAGCGCCCGGGCTTCGCCCAGCGCGACGCTGTCGCGGCGCAGCTGCTCCAGCTTGTGCAGGTCGGGCAGTGCCAGCATCTGGCGCTCGCTGCCGAGCCGCTCGTTGCGCTGCTGCAGCTGGCGCAACTGGTCTTCGACGCTGCGGCTTTCGGCCGCCAGCACCTGGATCTGCTGCTGCACCTCGGCCACCGCGCCCCGCTGCTGGCTGCTGCGCTGCTGGGCCTGGCGCAGCGCGTCCTCCAGGCCGGGCATGCGCTGCGACTGTTCCTCGGCCATCGCCGCCTGCAGCTGCGTCTGCTCCTCGGCCGCCTGCATGGCGGCGGCAATGCGCTGCAGCTCGGCGTCGGCCTCGGCGTGGCGCGCGGCCCACTGGTCGTTCTGCGCCTTCAGCTCGGCCAGGCGCGCCTGCGCCCGTTCACGGCCCTCGACCACGTAGCGGATGCGCTCTTCGAGCCGGCTGACCTCGAGCGCGGCCTCGGCCAGCTCGCCCTGGCGCTGGTGCAGCGCGTCGGCTGCGGCGTAGTGCGCCTGGCGCGCGGCTTCCATCTCGGCCTCGACACCGCGCAACTTGGCCACGCGCGCTTCCAGCGCGTTGGTGGCCTCGAGCAGCGCGGCATGGGCGCGCTGCTCTTCGCCGGTCGCGTCGCGGTGCTTGAGGAACCAGAACTGATGCAGCTTCAGCGTGCCCTGCTCCTGCAGCTGGCGATATTCCTGCGCCACCTCTGCCTGCTTCTCCAGCTTTTCGAGGTTGGCATTGAGTTCGCGCAGGATGTCTTCGACGCGGGTCAGGTTCTCGCGCGTGTCCTTCAGCCGGTTCTCGGTTTCTCGCCGGCGCTCCTTGTACTTGGACACGCCGGCGGCTTCTTCCAGGAACAGGCGCAGTTCCTCGGGGCGCGATTCGATGATGCGGCTGATCGTGCCCTGGCCGATGATGGCGTAGGCCCGCGGGCCCAGGCCAGTGCCCATGAACACGTCCTGCACGTCGCGGCGGCGCACCGGCTGGTTGTTGATGTAGTAGCTGGAGCCGCCGTCTCGGGTGAGCACGCGCTTGACGGCGATTTCGCCAAACTGGTTCCAAGGCCCGCCGGCGCGCGCGTCGCTGTTGTCGAACACCAGCT
>JBEIHU010000187.1:0-8101 GCA_040381175.1 Burkholderiaceae bacterium
ACGCTGCGGTTCAGCTGCGACAGCGCGATCACCGGGCACTGCAGTTCCTTGGCCAGCGCCTTCAGCCCGCGCGAGATCTCGCCAATCTCGGTGGCGCGGTTCTCCTCGCTGCTGCTGGTGCCGCTCATCAGCTGCAGGTAGTCGACGACGATCAGCCCCAGCGTGCCGCCGAACTGCCGCGCCATGCGCCGCGCTCGTGCCCGCAATTCGGACGAGTTCAGCGCCGGCGTTTCGTCGATGAACATCTGCACGCGTCCCAGCCGGTCCACCGCTTCGGCCAGGCGCTCCCACTCCTCGTTCTTCAGCCGTCCGGTGCGCAGGCGAGACTGGTCAATGCGCCCCAGCGAGCCGACCATGCGCAACGCCAGCTGCGAAGCGCCCATTTCCATCGAGAACACCAGCACCGGCAGGCCTTCCTGCACTGCGACGTGTTCGGCGATGTTCAGCGCGAAGGCGGTCTTGCCCATCGAAGGGCGCGCGGCCAGCACGATCAGATCGCCCTTCTGCAGGCCGGCGGTCATGTGGTCCAGGTCGTAGAAGCCTGTGCGCACGCCGGTCACGTCTTCGGCGCCGTTCTCGGCGAGCTCGTTGACACGGTCGATCAGCGCAGTGACCAGCTTGTCGATGCCCTGAAAGCCCTGGCGGTTGCGCGAACCTTCTTCGCCGATTTTGAAGATGCGTCCCTCGGCCTCGTCGAGGATCTGCGACACCGCCCGGCCCTGAGTGTTGAAGGCGGTGGTGGCGATCTCGTCGCTGGCGGCGATGAGCTTGCGCAGGATGGCGCGCTCGCGCACGATTTCCGCGTAGCGCCGCATGTTGGCGGCGCTGGGCACGCTCTGCGCCAGCGCGTTCAGGTAGGCCAGGCCGCCGCAGTCCTGTGCCTTGCCCAGGTTCTGCAGATGCTCGAACACGGTGATCACGTCGGCCGGCTTGCTGGCGTTGACCAACGCACCGACGGCGGCATAGATCAGCCGGTGCTCGTGGCGGTAGAAATCGCTGTCGCTGAGCAGGTCGGCGGCGCGGTCCCACGCCAGGTTGTCCAGCAACAGGCCGCCGAGCACGCTTTGCTCGGCCTCGTTGGAATTGGGCGGCACCCGCAGGCGGGCAACCTCGTTGTCGCGGGCATCGGGCCCGGGCTCGCGTGAATCGAAGATGGCGGACATGGGTTCGATCATAGGCCGCACTGGGCACATCGCCTGTGCACAAGCCTGTGGATGCACCTGGGACGAGCTGTGGAAATGAGGCTCGCGTCCGCGCGCCCCGAAAACGACGAAGGCCGGTCGAAACCGGCCTTGGAAGCGGTGGCGCCCGCGGTCAGGCGACTTCGCCCACCACCTGCACGGTGATCTCGGCCACCACGTCGGTGTGCGGCGACACCGACACCGCATGGTCACCGGTGACCTTGAGCGGACCATTGGGCATGCGCACCTGCGACTTCGCGATCGCATAGCCCATCTTGACCAGACCTTCGGCGATATCGGCGTTGGTGACCGAGCCGAACAGGCGGCCATCAACACCAGCCTTCTGGCTGATGCGCACCACCTTGCCCGACAGCTGCTCCTGCAGCGCCTGCGCTGCGGCCAGCTTTTCGGCGGCGGCCTTCTCCAGGTCGGCGCGGCGCGTCTCGAATTCCTTGATCGCCGCCTCGGTGGCACGGCGCGCGTGCTTGCCCGGAATCAGGAAGTTGCGCGCATAGCCGTCCTTGACCTTGACCACGTCGCCCAGGTTGCCCAGGTTGGCGATCTTCTCCAGCAGAATGATTTGCATGGCGGCTCCGTTCAGACCTTGTGCTGGTCAGAGTACGGCAGCAGCGCGAGG
Organism: Burkholderiaceae bacterium; assembly: GCA_040381175.1. Lineage (GTDB taxonomy): Bacteria > Pseudomonadota > Gammaproteobacteria > Burkholderiales > Burkholderiaceae_C > Rubrivivax. The sequence continues at coordinate 1,819 of JBEIHU010000187.1, forward strand.
AAACGCGCGCGCTTGATGGCCGTGGTCAGCTGACGTTGGAAGAAGGCGCGCGTGCCGGTCAGGCGCGCCGGCGTGATGCGGCCGTTCTCGCCGATGAAGTCGCGCAGCGTGTCGATGTCCTTGTAGTCGATCTCCTTGACACCGGCAACGGTGAAGCGGCAGAAGCGTTTGCGGCGAAACAGCAGCGATTGCTGGTTGCGCTTTGGGCGCTTGTCCTTGGAAAACCGACCTTTACCACGTGGCGGGGGCATAGTGAACTCCTTTTGGATCTGTCCTGAAAACTAATCTGTCGCTGGCTCGAGGTCCGTGACGTGGAAGACCAGGCCTCGCCCGTTGCGCGCCGATGCCAGGAAGCCGGCAAAAGTGCCTGCGCTGCCCAGTTCCAGCGCTGCCAGGCTGTGCGTGATGCGTCCGATGGCCACCGACCTGATCTGCACCGACACCTTGCGCGGCTGGCCATCTTCGCTGAGCTCGGATTCGTGCTTCAGCTCGAAGTCCAGAGCCGGCAAGCCGGCCGGCGTATAACGCAAAGCACCGCGTTCGACCAGCCGGGCTGCGAGAACCAAACGGTTCACGCAACAGCCGGTGCAAGCGCCAGGCGCGCGGCCCGTCTCAAGCCGACGCGCCTTGCGGCGCGGGGCGGCGCGATTCTTCCTTGTCGCTGGCCTTCATCATCGGCGAGGGCGCGGTCACGGCGCTGTCTCGCGATACCGTCAGGTGGCGCAGCACGGCGTCGTTGAAGCGAAAGCCCGTCTCCAGCTCGGCCAGCGTGGCGCTGCTGCATTCGATGTTGAGGCACAGATAGTGGGCCTTGGCCAGCTTCTGGATCAGGTAGGCCAGCTGGCGCCGCCCCCAGTCCTCGACTCGATGCACCGTGCCGCCGCCAGCGGCCACCAGCGCCTTGTAGCGCTCGAGCATGGCGGGAACCTGCTCGCTTTGATCTGGATGGATCAGCAGGACGATCTCGTAATGACGCATGAACACTCCTTGTGGATTCCAGTGTTGGAAGCCGCCCCGAAGCGTCCTCCGCGGCTCGAGGCCCCAGAGCGGGTGCGGCAAGGGAAAAGCCGACGAGTATAGCGCAGCACAAGAACAAAAAAGGCCTTCGAGTCGCCTCGAAGGCCCGGCAAGGGGCACCGCCGCTGCGGCGGCGCCCCGGGCATGCAGTGCGTCAGGCCCGGCCCGCCGCCGTCTTGATGTTGGGGTAGCGCACGTGCTCCACCAGCTCCTGAATCTCGGCCTTGGGCGCCGGGGTCAGCAGGCTGACGATGATGATCACCGCAAAGCCCAGCGGCACGCCGAAGATGCCGGCGCTGATCGGCAGGATGCCCCACCACGTGTAGTCGGCCACCGGGCCGGTCACGCCGAACAGGCCGCGCATCCAGGCCTGGGTGGTCGCCATGTAGTAGAAGGTGACGCTGACGCCGGCGAGCATGCCGAGCACCGCACCCCACTTGTTTGCCCGCTTCCAGAAGACGCCGAGCACGAGCGCCGGGAAGAAGCCTGCCGCCGCCAGCGAGAACGCCGCGGACACCAGGAACAGGATGTCGGCGACCTTCAAAGACGCCACGTAGGCGGCAGCCACGGCCACCACCAGCAGCAGGATCTTCGAGATCATCACCCGGCGCGCGGTGGGCGCGTTGGGATCGATCATCTTGTAGTACAGGTCATGGCTGAGCGCATTGGCGATGGTCAGCAGCAGTCCGTCGGCGGTGGACAACGCCGCCGCCAGGCCACCGGCCGCCACCATGCCCGATACCACATAGGGCAGCCCCGCGATCTCGGGCGTGGCCAGCACGATGATGTCGCCGCCGATGCGCATTTCGCCCAGCTGGAAGATGCCGTCCTTGTTGATGTCGCTGATGGACAGCAGCGCTGGGTCGACCCTCGCCCAGGATGCGATCCAGGCTGGCAGTTTGTCGAAGGGCGTGCCCACCAGCACGTTGAACACCTCGTACTTGACCAGCACCGCCAGGGCCGGTGCGGTGAAGTACAGCAGGAAGATAAAGAACAGCGACCAGGTCACCGACTGGCGCGCTTCCTTCACCGACGGGGTGGTGTAGTAGCGCATCAGGATGTGCGGCAGCGCGGCCGTGCCCACCATCAGGCAGAACACCAGCGCCAGGAAGTTACGGCGCGATTCGTCGAAGGTCTTCTGGGCCTTGGCGTCGCCGTTCGGGTCACCGGCGAAAGCCTGCGCATGCGGAGGCATGCCGGCCAGCGGACGGGCACGGGCGCTGTTCGCCGCCTGCGCCGCGGTCCAGGCGGCCTTGGCGGCGGCCTCGTCCTTGGGCACGGCGGCCAGGGCCTTCTCGGCAGCCTGCACTTCGGCCAGCGGGGCGTTGGCGGCCTTCAGGTCGTCCAGCTTCTTCTGGGCGGCGACCTTCTCGGCTGCCAGCGCGGCGGGTACGTCCTTGAGCTTGGCACCCAGGTCGTCAGCGCGCTGCTTGAAGATGGCGATGACCTCCTGCTCCTTCGGGTCGGCGATCAGCACCTTTTCCTTGGCGGTGACCTGCCCAAGCTGGGAACCGTAGATCGCCTGCGGCACCGGCACGCCGGTCTGCTTCACCGACAGCCACACCACCGGGATCAGGTAGGCGATGATCAGGATGATGTACTGCGCCACCTGCGTCCAGGTCACGGCACGCATGCCGCCCAGGAACGAGCAGACCAGGATGCCGCCGAGGCCGACGAACACGCCGATCTCGAAGGCCAGGCCCGACAGGCGGGTGGTGATCAAGCCCACGCCATAGATCTGCGCCACCACGTACACGAAGGACACGAGGATGGCGATGAGAATGCCGACGAAGCGCGCGGCATTGCCTTCATAGCGCGCACCCAGGAAGTCGGGGATCGTGAACTGCCCGAACTTGCGCAGGTATGGCGCTAGGAACAGCGCCACCAGCACGTAGCCGCCGGTCCAGCCCAGTATGAAGGCCAGTCCGCCGTAGCCTGTCAGGTACAGCGTGCCGGCCATGCCGATGAACGACGCGGCCGACATCCAGTCGGCGCCGGTGGCCATGCCGTTGTAGACGGCGGGCACGCGGCGGCCGGCCACGTAGTACTCGGCGGCGTCGTTGGTGCGGCTCATGATGCCGATGCCGGCATACAGCGCCACGGTGGCGAGCAGGAAGACGATGCCGATGGCACCGCGGGACAGGCCCATCTGCTCGGCGATGGCCAGCACCACCACGAAGGCCAGGAAGCCCCCGGTGTACCAGCCGTAGATCTTGTTGAGGCCCTTCTTGAAGGCCGCATTGGCCTCCTTGTTGGAGACCCCGGTATCAGGTTCGAAGCTCAAGCCTGCCATGTCATTCCTCCTCGGCCACGCCGTGTTCGATATCGAGCTTGTTCATGTAGTACGCGTAAAACCCAATGATCACCACGTACACCACCAACGCGCCCTGCCCAGCCACCCACCAGCTGAATGGCCAGCCGAAGAAATTGAAGTTCAGGTCTCGTGCGAAGAACGCCACGACAAAGGTCACGACGAACCATATGCCCAGCAAGACACCGGTGATCCTCAAGTTCTTCTGCCAGTAGGCTCGGTGGTTCTCACTCACCTTCATCGCAGTCTCCTCTCTCTTTGAAATCGGTCCGGCATGGACCGCGTGGGTTTAGGGATCGGCGTGCGTACACGCCTTGTCATCGAACACGGCACGCCACACGGGCGTCGGGCATCAGGGAATGAACTCAGGCGGAGGAGCCACCGGCCAGCAAGCCGGTCTCACGTTCAAGCTGGGCCGCCACCTTGGGCTCGAAGCCCTTCAAGTGACGGATTATCTTCAAAGCCTCGGCGGGCTCGCGCCGGTCCACGTGCACCCGGGCCAGCTGGTACCAGCCATAGGGGCTCATTGGCTGCAATTCGGTGTTGCGCTTGAGCGCGGCGATCGCCTCTTCGTAGCGTTGCAGCCGGATCAGCACCAGACCCATGCCGTACCAGGCACGGTCGAGCTTCGGGCTGAGTTCGGCGGCGCGGCGAAACGCCGTCAGCGCCTCGTCCCAGCGTTCCATCTGCTCGTAGACGAAACCCTTGTTGAACCAGATGTGCGCGTCGTCGGGCTGCAGCCGCAGCAGGGCATCGAAATCGTCCAGCGCCAGCGCATGCCGGCCGGCTTGGGCATGCAGGTGGGCGCGGCTGGCCCGCGGATAAGCGGCTTGCGGGAACTGCCGCACCATCTGCTCGAACACCGCCATGGCCGGGTCGCTGCGGCCCAGCAACAACCACAGCACGGCCTGACCCTTCAGCCAGAGATAGGTCAGGCGCGTCACCGGCAGCCCTCCATGCCGGCCTCTACGCACAATGCGATCTTCTCGAAGGTGACCACGGCGTAGGCAATCAGCAGCAGGAAGAAAGTGACCACCGGCACATGCCGGTCAGCCACCTGCGCCGGCGTGATCTTGCGCACCAGCACTGTGAAGGGCTTGCTGACGATCTGCAGCAGCTGGTAGAAGATGTTGCCGTCGCGCTTGGCACCGGCCAACACATACAGCAACCCCTGGCCGAGGAGTGTCAGCAAGGCGATGTACAGCACCAGTTGCGCGATGTTCAGAAAGGTCAACATAGGGGCGACGATAGAACCAATGGACTTTTTCGCCCGGGGCTTACAGCTTTCTGACAGTCTGCGCAAAGCGCTCGCAAGCCCGACTAGGCATTACCCTAACGCGGTCTTGACGCGACCGCACCCTGCGCACGCGCAGGCTCAGCGCTTCGCCAGCCGCTGCCAGGTGTCGACCACCGTGTCCGGGTTCAGTGAGATCGAGACGATGCCTTCCTGGGCCAGCCAGTCGGCGAAGTCCGGGTAGTCACTGGGGCCCTGGCCGCAGATGCCGACGTACTTGCCGGTGGCCCGGCAGGCAGTGATGGCGCGCGAGATCATCGCCTTGACAGCCGGGTCGCGCTCGTCGAAGTCGCCGGCCAGCTGCGCCAGGCCGGAATCGCGGTCCAGGCCCAGCGTCAGTTGGGTCAGGTCGTTCGAGCCGATCGACATGCCGTCGAAATGCTGCAGGAACTGGTCGGCCAGGATGGCGTTGCTGGGCACCTCGCACATCATGATCAGCCGCAGCCCGTTCTGCCCGCGCCGCAGGCCGCGCTCGGCCAGCATCTCGGTGACCTGCTGCGCCTGGCGCACCGTGCGCACGAAGGGCACCATGATCTCCACGTTCACCAGACCCATGTCATTGCGCACGCGCTTGAGCGCCTCGCACTCCATCGCGAAGGCGTCGGCGAAGTCGCCGCTGATGTAGCGGCTGGCCCCGCGGAAGCCCAGCATCGGGTTCTCCTCGTCGGGCTCGTAGCGGGTGCCGCCGATGAGCTTGCGGTACTCGTTGCTCTTGAAGTCCGACAGGCGCACGATCACCGGCCGCGGCCAGAAGGCCGCCGCGATGGTGGCCACGCCCTCGACCAGCTTGTCGACGTAGAACGCGCGCGGGCTGGCGTGGCCGCGCGCCACGCTCTCGACGGCCTTCTTCAGGTCGGCATCGATGTTGGGATAGTCGAGGATGGCCTTCGGGTGCACCCCGATGTTGTTGTTGATGATGAACTCCAGCCGCGCCAGGCCGACGCCGCTGGACGGCATCTGCGCGAAGTCGAAGGCCAGCGTCGGATTGCCGACGTTCATCATGATCTTGATCGGGCAGTACGGCATCTCGCCGCGCGTGACCTCGGTGACCTCGGTCTCGATCAGCCCGTCGTAGATGAAGCCGGTGTCGCCCTCGGCGCAGCTGACGGTGACCAGCGCGCCTTCGGCCAGCTTCTCGGTGGCGTCGCCGCAGCCGACCACGGCGGGGATGCCGAGCTCGCGGGCGATGATGGCGGCGTGACAGGTGCGCCCGCCGCGGTTGGTGACGATGGCCGCGGCCCGCTTCATCACCGGTTCCCAGTTGGGATCGGTCATGTCGGTGACGAGGATGTCGCCGGGCTGCACGCGCTCCATCTCGGCCGTGCTGCGCACCAGCCGCACCGGGCCGGTGCCCACCTTCTGGCCGATGGCGCGGCCCTCGGCCAGCACGGGGGTCTTGCGGTGGTCGCCCTTGAGCTTGAAGCGCTGCTCCACGGCGCCGGCCTGGCTCTTCACGGTCTCGGGGCGGGCCTGCAGGATGTACAGCTTGCCGTCGAGGCCGTCCTTGCCCCACTCCACGTCCATCGGGCGGCCGTAGTGCTTTTCGATGATCACCGCGTACTTGGCCAGCTCGATGGCGTCGGCGTCGGTGAGGGCATAGCGGTTGCGCTGCTCGGGCGGGGTGTCGAGCGTCTTCACGAGGCGGCTGCCATGAGCCGGAT
>JBEIHU010000188.1:0-8067 GCA_040381175.1 Burkholderiaceae bacterium
CGCTGCTGACGCTGGTGGTGGTGCCGGTGATCTACTGCTGGCTGGACGACCTGTCGTCATGGGCGCGGCGCCGCTTCGCCGGCAAGGCTGCCGTCATGCACACGACCTAGAATTTGCCGATGACCGCTGCAGGGAACGCACCATGAACTTCGAGCAAGCCCGCTTCAACATGATCGAACAACAGATCCGGCCCTGGGAGGTGCTCGACCCGGGGGTGCTGTCGCTGCTGGCCGTGGTCAAGCGCGAGGACTTCGTGCCCGCCGCCTACCGCTCGATGGCCTTCATGGACACCGAGATCCCGCTGCCCGATGGCCAGTGCATGCTGGCGCCGCGCGTCGAGGCGCGGCTGCTCCAGGAGCTGCAGTTGCAGCGTCATGAGAGCGTGCTCGAGGTCGGCGCCGGCTCGGGTTTCATGGCGGCGCTGTTGGCGCACCGCTCGCGCCAGGTGGTCACGCTGGAGATCTCGGAGACGCTGGCGCGCATGGCCAAGGACAACCTGCGCGGCGCAGCCGTGATGAACGTCACGGTGCTTTGTGCCGACGGTGCCATGGGCCTGCGCAGCGAGGCGCCCTTCGATGCGATCGTTCTGTCCGGATCGGTAGCTGCGGTGCCGCAGGCGCTGCTCGAGCAGTTGAAGATCGGAGGCAGGCTGGTGGCCATCGTCGGCGACGAGCCGGCCATGCGGGCGCAACTCTTCACCCGCGCGGCCGGCAACGCCTGGTCGCAGGTCGACCTGTTCGAGACGGTGGCGCCGCGGCTGCGAGGCTTTCCCGAGCCGCAGCGATTCCGCTTCTAGGGTCTGCAGCCAGCAGCGCGCGGCGCTCAACGCCCTCATTCATGTGGCCGGGTGAGGCAACGGGCGGGATTCGGACTGCTGCAGTGTTATAAGAAACAACGGCTATCCTCGAGGCAGAAGGATGATTCGCATGACACGCAAGCGCACTTTGTTGCCCTCGGCACGCCTGTTGATCGTTCCGCTGTTGCTGACCCTGTGCCTGAGCAGCGCCGCCGATGCGCAGGGCTTGACCACGCTGTACGAAGCGGCGCGCGCCTATGACGCCACATACCTGGCTGCGCGTGCCCAGGCAGAAGCCGCCGAGTACCGGGCGGCGCAAGCCAACGCGCTGGGGCTGCCCACGCTGTCGGCCAACGTCAAGGGAGTGGCCACTCAGATCGACCTGCCGCGCGGTGGCTCAGGAGACAACAACGCGCTGCAGACCGGCCTGAACGGCCGCATGCCACTGTTCAACCGCGCCAACCAGGCAACGATGGAGCAGGCCCAGCGCTCGCTGATCGCATCGAAGGCCGAGCTCGAATCGGCGGAGCAGGACCTGATCATCCGGGTCACGCAAGCCTACTTCGACGTGCTCTCGGCGAAGGACGACGTGGCGCTGGCCAAGACCAACAAGACCTACATCCTCGAGCAGCTGGCCTCGGCCAGGCGCAACTTCGAGGTCGGCACGGCCACCATCACCGATACGCGCGAGGCCCAGTCACGCGCCGACCTGGCCGCCGCGCAGGAAATCGCCGCCGAAAACAACCTGATCAACCGGCGCATTGCCCTGGCCTACCTGGTCGGCCGCCGCGACATCGACCCGCTGCCGCTGGTCGCGCCCGTGGTGCTGCCCACCATCGTGCCGAACAACGTCGAGGAATGGGTCACGGTGGCCGACACCCTGCATCCGCAGGTGATCCGCGCACGCACCGCGCTCGGGGTCGCCAAGCTGGAGATCGACAAGGCGAAGGCCGGCGAGCTGCCGACCATCGATGCGGTGGCCTCGCTGGGCGCGAACTACGCCACCGGCGATTCGATCATCCCGGGCACCACGCGCACCGGCTCGATCGGGGTCGAGCTGAACTGGCCGCTGTACACCGGCGGCTCGGTGCAGAACCGCATCAAGGAAACCGTGTCGCTGGAACAGCGCTCGCGCGAGGAATTCGAGAACGCCCGCCGTACCGTGGCGCAGAACACACGCGTTGCCTTCTGGGGCGTGCAGTCGGGCGAGGCGCTGGTCAAGGCGCTGGAAGCGGCGGAGTCGTCCAGCCGGCTTTCGCTGGAGGCCACCCAACTCGGCTACCGAGTTGGCGTTCGCGTCAACATCGACGTGCTCAACGCGCAGACGCAGCTGTTCCAGACGCAGCGTGACCTTTTCAAGTCGCGCTACGACGTGCTCGTCAACAGCCTTCGGCTGCGCCAGGCCTCGGGCCAGCTGACCCCGAACGACCTTCTGGCGGTGAACAGCCTGCTGGCCAAGTAGTCCGCGCGCTTCAGGACAGGCGCGAACCGGCCACCGCCAGCACTTCGCGGGCCATGTGCTCGGCCGCTCCCCGGTGAGCGCCAGCGAAGGCGAAGGCCCGCTGCACCCACTCGTCGCGCGCCGGATTGCGCGCCAGCGCCACCGCCCGGGCTACGCCTTCTTCGATACCCGCCACGCGCAGCGCCGCACCGGCAGCCAGCGACAGCTCGGCGGCCTCGCTGAAGTTGTAGGTGTGCGGCCCCATCACCAGCGGGCAGCCGCAGGCTGCGGCCTCGATCAGGTTCTGCCCGCCATAGCGGCCAAAGCTGCCACCGAGCAGTGCCACATCGGACGCGGCGTAGTACAGCGGCATTTCGCCCATCGAATCGCCCAGCCAGACGTCGGCCTGCAGCGCCTCGGTCGGCGGCAATGCCGACCAGCCGCTGCGCCGCTGCAGCCTGAAGCCGAAATCCGCCGCCATGTCGGCCACGGCGTCAAAGCGCTGCGGATGGCGCGGCACCAGCAGCAGCAACGGCCGAGGCGCATCGAGCACAGACCAGCACTGCAACAGGGGCATCTCCTCGCCTTCGCGCGTCACGGCCGCCAGCACCACCGGTCGGGCCAGCAACTGTCGCCAATGCAGCCCGCGGGCCAGCAGCTCCGGGTTGGGGCTGACATCGAACTTCAGGTTGCCGCAGACCATCACGCGGCTGGCGCCGAAGCTGCGCAGTCGCAGCGCATCGGCCTCGGTCTGCGCCAGTACCGCCGCCAGCGTGCCGGCCACCGGCCTGACCAGGGCGCCGATGCGCTCGCCCTTGTCGCGGCTCTTCTGGCTCAGCCGCGCGTTGGCCAGCACCATCGGCACCTGTTGCGCCGCCGCAGCGTGCAGCAGGTTCGGCCAGATCTCGGTTTCCAATAGGACGCCGGCCGCAGGCCGGTGATGGCGCAGGAAGCGACGCACCGCGCCGGGCGTGTCCCAGGGCAGCCATGTCTGGGCGTCACCTTCTCGCAGCAACGCCGCGCCGGCCTCGCGTCCGGTGGCGGTGCCGTGCGTGAGCAGCAGGCGCAGCCCGGGTCGCTGCGTGCGCAGCGCATCCACCAGCGCGGTTGCCGCGCGGGTCTCGCCCAGGGAGACGGCGTGCAGCCACAGCGCGCCTGGCCGGGCGGCGCAGTATCCCCAGCCCAGTCGTTCGGCCAGCGCCTGGCGGTACAGCGGCTCGCGCCGCCCGCGCCACCATAGCCGCAGCAGGTAGGCGGGTGTCAACAGACGCAGCAGCGTCGTGTAGCCCGCACGCGCCAGCCAGTTCTTCATTGGCGCGGCGCCTGCCGGCGTTGCCGGGTCAATGCGCCGCCGTGGCGATCTGTGCGTCGGGCTTGACCGCGCGCAACGCGGCCATGAACTGCTCCTGGATGCGCTGCAGCGCCGCAGGTGAATCGCCTTCGAAGCGCAGGACCAGCACTGGCGTGGTGTTGGAGGCACGAACCAGGCCGAAGCCGTCGGCGAACTCGGCACGCAAGCCGTCGATGGTGACCATTTCCTTGGCGCCTTCGAAGCGCGCCTGCTCGCGCAGTTGCTGCACCACGCGGTGGTGCTCGCCCTCGGCGCAGGGCACGTTCAGCTCCGGCGTGCTGTGGCTGGTGGGCAGCGCGTTCAGCACCGCGCTCGGGTCCTTGCTGCGCGACAGGATTTCCAGCAGCCGCGCAGCGGTGTAGGTCGCGTCGTCGAAGCCGTACCAGCGCTCGCTGAAGAAGATGTGGCCGCTCATCTCGCCGGCCAGCGGTGCGCCGGTCTCCTTGAGCTTGGCCTTCATCAGCGAATGGCCGATCATCCACATCAGCGGCACCCCGCCTGCGCCGCGGATGGTCGGGCCCATGTGCATCGAGCACTTGACGTCGAACAGGATCGACGCGCCAGGGTGGCGCTGCAGAACATCGGTGGCAAGAAGCATGAGTTGCCGGTCGGGGTAGATGATCTGGCCGTCGCGGGTGACGACGCCCAGCCGGTCGCCGTCGCCGTCGAAGGCCAGACCGATCTCGGCGCCGGTGGCCTGCACCGCGCGGATCAGTTCGGCCAGGTTCTCGGGCTTGCTGGGGTCGGGGTGGTGGTTGGGAAAGTTACCGTCGACCTCGCTGTAAAGCTCGATCACCTCGTTGCCCAGTGCGCGCAGGATCCCCGGTGCGGTGGCGCCGGGGATGCCGTTGCCGCAATCGACGACGATCTTCATGCGCCGCTTCTGGCCGATGTCGCCAACGATGCGCGAGCGGTACTCCGCCGCGACCTCCATCGCCGCGCTGCGGCCGGCGCCCTGTGTGTAGGCCTCGGCTTCGATGCGCCGGCGCAGGCCCTGGATCTCGGCGCCATGGATGGCGCGGCCTGCCAGCACCATCTTGAAACCGTTGTAGTCCTTCGGGTTGTGGCTGCCGGTGACCTGTATCCCGCTGCGACAGCCATGCTCGCCGCGTGTTGCGGCCACGTAATACAGCATCGGCGTGGTCACCGCGCCCAGGTCGACGACGTCCAGCCCGGTCGAGGCCAGGCCGCGGATCAGCGCCGCAGCCAGCGAGGGCCCGGACAGACGGCCGTCGCGGCCGACCGCGACGGCGCGTTCGCCGGCAGCCACGGCCTCGGAGCCGAAGGCGCGCCCCAGATGTTCCGCAAAGGCCTCGTCGATGCTGCGGCCGACGATGCCTCGGATGTCGTAGGCCTTGAACGCGGTGGGGTCGACCTGCATGGGGGCGCTGCCGGGTAGCGATGGTGCACGGATTGTAGGCAGGGCCTCGTGACAAGCCCGCGCCATGCACAGGTCCGAAAACGGCCAGTCCAGCTGCAGCCTCCGCCTATCATTGATGCATGACCCTGCACGAGGACGCCGCCTACCTGGCGCTGAAGACGCACGATGCCCGCTTCGACGGCCGGATATTCGTAGGGGTCACGTCCACGGGCATCTACTGCCGCCCGGTGTGCCGGGTGCGCACGCCGCTGCGCCGAAACTGCCGGTTCTTCGCCAACGCCGCCAGCGCCGAGCGCGAAGGCTTCCGCCCCTGCCTGCGCTGCCGGCCCGAGCTGGCGCCGGGGCTGTCGCTGGCCGATTCATCGCAGGTGCTGGCGCAGAAGGCTGCGCGACTGATCGAGCAAGCCGCGTGCAGCGGTAACGACCCGTACCTGCCCGACATCGCTGCGCGGCTTGGCGTGACCGACCGGCATCTGCGGCGCATCTTCCGCCGGGCACACGGCGTGACGCCAATCGACTATCTCGGCACCCAGAGGCTGCTGCTGGCCAAGCAGCTGCTGACCGACACCGACATGCCCGTGACCCAGGTGGCGCTGGCCAGCGGGCACGCCAGCCTGCGCCGCTTCAACGCGGCCTTCATGCAGCGCTACCGCATGAATCCCAGCGCCTTGCGCCAGCAGGCCACTGGCGCGCCTTCGGCGGCGGCCCGTGCGCGCGACGGCGTGCCGGTCCTGCGCCTGGCCTACCGGCCGCCCTACGACATTGACGGCATGCTGGGCTTTCTCGCGCGGCGCGCCCTGCCCGGCGTCGAGACAGTCCACGGCCTGGAGATGCGACGCACCGTGCGCTGGCCATACCAGGGACAGTGGCTGCGAGGCTGGCTGCAATGTCGCTTTGCACCAGCTCGCCACGAGGTGCAGCTGAGCCTGGCGCCCGGCCTGCTGCCAGCCGCTGGAGCCTTGATGCGGCGGCTGCGTCATGCGCTGGACCTTGATGCCGATCCCTTGCTGATCGAGCCGAGCCTGGCCACCTTGCCGACACTGGCGCCAGCGGGATTGCGCGTCCCCGGGGCGTTGGACGGGTTCGAGACTGCCAGCCGCATCATTCTCGGCCAGCAGGTCACGGTGGGCGCCGCGCGCACGCTGACGCGCCGGCTGGTGGCAGAGTTCGGCCAGCCCATCGACACGCCGTTCGCCGACCTGGATCGCATGTTCCCGAGCGCCGAGGACATCGCCGACGCCGACGCCCAGCGGATCGGCCGGCTCGGCATCGTGCGCCAGCGAGTCACCGCGCTGCAGGCGCTGGGCCGCGCAGTGGCCGCGGGGAAGATCGCACTGCACCCGGGAGCGCCGCTGGTTGACACGCTGGCGGCGCTGCGCGCGCTGCCCGGCATCGGCGAATGGACGGTTCAGCTTATTGCCCTGCGCGTGCTCGCCTGGCCGGATGCCTTTGCCGCTACGGACATTGGCGTGCTCAATGCGCTGGGCACCCGCGACGCGGCCCAGGTGCTGGCCCGCGCCGAAGCCTGGCGGCCATGGCGGGCCTACGCGCTGATGGGCCTTTGGCAGACCTTGGAGGACAAGACATGAAAGCGCAGAACCTGGTGGCGCAAGCCCGGCTGGATTCCCCGCTGGGACCGATCACCTTGGCCGCCACGGACCAAGGGCTCGCTGGCCTGTGGTTCGACGGGCAGGCGCACCACCCCGGCCGCCTGGACGCTCCGGTGGACCCGCAGCAACCGTTCATCGCCCAGGCTCGGCTGGAACTCGATGCCTACTGGCAAGGCGGCCCGATCCATCGCTTCAGGGTTCGGCTGGACGCGCAGGGCACGCCGTTCCAGCGGGCGGTGTGGGCCGCGCTGATTGCCATCCCGGCGGGCCGCACCAGCACCTATGCCGCGGTGGCTGCTGCGGCCGGCTCGCCCAGCGCGGTGCGCGCGGCCGGTGCAGCCATCGGCCGCAACCCAGTGTCGATCATCGTGCCTTGCCACCGCGTGCTCGGGCGCGACGGCTCCCTCACCGGCTACGCCGGCGGCCTAGAGCGCAAGCAAGCTTTGTTGCGTCTCGAAAGCATGCCTGCGCGCTGAAACCGCGGTGACGGAGGTGCCAGCCCCGGCGGCCGGCCCGGTAGGCCCGCGCGCGGGCCGGAGCAACCGCGCTACTTCTGCTTGGCGGGCAGGTTGGCTTCGCCCGACTTGATGTCACCCGCCTTGTTGGCAGCTGCGGTGTCCTTCTTGCGCTCGGCACGCGTGGTCATCGAACTGGCGGCCTGGTCCTTCGGCGAGGTTTGACCGGCGGCCGTCTCGGACGGGCCGGTGCCGGTGCCGGGGATCATCCCGGCCTTGTTCGCGGCAGCGGTTTCCTTCTTGACTTCGGCACGTGGCACTTCCGACTTGGCCGAGATCGGTGGCGCCGCATTGGCATTGGGTCCGGTGCCCTTGCCAGGGATCGCACCGGCCTTGTTGGCCTCGGCCGTGTCTTTCTTGACTTCGGCCCGGGCGGGCGCCTGGGCCAGGACAGCATGGGCAGCCAACAGGGTGATCGCGGCCAAGATCAGCGCGCCGGGGGTCGTCTTCATGATCGGGGTCTCCTGGAGCTGAAAGCCATGCACGGGCCTGACGAGCCCGCGGTAGGGGCACCCAAGCATAGCGACTGCGCAATATGCTCACAAGCCCAACGCACGGCGCACAAATGGAAACGGCGACGGCCCGCAAGGACCATCGCCGCCTAAGAGCCCGTCGGCGACCGCGCCGACAGGCCGAGTACAGACTACTTCTTCGGCGCAGCGTTGGCTTCGGCCGAAGGACCCGTGCCCGTGCCCGGAATGGCGCCCGCCTTGTTCGCTTCAGCCGTGGCGGTCTTGCGCGCGTCACGGGTCGTGTCGGTGGTCGCCGCAGCGGCCTTCGGCGACTTCGTGCCGGCGGCATCGGCTGACGGGCCTGTGCCGGTACCCGGGATGGCGCCGGCCTTGTTCGCATCAGCCGTGGCGGTCTTGCGCGCGTCACGGGTCGTGTCGGTGGTCGCCGCAGCGGCCTTCGGCGACTTCGTGCCGGCGGCATCGGCTGACGGGCCTGTGCCGGTACCCGGGATGGCGCCGGC
>JBEIHU010000189.1:0-8048 GCA_040381175.1 Burkholderiaceae bacterium
GGCCATGCTGAAGCTGGTGCAGCTGGCCAAGTTCGCGCAGCGCAAGCCGCACCAGTTGTCGGGCGGCCAGCAGCAGCGTGTGGCGCTGGCGCGCAGCCTGGCCAAGCAGCCGCAGCTGCTGCTGCTGGATGAACCGCTAGGCGCACTGGACAAGAAGCTGCGCGAGGAAACCCAGATCGAGCTGGTCAACATCATCGAGAGCGTGGGCGTGACCTGCGTGATGGTCACGCACGACCAGGAAGAGGCCATGACCATGGCCTCGCGCATCGCCATCATGAGCGAGGGCCGCTTCCTGCAAGTCGGGCCGCCGAGCGAGGTCTACGAGACGCCGGCCAACCGCTTCGTCGCCGACTTCATCGGCAACGTGAACCTGCTCGACGGCGTGGTCGAGGTCGACGAGCCCGACCACGTGATCATCGGCTGCGCCGACTGCAAGCACTTCGTAGGCCACGGCATCACCGGCAACCAGGGGCAACCGGTGACGGTGGCGCTGCGCCCGGAGAAGATCCACCTGTCGCGCAAGCAGCCCGAGGACCCTTACAACACCGCCCACGGCGTCATCAAGGAGTTGTCGTACTTCGGCAGCTTCACCGTGTACCACGTCGAGCTCAGCAGCGGCGCGCGCCTGAAGATCAGCCTGGCCAACGTGCAGCGCCACCGCGATGACGTGTTCACCTGGGGCGACACCGTCTGGGCGCATTGGTCGCGCTCGGCCCACGTGGTGCTGACCGCATGATGGCCCGTCTGCGGCGGATGCTCAGCGGCCGCAACGCCGTCATCGGCCTGCCCTTCCTGTGGCTGCTGGTGTTCTTCCTCCTTCCGTTCTTCATCGTCTTCAAGATCAGCGTCTCCGAGATGGAGGCGGTGAGCTTCAAGGACCTGCTCACGCTGCAGGACGGCGTGCTGCAGCTGACGCTGAAGCTGTCGAACTATGTCTTCATCACCGAAGACGCGCTTTACCTGCAGACCTATCTGGCCAGCCTGAAGTACGCGGCGGCGACGACGGTTCTGTGTCTGCTCATCGGCTACCCGTTCGCCTATTTCATGGCGCGAGCGCGGCAGACGCTGCAGCCCACGCTGCTGATGCTGGTGATGCTGCCCTTCTGGACATCGTTCCTGCTGCGCGTGTATGCCTGGAAGGGCCTGCTCAGCGACAACGGCTGGGTCGCCGACCTGCTGATCGGCACCGGCATCGACCAGCTGCTCTACGCCCTGGGGCTGATCGCCGCGCCGGGCAAGCTGATGCACACCCCCTTCTCGCTGGTGCTTGGCATGACCTACACCTACCTGCCCTTCATGATCCTGCCGCTGTACAGCAACCTGGCGAAGATGGACCTGCGCCTGCTCGAGGCGGCGGCCGACCTGGGGGCCACCGCCTGGGTGGCGTTCTGGAAGGTCACCGTGCCGCTGTCCAAGGCCGGCATCATCGCCGGCTCGATGCTGGTGTTCATCCCCTGCATCGGCGAGTTCGTCATCCCCGAGCTGCTGGGCGGCCCGCAGACGCTGATGATCGGCCGCGTGATGTGGGACGAGTTCTTCTCCAACAACGACTGGCCGATGGCCTCGAGCGTGGCCGTGGTGATGGTGCTGCTGATCATCGTGCCGCTGGCCATCTTCAACAAGTACCAGGCCGAGGCCCAGGAGCAGCGCAAGTGAAACGCGGCACCAGCGCCGCCTTCAACCGCTGGTTCGGGCGCGGCTGGCTGTCGGCCGGCTTCGTCTTCCTGTACCTGCCGATCGTCGCGCTGGTGCTTTACTCGTTCAACGACTCGCCGATCCCCAACGTCTGGCGCGGCTTCACGCTGAAGTGGTATGCCGCGCTGCTCGAGGATCGCGAGATCCAGGCCGGCCTGTGGCTCAGCCTGAAGATCGCCTTCCTCACGGCTTGCGGCTCGGTGGTGCTGGGCACGATGGCCGCGTTCGCGCTGGTGCGCTACAAGCGCTTCACCGGGCGCACGCTGTTCAGCGGCATGGTCAACGCGCCGCTGGTCATGCCCGAGGTCGTGGTGGGCCTGTCGCTGCTGCTGATGCTGGTGTCGGTGCAGCGCGCGATCGGCTTCCCCGAGCGCGGCATGATGACCATCTGGCTCGGCCACCTGCTGCTCGGCATGGCCTATGCGGCGGTGATCGTGCAGTCGCGGCTGCTCGACCTGAACCCCTCGCTCGAAGAGGCGGCGATGGACCTGGGCGCCAAGCCCTCCCAGGTGTTCTGGCTGGTGACGCTGCCGATGATCTCGCAGTCGCTGCTGTCGGCCTGGCTGCTGACCTTCACCATCTCGCTGGACGACGTGGTGCTGTCGGCCTTCCTTTCCGGCCCGGGGGCCACGACAATGCCGCTGGTGATTTTCTCGCGCGCCCGGCTTGGTTTGAACCCGAGCGTCAACGCGGTGGCCACGCTGATCGTGCTGCTGGTGGCCGTTGGGGTGCTGGTGGCCAGCTACATGATCGCCCGCGCCGAACGCAAACGACTGCTCGATCTGGCCGAAGCCTCGCGCGGCTGACGCCCCCGCCTCACCCCACAATCGACCGCTGTAGCTCAGGAGAACGAAGACCATGCTCAACCCATCCAAGCTCACCGTGCTCGCCCTGGCAGCGGCCGCCGCCTTCCCCGTGGCGGCACAGAGCAATGCCGAGGTGCTGAACGAACTCAAGGCGCTGCGCGAGCGGGTCGGCCAGTTGGAACAGCAGCTCAAGGACAGCCAGGCCAGGCAGCCGGCGCCGGGAACGCCGCAATGGGGCATGACGCCGGAGCAGGCGGCCGAGTTGAACCGCCTGACCGTCAAGGTCGAGGCGATGGAGGATGCGCGCGACGAAGGCGGCTTCGGCGGCCTGAAGATCAGCGGCCAGATGCAGGCCGCCTACATCTACAACCGGGCGCAGGACCTGGCCGGGTTCCAGTTCCTGGATTCGGTGGCCAACTATGGCTACAACTACTGGAACTCCTATATCGGTATAGCCCTGTTCGACTTCCAGAAGGAGATGCAGGATGGCACGCGCTGGCGGCTGACGTTGGCGCCGCAGCGCGGCGCCGGTTCGGTGATCGACGGCCCGTCGATCGTGCACGAGGCCAGCGTGTCCGTGCCGCTGACCGACCTGCAGACGCGTTTCATTGCCGGCCAGATCCCCGACTGGTCGGGTTACGAAATGCTGCAGCCGTCGCTGAACAAGCTGATCACGCACAACCTGCTGTTCGACTTCACGCTGCCCACCGCCTACATCGGCGCTGGCATCGAATACTCCACCGGCAAGTGGGTCACCAAGGGCATGCTGGCGCAGATGAACCAAAACGCCAATTCCTCGGCTGCCAAGGGCTCGGTGCTGGCCTTCCGCGTCGACTATGCGCGCGGCGAGTACCAGGGGTTCGGCGCGGCCGGCGTTTACGGACAGGCGCCTAATTTCATCAACGGCGATCCGCTCGGAACTGGCACCTATGCCAACTCCAACCTTGGGTTGATCGAGATCGACGGCTACTTCATCCGCGGCGACTGGACGCTGCAGGGCCAGTTGAGCTACGGCTACCAGAAGGACGCGGCCATCACACCCGATGCCAATGGCAACTTGCAGACGGCCTCGTGGTACGGCCTGTCGGCGCTGGCAGCCTACAAACTCACGCCGCGGCTGGAAGGCGTGGGCCGCTTCGACTACATCAACAATTCGCGCAACGGCGACGGGCTGCTCGGCTATGGCATTGATTCCGGCAACGGCATCGGCCCCGACGGCAACCTCGGCTGCGGCAATGCCGGTGTGTTCGTCGCCGGCTGCGACGAAGGCGCAAACCGCTACGCTTTGTCGGTCGGCTTGAACTACGTGTTCAACGAGTACACCATGTTCAAGCTCGAAGCCCGCTACGACTGGGCCAGCCTGCCGGTGTTCTACTACGTCAACGACATGAGCTACCGCAAGAGCAACAGCGTGCTCGGCGCCTCGGTGGTGGTGTCCTTCTGAACGTCTGCGCCCGGGATTGAAGCCGCGGCGTAGCATCCGCGGCATGCGCAGCGCGGAAGGTGGCCATGAAGGACCTGATTGAACGACTGCGCGCAGACGGCGTGCACACGCTGCTGGCGCAGTTCACCGACATCCACGGCGTGGCCAAGGGCAAGCTGGTCCCGCTGGCGCATTTCGACGAGCTGCTGACCGACGGCGCCGGTTTCGCCGGGCCGTCGATTCCCGGCACGGGCCTGCCGCGCACCGGGCCGCGCTCCGAGTACTACGCCCGCGGCAACGCCAGCACCACCACGGCCCTGCCCTGGATGCCCGGGGTGGCGCGCATCGTCTGCGACGGCTTCGTCGCCGGCCAGCCCTTCGATGCCTGCCCGCGCCAGGTGCTCAAGCGCGCGGTGGCCCGCCTGGCCGAGCGCGGCTGGCACCTGCGCACCGGCATCGAGCCCGAGTTCTTCCTCCTCAAGCGCGAAGGTGACCGCTGGCTGCCGGCCGACGCCCAGGACCGGCTCGACAAGCCCTCCTACGACCTGCGCTCGCTGGCGCGCCAGCAAGGCCTGCTGCACGAGTTGCAGGCCGCGCTGTCCAGCTGCGGGCTGGACGTGCTGCAGATCGACCACGAAGACGCGCACGGCCAGTACGAGTTGAATTTCGGCTTCGACGAGGCGCTGGCCAGTGCCGACCACCTGATGCTGTTCAAGCTGGCCGCGCAGTCGCTGGCCGAATCCCACGGCATCGTCTTCTCGATGATGCCAAAGCCTTTCAGCGACCAGCCCGGCAGCGGCATGCACTTTCACGTGTCGCTGTGGTCCGGCTGGAACCCGAAGCGCCCGGACAACGCGCAATGTGTCTTCGTGCCGCGCCGCAGCGACGGCAGCGCCGACCGCGAAGCCACGCTCTCGCCCGTGGGCCGACAGTTCATCGCCGGCGTGATGGCCCATTCGGCCGCCCTCACCGCGCTGGCGGCACCCACCGTCAACTCCTACAAGCGGCTGCGCGTCTACGAAACCCTGTCTGGCACGAGCTGGGCGCCGGCCTGCCTGGCGCAGGGGCCCAACAACCGCACCGCGGCGTTGCGCACGCTGCACGGCCGCTTCGAGTGGCGCGTGCCCGATGCCAGCGCCAACCCCTACCTGTGCACCGCCGGGCTCATCGCCGCCGGCCTCGACGGCATCGATCGCAAGCTCGAACCGCCGCCGGACTGCACCGACGACCTGTTCGACATGCCGCTGGCCCAGATCCGCGAGCGCGGCATCGCCTTGCTGCCGCAGTCGCTGGGCGAGGCGCTGGACGCGCTGGCCGCCGACGAACTGATCTGCACCACACTCGGCGAAACGCTGACCGAACAGTTCCTGAGCCTGAAGCGCGCCGAGATCGCCGAGTACCAGCACCATGTCAGCGACTGGGAGCTTCGGCGCTACGCGCAGGCCTTCTGATCCACCCCCAAAGGAGAACACCGCATGACGACCGCCCATCGCGCCGCCGACACACCTTTTGCCGTGGCCGTGCAAGCCGGAAAGGACTACTGGTGGTGCGCCTGCGGGCTCAGCAAGAAGCAGCCCTTCTGCGACGGTTCGCACAAAGGCGGCAGCTTCACGCCGCACAAGTACACGGCCACCGCCGACCAGACGGTCTACTTTTGCGGCTGCAAGGCCAGCGCCAAACAGCCGCTGTGCGACGGCTCGCACAACAAGCCGGTTTGAGCGCCGCCCACCCGGCGGTACCGCTGCTGGCCTATGCCAGCCTGGCCACCAGCATGGCGGTGGTCGGCTCCTACGTGGGGTTGTCCAAGCTGCTGGTAGCGGCCTTTCCGGTGTTCCTGCTGGCCTGGCTGCGCTTCGGCATCGCCGCGGTGGCGATGGCGCACTGGGTGCGCCGCCGCGCGGGCGACGCGCCGCTGTCGGCGTATGACCGCAAGCTGCTGTTCTGGGAAAGCTTCCTCGGCAACTTCCTGTTTTCGATCTGCATGCTTTTCGGGGTGATGCTCACCTCCGCGGTGGCGGCCGGCGTGGTCATGGCGGCGATTCCGGCGGCAGTGGCGCTGCTGTCGCGCATCTTCCTCGGCGAGCGCATCCGCGGCCGCGTGCTGGCGGCCATCGGCTGCGCGGTGCTGGGCATCGTGCTGCTGGCGCTGGCCAAGCACAGCAGCGGCACGCCGGCCACGGCCGCCACGCACTGGGGCTACCTGCTGCTGCTGGGCGCGGTGCTGTGCGAGGCCAGCTACGTGGTCATCGGCAAACGGCTGACCGGCAAGGTGTCGCCGCGGCGCATCAGCGCGCTGATCAACCTGTGGGGCCTTGCGCTGGTCACGCCGCTGGGGCTGTGGCAAGCCTTGCGCTTCGATTTCACTGCCGTGCCCGCCGCCACCTGGCTGCTGCTGGGCTTTTATTCCATCGCCGCCAGCATGGTCACCGTTTGGCTGTGGATGCAGGGCCTGCGCCATGTGCCGGCGCCGCAGGCCGGCGTGTTCACGGTGATGCTGCCGATCAGCGCGGCCCTGGTCGGCGTGCTGTTCCTGGGCGAGGCCTTCGGCGCCATGCATCTGGTGGCCTTTGCGCTGGCGCTGGCCGGCCTGCTGCTGGCCACCTGGCCCGACCGCATCAACTCCGGCGCGAGCGCCCGTAGCTGCTGAACTTGTCCAGCACCTCGGCCATCTGCGCCGCGCTCAGCCGCGACGGCTCAGCCACGGCCAGCGCCTTGAGGTAGACCTCGCACAGCGATTCGATCTCGATCGCGATCTTCATCGCCTGCGCCAGCGTGGACCCGGCCGCCACCAGCCCGTGGTGCGCCAGCAGGCAGGCGTTGCCCTCGCGCAGCGCCTGCGCCACCGCCGCCGACAGCGCCTCGCTGCCGAAGGTGTGGTACGGCACGCAGGGGATCGTGTCGGTACCGGCCACCGCCACCATGTAGTGGAAGGGCGGCAGCTCGCGTTCCAGGCAGGCCAGCGCGGTGGCGTTGACCGAATGGGTGTGGACCACGGCCTGCACGTCGGGCCGGCGGCGAAGAATCTCCTGGTGGAAATGCCATTCCGACGAGGGCCGCCACTCGCCCTGCACCGCGCCGTCGAAACCCACCCAGACCATGTCCTGCGCCTGCAGGTCGTCCGCGCCCATGCCGGTGGGCGTGATCAGCATGCCGTGCGCGCCGCCGCGCGCGCAGCGCAGACTGAGGTTGCCGGTGCTGCCGCGGTTCAGGCCCAGCGCATCGAGCCTGCGGATGGCCTGCACAGCCTGTTTGCGCAACGCGTTCTCATCCAGATTCATGTCGCGGCCTCGGCCAGCTCGCGCAGCACGTCGAGCCGGGCCGCCACGATGCCGCGCTCGGTAATCAGCGCGCTGACCAGCGCGGCCGGCGTGACGTCGAAGGCTGGATTGGCCGCCGCGCAGCCGTCCGGGGCAATCTGCACCTCGACCCATTCACCGCCTGCCGCCAGCCCGCCGATGTGCGTCAGTTCGCGCGCGCTGCGCTCCTCGATCGGGATCTGGCGCAGCCCGTCGTGCAGCGACAAGTCCAGCGTCGACAGCGGCATCGCCACGTAGAACGGCACGCCGTTGTCGCGCGCGGCCAGCGCCTTCAGGTAGGTGCCGATCTTGTTGCACACGTCGCCGTTGGCGCTGACACGGTCGCAGCCGACGATGACCGCGTCGACCAGCCCGCGCTGCATCAGGTGGCCGCCGGCGTTGTCGGCCACCAGCGTGTGCGCAACGCCCTGCTGGCCGAGCTCCCAGGCGGTGAGGCTGGCTCCCTGGTTGCGCGGCCGGGTCTCGTCGACCCAGACGTGGATGTCCAGGCCGGCGGCCTGCGCCTGGTACACCGGCGCCAGCGCCGTGCCCCAGTCGACGGTGGCCAGCCAGCCGGCGTTGCAGTGCGTCAGCACGTTCAGCGGGCCGGCGCGGCGCGGCGCCAGCGCTCGCAGCAGCTGCAGCCCGTGCCGGCCGATCGCCTGGTTGGTGGCCACGTCTTCGTCGGCGATGGCATCGGCCTCCTGCCAGGCCGCCGCCAGGCGCCGGGCCTGCGGCAGGGGCCGCAGCCGGCGCAGCATGCGCTGCAGCGCCCACGCCAGGTTGACGGCGGTCGGCCGGGCCGAGGCCAGCCGCCCGGCCGCCGCC
>JBEIHU010000190.1:0-7970 GCA_040381175.1 Burkholderiaceae bacterium
GTCGACTACATCCAGGTCGCGCGCGACACGATCAAGCGCATCGGCTACGACAACACCGAGTACGGCATCGACTACAAGGGCTGCGCCGTCATGGTCTGCTATGACAAGCAGTCCAACGACATCGCTCAGGGCGTGGACCACGCGAGCGACGACCACCTGAACACCGGCGCCGGTGACCAGGGCCTGAAGTTCGGTTATGCCTGCGACGAGACGCCGGACCTGATGCCCGCGCCGATCCACTACGCCCACCGACTGGTGGAACACCAGGCCCAGTTGCGCAAGAGCGGCAAGATGCCCTTCCTGCGCCCTGACGCGAAGAGCCAGGTGACGATGCGCTACGTGGACGGCAAGCCGCACAGTATCGACACCGTGGTGCTGAGCAGCCAGCACAGCCCCGACCAGAGCGAGACGCCGACGAAGATGAAGGCCAGCTTCGTCGAGGCGGTGGTCGAGGAACTCATCAAGCCGGTGCTGCCGAAGGAGTGGCTGAAGAACACGCGCTACCTGGTCAACCCGACCGGCCGCTTCGTCATCGGCGGCCCGCAGGGCGACTGCGGCCTGACCGGCCGCAAGATCATCGTCGACACCTACGGCGGCGCCTGCCCGCACGGCGGCGGCGCGTTCAGCGGCAAGGACCCGTCTAAGGTGGACCGCTCGGCCGCCTATGCGGCGCGCTACGTGGCCAAGAACATTGTCGCCGCGGGCCTGGCCAAGCAATGCCAAATCCAGGTGGCCTATGCCATCGGCGTGGCCAAGCCGATGAACATCACGGTCTACACCGAAGGCACCGGCGTGATGAGCGACGACAAGCTGTCGGCGCTGGTGGCCGAGCACTTCGACCTGCGGCCGAAGGGCATCATCCAGATGCTGGACCTGCTGCGCCCGATCTACGAGAAGACAGCCGCCTACGGCCACGTCGGCCGCGCCGAACCCGAGTTCACCTGGGAGCGGACGGACAAGGCGAATGCGCTGCGTGCAGCGGCCGGGCTGTAGGCCCGGCGTTCGCGCAGCGCAACATTCGCCTTGCGGCGCAGGCTCACATCGCGCAGCGATGTGAAGGCCCAAAGGGCCGTGCCAAAGCCACAAGGCCGCAGCCGGTAGACCACTGGACAGTGGGCGACGCGAGTCGCCCCTTTCTCGTTCCAGGCCCGTCGAGGGCATCATCCCCCCCCCCATGCCTCCGGACCTGTCTGCCCTGCGCCGCCACGCCGTAGCGCGCACGCTCTTCGCCCCGACCACGCTGCCGCGCGCACTGGCCCGGCTGGGCTTCGTGCAGGCCGACCCGCTGCGCGCCCCGGCCCGGGCGCAGGACCTGATCCTGCGCCACCGGGTGCGCGGCTACCGCGCCGGCGACCTGGAGCGCCGCTATCCGCAGCTGGCCGTGGAGGAGGACTTCTTCGTCAACTACGGCTTTGTGCCACGCGAACTGTCCGCGCTGATGCACCCGCGCGCAGCGCGTAACGCCTGGCCGGCTGCGCGCTGGCGGCAGGCGCAGGCGGTGCTGGACTTCGTGCGCGAGCGCGGCGCGGTGCACCCGGCCGAGGTGGACGCGCATTTCGCGCACGGCCGGGTGCGTAACTGGTTCGGCGGCACCGGCCGGGCCTCCACCGAGCTGCTGGACTGCATGCACTACCGGGGGCTGCTGCGCATCGCCCGGCGCGACGGCGGCGTGCGCGTCTACGCCGCGCGCGACGCGCTGCCGCCGCCGGCCGATCCGGCCGAGGCCCGCCGCCGCCACGACGCGCTGGTGGACCGACTGATCCATACCTATGCGCCGCTGCCGGCGGCTTCGCTGGGCCAGCTGCTCAGCTACCTGTGCCGCGGTGGCGTGCCGCAATGGCAGGGTGAGCGCGCAGCGGCTCTTGCCCGCGCCAGGGCGCGGCACCCGTCACACTGCATCGACGGCATCGACTGGCTGTGGCCGGACGGCGAGCAGCCGGCCTCGCGCCGACACCATGACGACGAGGCGGTCCGGCTGCTGGCGCCCTTCGACCCGATCGTCTGGGACCGCCGGCGCTTTACGCTGTTCTGGGGCTGGGAGTACCGCTTCGAGGCCTACACGCCGGCAGCACGGCGCAAGCTGGGCCACTATGCGCTGCCGCTGCTGTGGCACGGCCAGGTCATCGGCTGGGGCAACTTGGCCTGGCGCGACGGTCGGCTGGACGCGCAGCTGGGCTACGTAACCAGACCGCCGCTGCGAGCTGCCGCCTACCGCGCCGCGCTGGACGACGAGCTCGGCCGCATGCAACGGTTCTTGCAACCGCGGTCACGCGGGTAGCCGGGCATCGAGCAGGCGCTGCACGAGCTCGGCGAAACCCTGGCCGCGCTCGGAAGGCGTGACGTAGGCCGGCAACTCGCGCAGCACCGGCAGGAAGCGGCGGATGTTGGCCACGGCCACCGACAAGGGCAGGTGCTCAAACATCAGCTGGTCATTGGTGGAGTCGCCCACGTAGACCCACTGCGCCGCATCGAAGGGCAGGCCAAGTGCGCGTTCGACGCCCCAGCGCGCACCGGTCCATTTGTCGTGGTCGCCAATCCAGCCGTTGACGTGAATCGAGCTGACGCTGGCCTTCAGCCCGTGCGCATGCATGATGGACTGCACGGCGTCGATCTCGGCTTGGACAAGACGCCCGAACTCGCTGTGGTCGACGGCGATATCGGTCAACCGGCCGGCGCTGTCGCGCGCCAGCCGGGCGTGCGGAAGGGCCTGGAGCACGGCGTCGGCGCAGCGCCTCAGCCGTACGAGGTTCGCCTTGCGCGTGGCCTCGTCCTGCAAGAACTCGCGCTGCAGCTGTCCGTCCACGCGGCGCAGCATCACCGCACCGTTCTCGGCCACGATCGCAGCCACCGGCCAGTCCAGGGCGAAGGCCTCGCTCCACCCTGCCGGCCGTCCGGTGATGGCAATCACCGGCAGTTGGGCGCAGTGCAGGCGCTGCAGCGCCTGCAGCGCCGCGGGCTCGATGGCGCCGTCGCGGGTCAGGGTGTCGTCGATGTCGGTCAGAACGCCGCGCAGCACACGCAATGCCTCGGCAGGCAAGCACTGCAGCGGCAGCATGCGTCCGGTCTCCATGCATTCAGTCTCGCACAGGCAGGACGGTGCGGGCGCGGCTTTGACCGTGCGCAAACATCGGCTTGGCGGGCTTTTCATAATGGCCGATTGAGCCGCACATACAGGACAGACCATGGCCAAAGACAGCCCCAGCGCTCCGCCTCGCAGCCGGTCCATCAAGCCGGCCACCGCGCGCAAACGCCGCGCCGCGGCCAAGGGCGTGCGGCCGATGCAGGCCGGCGACACGGCGCCCCGGCTGGGTCCGCGCGCCATCGAGCGGCACGTGGTGCGCCAGGCCACCCTGGGCAAGCAGGATGCGCAGGGCGCGGCACTACGAGACATCATCAGGCGAACGGGCAAGGCGGGCGACAGCGAAACCATCGATGCGCTGAAGGCCATCGTCGCGGGCGCCTCGCCGGATGACCTGGAGGCGCTGCGCCATGCCCTGTTCGAGGGCTCGCAGGTCAAGCCTCAGCGTCAGGAGGATCCGGACATGGAGCTGTCGCCGCGCTGGCGCGACGGCGGCTATCCGTACAAGAACCTGATGTCGCGCAGGAACTACGAGGCGCAGAAGTACAAGCTTCAGGTCGAACTGCTCAAGCTGCAGGCCTGGGTCAAGGAGACCGGCCAGCGCGTGCTGATCCTCTTCGAGGGCCGCGACGCCGCTGGCAAGGGCGGCACCATCAAGCGCTTCATGGAGCACCTGAACCCGCGTGGCGCGCGCGTGGTAGCGCTGGAAAAGCCCTCCGAGGTGGAGCGCGGGCAGTGGTACTTCCAGCGCTATGCGCAGCATCTGCCCACGCGCGGCGAGATCGTCATGTTCGACCGCAGCTGGTACAACCGCGCCGGCGTCGAGCGCGTGATGGGCTTCTGCACGAATGAGGAATACATCGAATTCATGCGCCAGGCGCCGGAGTTCGAGCGCCACTTGGTGCACAGCGGCGTGCATGTCTTCAAGTTCTGGTTCTCGGTAAGCCGCGAAGAACAGCGCCGGCGCTTCAAGGAGCGGCACAGCCACCCACTGAAGCAGTGGAAGCTGAGTCCGATCGACATGGCCTCGCTGGACAAGTGGGATGAATACACCCGCGCCAAGGAGAGCGCCTTTTTCCACACCGACACTGCCGATGCGCCCTGGACGGTGATCAAGTCGGATTGCAAGAAGCGGGCGCGGCTGAATGCGATGCGCTATGTGCTGCATCAGCTGGACTACGCGAAGAAGGACCTGGACTCCATCGGCGCGTTGGACCCGCTGATCGTCGGCCGTGCCAGCCTGGTGCATGAAAAGGGTGAGGACGTCACGTCGACTCGCGCCAGCTGAGGCCCGAACGGCTGCAATTCGCACAGTTGGCTATAATCTTGGCTTCCGAGGAGCGCTGCGAGACGGCATATTTCGTTCCAGGCTCGGACAGGTTTCAACTGCGCTCACCCCCTCGTTACGGTGCGGTGAGCAGCAGCTGGAGGCAGCACACCACAGGCCCGTTTCGAGGAGGTTCCAACCCCTCAACGGAGATTGCCTTGAACGCTGTGCTCAAACCCCAGAAATTCAACGACTACCACGTGGCTGACCTGGCGCTTGCCGCCTGGGGCCGCAAGGAAATCCGCATTGCCGAGACCGAGATGCCAGGTCTGATGGCGATCCGCGAAGAATTCGCCAAGACCCAGCCACTGAAGGGCGCGCGCGTCACCGGCAGCCTGCACATGACCATCCAGACCGCGGTGCTGGTGGAAACGCTGCAGGCGCTGGGCGCCAAGGTGCGCTGGGCCTCGTGCAACATCTTTAGCACCCAGGACCATGCCGCTGCCGCCCTGGTGGCCGAAGGCACGCCCGTGTTCGCCTACAAGGGCGAGACGCTGGCCGACTACTGGGAATACACGCACCGCATCTTCGACTTCGGACCCAAGGGCAGCGAGGGCGAAGGCCCGAACATGATCCTCGACGACGGCGGCGACGCCACGCTGCTGATGCACCTGGGCCGTCGCGCCGAGAAGGATGCCTCGGTGCTGGCGAATCCCGGCAGCGAGGAAGAGACCTGCCTGTTCGCCTCCATCAAGGCCAAGCTGGCGCAGGACCCGACCTGGTACACGCGCAAGAGCGCACAGATCATCGGCGTGACCGAGGAGACCACCACTGGCGTGCATCGCCTGAAGGAGATGTCGGCCAAGGGCACGCTGATGTTCCGCGCCATCAACGTGAACGATTCCGTCACCAAGAGCAAGTTCGACAACCTCTACGGCTGCCGCGAATCGCTGGTCGACGCCGTCAAGCGCGCCACCGACGTGATGATCGCCGGAAAGGTGGCGGTGGTGGCCGGCTACGGCGACGTGGGCAAGGGCTCGGCCCAGGCGCTGCGTGCGCTGTCGGCCCAGGTGTGGGTGACCGAGATCGACCCCATCAACGCGCTGCAGGCGGCGATGGAGGGCTACAAGATAGTGACCATGGAGTACGCCGCCGACAAGGCCGACATCTTCGTCTCGGCCACCGGCAACAAGGACGTCATCACCTATGCCCACATGGCGGCGATGAAGGACCAGGCCATCGTCTGCAACATCGGCCACTTCGACAACGAGATCGATGTCGCGTCGCTGGACAAGTGCCAGTGGGAGGAAATCAAGCCGCAGGTCGACCACGTGATCTTCCCGGACGGCAAGCGCATCATCCTGCTGGCCAAGGGCCGGCTGGTGAACCTGGGTTGCGGCACCGGGCACCCGAGCTTCGTGATGAGCTCCAGCTTCGCCAACCAAACGATCGCGCAGATCGAGCTGTTCACCCACAGCGACTACTACGAGAACGGCAAGGTCTACGTGCTGCCCAAGCACCTGGACGAGAAGGTCGCCCGTCTGCACCTGAAGAAGGTGGGCGCGATGCTGAGCGAGCTGACCGAGGAGCAGGCCGCCTACATCGGCGTGCGCAAGGAAGGGCCCTACAAGCCCGACTCTTACCGCTACTGAACCCCGAAGCGCCTTCGGCGCCCACCCCAGGGGGGCCGAGCCAGGCAGCAACCAGTCCGCGCGGACTGTTTGCTGCCTGCGCGGGCCAACCGACCGGCATGCCGGTTGGTAATGCGTGCGGACCGGCAAAGCCGGCTACGACGCGGTTGATTGATGTCATGCAGGCCGTCGTGCATGCGCGCGTGCATGCGCTTGTCGGAGACACAGGATGAAACCCGTACCGATCAGCTTCGAGTTCTTTCCGCCCAACACGCCTGTGGGCGACGAGAAGCTCAAGGACGTGGTGCGCCAGCTTGGCGCGCTACAGCCTGAGTTCTTCAGCGTCACCTATGGCGCCGGCGGGTCCACACGCGACAAGACGCTGCACACCGTGCGCGCCATCGCCGAGGCCGGCTTCGAGGCCGCGCCGCACCTGTCCTGCGTGGGTTCCACGCGGGCGGGCATTGCCGAGATCCTGGATACCTACCGCGCACAGAGGATCCACCGCCTGGTGGCGCTGCGCGGCGACCTGCCCAGCGGCACGGCCACGGCCGGCGAGTTCCGCTATGCGGCCGAACTGGTGAGCTTCGTGCGCGAGAGCCAGGGCGCCGACTGGCACATCGAGGTGGCCGCCTACCCGGAGTACCACCCGGAGCAGCGCTACAGCCAGCGCGACCTGCAGCACTACGTGGCCAAGGTGAAGGCCGGCGCCGATTCGTCGATCACCCAGTTCTTCTTCAACCCCGACGCCTACTTCCATTTCGTGGACTGCACGCGGCGCATGGGTGCCGACGCGCCGGTGGTGCCCGGCATCATGCCCTTCCACAACTTCTCCAAGATCGCCCAGTTCGCGGCGCGCGACGGCATCGAGATCCCGCGCTGGGTGGCCTTGAAAATGGAGGGCTACATGGACGATGCTGCGTCGATCCGGGCCTTCGGCCTGGATGTGGTGGCCGCGCTGTGCGAAAGGCTGATCGCCGGCGGCGCGCCCGGCATCCACTTCTACACGATGAACCAGGCCGCGCTGACGCTCGAGCTGTGCCAGCGGCTCGGGCTGGGCAACGCGCGCAGCTGAATTCAGCGCCGCTGGTAGACGACCCCGTCCTCGACCAGCATCGCGTCCAGCGGCACGTCGTGCGGCTCGGGCTGGAGCCAGGGCACGTAACCATGGGCGTAGCCCAGGCCCACGGTGAAGGGTCGCGGTCGCAGGGCGGCCAGCGTGCGATCGTAGAAGCCGCCGCCATAACCCAGCCTCAGGCCCTTGGGCCCATGGCCGACACAGGGCACCAGCAGCAGCTGCGGCTCGAAGGCCTCGGTGTCCTTGGGCTTGGGGATGCCGTAGGCATCTTCCTCCATCGGGCAACCCGGGTACCAGACATGGAAGCGCAGTTGCTTGCTCTCGCGGTTTATCACCGGCAGCCCGATGCGCCGGCCGGGTTCGGCCTCGCTCCAGCGGAACAGCGCCGGCAGCGCATCGAACTCGCCCTTGATGGGCCAGTAGGCGCCGATGCTGCGCTCGCTGCGGCTGACCAGCCACACACGCAGCACTTCCTGCAGGTGCGCCGAGCGCTCGTGCCGGTCGGCCATCGCCAGACGCTCAGCCTGAAGCTGCTTGCGCAGCGTGCGCTTGTCGCGCGCCGGCTCGAAGGACATCTTGAAGGATTCGCTCATGGCTGGACTCGCGTCGAAGTCTCCGCATTGTGAGGCTGCGGCCCGTAGACTGCGAGTGTGATGCGCCGAGCAACGCCGCCCAGACCCGCGCGCAACGCGCTGGTAGAGCACTGCCTGGAACTGCTGTCGTCGACCGGTATGCCGAGCGTGCAGCCGATGTTCGGTGGCCACGGCTTGCGGATCGACGGCGTGTTTGTCGCGCTGGTCGCCTTAGCCCGGATATTTCGCGAG
Organism: Burkholderiaceae bacterium; assembly: GCA_040381175.1. Classification (GTDB taxonomy): domain Bacteria; phylum Pseudomonadota; class Gammaproteobacteria; order Burkholderiales; family Burkholderiaceae_C; genus Rubrivivax. Next base: position 7,880 of record JBEIHU010000190.1, read on the forward strand.
TAGTAGGTCAGCAGCCTCGTGCCGAGGCGCGTTGTCATAGGTATCTGACCCCCTATGGCAACCGAGGACTGCCGATGCCAAAGTGTACCGA
>JBEIHU010000191.1:0-7930 GCA_040381175.1 Burkholderiaceae bacterium
ACACCAGCACCTGGTGCCAGTCGCCGCTCTTGATCAGGTGCGCCAGCAGCTCCTTCTTGCGTTCGCGCGACACCGGGTGCACCTTCTGCGCCACCAGCTCGGCGGTGGAGTTGCGCCGCGCCACCTCGATCAGCTTGGGGGCGTTCAGCAGCCGGTCGGCCAGCGCCTTGATCTCGTCGCTGAAGGTGGCGCTGAACAGCAGGCTCTGCTTGCGCGCCGGCAGAACAGCCAGCACCTTCTTGATGTCGTGGATGAAGCCCATGTCGAGCATGCGGTCGGCTTCGTCGAGCACGAAGATCTCGACGCGGCTCAGGTCCAGCGTGCCCTGCTGGTGATGGTCGAGCAGGCGGCCGGGCGTGGCCACCAGGATGTCGACGCCGCGCCGCAGCTTGTCGATCTGCGGCTGCATGCCGACGCCGCCAAACATCACCATGCTCGTCAACTTGCTGTACTTGCCGTAGACGCGCACGCTTTCCTCCACCTGCGCAGCCAGTTCGCGGGTGGGCGTGAGGATCAGCGCGCGGATCGGGACGCGGCCCCTGGCATCGCGCACGGCGGGCTGGGCCATCAGCCGCTGCAGCATCGGCAGCGTGAAGCCGGCCGTCTTGCCGGTGCCGGTTTGTGCGCCACCCATCAGGTCGGCGCCGGAGAGGATGGTGGGAATGGCCTGCGCCTGAATCGGCGTGGGCGTGTCGTAACCGTGTTCATGCACGGCACGCACCAGGGGCTCGGCCAGGCCGAGGTCTGTGAATTTCATCTTGGAGTTCGGGCTCGTTGGCGAGCCGGGTTCGCGACCTGCGGCGACCCATTGCGGGCGCACCAGTCTGTAGGCGCGAGGGAAAGAAGAACGTCGGAATCGACAGCGGCGCGGTGACTGGAAGTCGCGCTGCAGAGCCGCATTCTACCTGGGCCGAGCGCCATCACGGTGCAAACGACCTGGCACCAAGCCGCTGCGCAGCGGCTGCGCCGCGCCTGTCGACAATTTGGCCGCGCTTCAGTTCTTCGCGGCTGCGGTGATCGCCGGCCGCCGGACGCTGAGCCACAGCGTCGCCAGCCCCGCCAGGGCAAGCGGCACGCCCACCCAGGGCAGCCGCTCGAAGCCGGTCCACGGCAGCAGCGCCCCGCCTACCGCGGCGCCCAGCGCCATGCCGAAGTACATCATCGAGCTGTTCAGCGACAGCAGCACCGGGCTGCGCTGCAGGTCCACCGCCACCAGCCGCGCCTGCTGCGGCGCCATCATGCCGAAGCCGCAGATGCCCCAGGCCAGGAAGGCCAGCAGCATCGGCAGGTAGTGCCCGTGCGTCAATGGCACCAGCAGCATCGCCAGCACGAACAGCGACAGAAGCCAGCGCAACGCCGGCACGGCGCCGAAGCGGTCGGTTGCCCAGCCGCCCAGCAGCGTGCCGGCCACGCCGGCGCAGCCGAAGAACATCAGTGTCAGCGACAGTGTGGCGTCCGACACCCCGCCGAGCGTGCGCAGCACTGGCCCGAGGTAGGAGAAGACGCTGAAGATCGCGCCAAAGTACAGCAGCGTCGTGCCCAGCACCGCCAGCACCCGGCCGCTGCGCAGCAACATGCCCAGGCCGGCGAAGGACGCGCCCGGCGCGCTGATCTCGCGCGGCACCCAGGCGGCCACCACCAGCGCGCACAGCACAGTGGCCGCCGTGGCCGCCCACACCGGCACGCGCCAGCCGAAGTTCAGGCCCAGCCAGGCGCCCAGCGGCACGCCGACCACGTAGCTCAGGCTCATGCCCAGGAACACCAGCGACAGCGCCTTGCCGCGCTGCGCCGGCGCCACCAGCGCCACCGCCAGCCCGGCCGCCACCGCGGTGAACATTGCGCCGCTACCCATCAGCAGCCGCGCCAGCAGCAGCAGCGGCAGGTTCGGCGCCAGCGCCGACAGCGCATTGCCCAGCGTGAACAGGCCCAGCGCCAGCAGCAGCGCGCGCCGGCGCTGCCAGCCGCCGGTGGCAATCAGCAGCAGCGGCGCCAGCACCGCGGTGCCCACCGCATAGGCGGTGGTGGCCTGGCCGGCCGCGGCCACGCTGACGCCAAGGTCGCGCGACAGCGGCTCCAGGATGCTGGCCAGCAGGAAGGCGCTGGAGCCGATGACCAAATTGATGGCCGAAAACAGGAACAGCAGGCGGGGCAGGGTCAGTCTCCGACGATCTTGCGTTCCTTGATGATCGCGCCGAAGCGCTTCGAGTCCTCTGCTGCCTTGGCGGCGAACTCGGCCGGGCTCATCGGTGCGGGCACGCCGCCCAGGGCGGTGATGCGTTCCTTCAGCGCTGGCGTGGCCAGGCTGCGGTTGATTTCGGCATTGAGCCGGCTGACGATGGCCTCCGGCGTGCCGGCCGGCGCATAGAAGCCGAAGATGGTGTCCGCGTCGAAGCCCTTCAGCCCCAACTCGTCCAGCGTCGGCACGTCCGGGAACAGCGGCGAGCGTTGCGGGCTGCCCACCGCCAGCATGCGCAGCTTGCCCGAGCGGACGTGCGGTATGGCGATGCCCGGGTCGAACAGGAAATCGAGCTGGCCGCCGAGCAGGTCGGTCAGCGCCGGCGCGGCGCCGCGGTAGGGTACGTGCACGGCGAAGGTGCCGGTCTGGCTCTTCATCATCTCAGTGGCCAGGTGCGGCGAGCTGCCGTTGCCTGGCGAGCCGAAGCTGCGCCGGCCGGGGTGGGCCTTCAGGTCGGCCAGGAAAGCGTTGAAGTCCTTCGATGGGTTCTCGGTGCGCACCACCAGGAACACCAGCACCCGCGCCGCAGCCGCCACGGGCGCCAGGTCCCTGGCCGGATCGAAGGGCATGCGCGCATAGATGTGCGGGTTGACCGAGACCATGCCACCGCTGCTCATCAGCAGCGTGTAGCCATCGGGCGGCGACTTGGCCACCGCGTCGCCGCCCAGGTTGCCGCCTGAGCCGGCGCGGTTCTCGACTACCACGTTCTGGCCCAGCGCGGTCTGCAGCTGCGGCGCCACCGAGCGCGCGATCTGGTCGGCCGCACCGCCCGGCGGGAAGTTGACGACGATCTTGATCGGCTTGCTCGGCCAGGCCTGGGCCAACGCGGCCGGCGCCACGCCGCAGGCCAGCGCCAGGGTGATGCAGCGCAGAACAGTTCTCATCGTTGTCTCCTTGTCGCCGTGGGTCAGGCGATCTCGATTTCCAGCAGCAGCGGCTCGGCACCATCCAGCGCACGCGGCAGCCCATCGTGCAGTTGCGCGGTGGTCTCGATGCGCTGGCCGCGCACGCCGTGGCCGGCAGCCAGCGCGACGAAGTCCAGGTCCGGCAAGTCGCTGCCTTCGACCCTGGCGCCGGGCGCGAAGCCGAACTGCGGCGCGAAGTTCTGAAGCGCGGCATAGCGCCGGTTCCTCAGGATGAGGATGGCCATCGGCAGCTTCGCCTGCGCCGCGTTCCACAGCGACTGGATGCTGTACATCGCCGAACCGTCGCCAATCAGCGCGATGACGCGCCGCGTCGGCTCGGCCAGCGCCACGCCGACGGCCGCCGCCAGGCCGAATCCCAGGCCGCCGCTGCACATCTCATGGAAGGTCTCGGGCTGCAGGATCGGCAGCCGCTCGTGCATCACCGGGCGCGAGCTGGGCGCCTCCTCGACGATGATGCTGTCGGGGCGGCGCAGGTCGGCCAGCGTCTGCAGCACGTAGTCCACCGACAGCCGCTCGCCTGGTGGCGGCGGTTTGGCGCGCGGCGGCGCGGCGCGCGGCGGCGGCAGCGGGCGATTCGGCGGCTTCGACAGCGCCAGCAGGTCCTGCAGGCCGAGCGCGATGCTGCACAGCGCGGCGCTGCCCACCGGCGCCCAGGCGGCGATCTGCGGGTCGTCGATCAGCTGGCCCAGTTGCGTGCCCGGCGGCAGGAAGGGCCCGCTGCCGTCCACGTGGTAGATGAAGGCCGGCGCGCCGATGACGAGCACGACGTCGTGCCCCGCCAGTTTGTCGACTATGCGCTCGCGCATCGGCGGCAGGTAGCCGGCGAAGAGGGCATGGTCATTGGGAAAGCCGCAGCGGCCCGACATCGGTGCATGGAAGACGCGGGCGCGGTGCGCCTCGGCCAGCTGCACCGTCAGCCCCCAGGCGGCATCGCGGTCGATCGCCGCGCCGACCACGAAAGCCGGCCGCTCGGCGGCGTCCAGCATTGCGGCCAGGCGCTCGATCAGCGCCGGCTCGGGCCGCAAAGCGCGGCTCACCACGCGCGGCGGCACCGGATCGCAGGGCTGGTCCCAGTCGTCGGCCGGCACCGACACCAGCACCGGGCCGCGCGGCGGCATCATCGCCAGGTAGTAGGCGCGGGCGATGGCCTGCGGCACGTCGGCGGCGCGCGCCGGCTCCACCGCCCATTTCACGTAGGGCTGCGGCAGTTCGGTGGCGCGCACCGACGACAGGAAGGGGTCGTAGGGCAGGATGCTGCGCGCCTGCTGCCCGGCGGTGATGAGCAGCGGCGTGCGGTTGCGGTAGGCGGTGAAGATCGAGCCCATCGCATGGCCCACGCCCACGGCGGAATGCAGGTTGACGAAGGCCGCGTTGCGCGTGTGCTGCGCAAAGCCGTCGGCCATGCCCACCACGGCCGACTCCTGCAGGCCCAGCAGGTAGCGGAAATCGGCCGGGAAGTCTCGGAACAGCGCCAGCTCGGTGGAGCCGGGATTGCCGAACACCGTGCGCAGCCCGAAGGCGCGCAGCAGCGCATAGGTGGCGCTGCGCACCGTCGGCCGGTCTGGAGCGGGGGCAAGGATCACGTCGGTTCCTCCAAGCGGCGACAATAGCGGGTTTGGCGCCCGCTGCGGCGAGCGCTTTCCACGATTCACCAGAAAGCCCCATGGCCCAGTACGTCTACACCATGAACCGCGTCGGCAAGATCGTGCCGCCGAAGCGGCAGATCCTGAAGGACATCTCGCTGTCCTTCTTCCCCGGCGCGAAGATCGGCGTGCTCGGTCTGAACGGTTCGGGCAAGAGCACGCTGCTGAAGATCATGGCCGGCCTGGACAAGGACATCGAAGGCGAAGCCGTGCCGATGCCGGGGCTGAACATCGGCTACCTGCCGCAGGAGCCGCAGCTCGACCCGACGCAGACCGTGCGCCAGGCGGTCGAGCAGGGCATCGGCGGCGTGCTGGCCGCCAAGGCGCGGCTCGACGAGGTGTACGCGGCCTACGCCGAACCCGATGCCGACTTCGACAAGCTGGCGGCCGAGCAGGCCGAGCTGGAATCGATCATTGCCGCGGCCGGCAGCGAGAACACCGACCTGCAGCTGGAGATCGCCGCCGATGCGTTGCGCCTGCCGCCGTGGGACGCCACCATCGGCACGCTGTCTGGCGGCGAGAAGCGCCGCGTGGCGCTGTGCCGCCTGCTGCTGAGCAAGCCCGACATGCTGCTGCTGGACGAGCCCACCAACCACCTGGATGCCGAAAGCGTGGAGTGGCTGGAGATCTTCCTGAAGCGCTATCCGGGCACGGTGGTGGGCATCACCCACGACCGCTACTTCCTGGACAACGCTGCGGAATGGATTCTCGAGCTGGACCGCGGCCGCGGCATTCCCTACAAGGGCAACTATTCCGACTGGCTGGACCAGAAGGAAAAGCGCCTGGAGCAGGAGCAGAAGACCGAGGACGCGCGCACCAAGGCGATGAAGGAGGAGCTGAAGTGGGTGCGCTCCAACGCCAAGGGCCGGCAGAGCAAGAGCAAGGCGCGGCTGGCGCGCTTCGAGGAGCTCTCGGATGTCGAATACCAGAAGCGCAACGAGACCAACGAGATCTTCATCCCCGTAGGCGAGCGGCTGGGCAACCAGGTGATCGACTTCGTCGGCGTCAGCAAGAGCTTTGGCGACCGCCTGCTGATGGACAACCTGAGCTTCAAGGTGCCGGCCGGCGCCATCGTCGGCATCATCGGCCCGAACGGAGCGGGCAAGTCGACGCTGTTCCGCATGATCCAGGGCGTGGAAAAGCCCGACAGCGGCGAGGTGATCATCGGCGCCACCGCGCGGCTGGCCTTCGTCGACCAGAGCCGCGACAGCCTGGCGGCCGACAAGACGGTGTGGGAGGATGTCTCTGGCGGGCTGGACAATATCGTCGTCGGCAAGTTCACGATGCCCAGCCGAGCGTATCTCGGCCGCTTCAACTTCAAGGGCAACGACCAGCAGAAGCTGGTTGGCCAGCTGTCGGGCGGTGAGCGCGGCCGTCTGCACCTGGCCAAGACGCTGGCCCAGGGCGGCAATGTACTGCTGCTGGACGAGCCGTCGAACGACCTGGACGTGGAGACGCTGCGCGCGCTGGAAGACGCGCTGCTCGAGTTCGCAGGCAGCGTGATGGTGATCAGCCACGACCGCTGGTTCCTCGATCGCATCTGCACCCACATCCTGGCGGCCGAAGGCGACAGCCAGTGGGTCTTCTATGCCGGCAATTACCAGGAGTACGAGGCCGACAAGAAGAAGCGCCTGGGCGAAGAAGGCGCCCGCCCGCACCGCCTGCGCTTCAAAGCCTTGAAATGACCGCCGGGGCCGCAGCGCAGGAGCGCGCGGCATTGATCGTCATGCTGGCCGGCGTCAGCGCGGCGCTGCACGTGGCCAAGCTGCCGCCAGCCGTCGCCGCACTGCAGGCGGCGCTGGGGCTGTCGCTGCTGCAGGCGGGCTTCCTGCTGTCGACCGTGCAGTTGGCCGGCATGTCTGCCGGCGTGGCCTTCGGCGCGCTGGCCGATGCGCTGGGCTACAGGCGCAGCATGCTGCTGGGCCTGGGGCTGTTGGCGCTGGCCAGCGGCGTCGGCGGCCTGGCGCAGGGCGTGGGTTCGCTGCTGCTGCTGCGCGCCGTCGAGGGCTTCGGCTTCCTGCTGGTGGTGCTGCCAGCGCCGGGGCTGATCCGCCGCCTGGTGGCCCCGCGGCAGCTGAGCCGGATGCTCGGCCTGTGGGGCACCTACATGCCCTTCGGCGCGGCGCTGGCGCTGCTGATCGGCCCGCTGTGGATCGGCGCCCTGGGCTGGCGCGCCTGGTGGTGGGTGCTCGGCGGGTTGTCGCTGGCGATGGCGCTGTGGCTGGCGCGGGCCGTGCCGGCGACCGCCGCTTCTGCCGCCATGCGCCAGCCGCTGCCCTGGGCAGGACGGCTGCGCCAGACGCTGGCGGCACAGGGCCCGTGGCTGGTGGCGATGAGCTTCGCGGTCTATGCCGGGCAATGGCTGGCGGTGATCGGCTTCTTGCCGGCCATCTACCTGCAAGCCGGTGTCTCGGGCGCCGCCACCGGGGTGCTGACCGCGTTGGCCGCCGCAGTCAACATCGCGGGCAACCTGACCTCGGGCCGGCTGCTCTACGGCGGCGTGCGGCCGACCCGGCTGCTGGCCGCCGGTTTCGTCACGATGGGGCTGACCGCCGCCGCCGCATTTGCCGCGGTCGACGGCGCCAGCCTGCCGCCAGCGCTGCGCTACGCGGCGGTGCTGTCGTTCTCGGCAGTGGGCGGCCTGATCCCGGCAACGCTGTTCTCCCTGGCTGTGCGCCTGGCCCCCAGCGAGCACACGCTGTCCAGCACCGTGGGCTGGATGCAGCAGTGGTCGGCCCTGGGGCAGTTTGCCGGCCCGCCGCTGGTGGCCTGGGTGGCCAGCCGCAGCGGCGGCTGGCAATGGACCTGGCTGGCCACCGGGGCTTGCTCGCTGATCGGCCTGTTGCTGGCGGCGCGCATGGCCGCACTGCTGGGGCAGCGCGGCCATGCCGCGATGCCCGACAATCCCTGACCCGGCCGGGTGAACCAAAGGCCGGCAACCCGACTCGCAGAGTCGCCGTCCCGGCCAACGCATTGCCTGCTACCCGATTGATGCGAACAACCCCTTTGCTGTTGCCGCTGGCCTTGGCCTGGCTGGCCGGCTGCGCGTCGCTGGCGCCCGCCGCGGGCCCTGTGGCCACCGCACTGGCCGCCTCGCCGCCAGCCGCCGCAGCAGCATCGGCGCC
>JBEIHU010000192.1:0-7845 GCA_040381175.1 Burkholderiaceae bacterium
ATTGACCGCTGGCCGGCGGGACTCTTGAAAACAGCCCTCGCACCCTTAACTCGAAATTTTCCAGGGGCCGGGCCGCGGCCTCGCGTAGATCATGGAGATCCAGACCATGTACAGCAGCCTGTTTCCGCGCGACCTGTTCGCGCATTTCGATCGTCTGCAGCGTGAGTTGCAGCAGTCCTTCGACACCGTCTCGCCCAGCATCCGCGGCTTCTCCCGCGGCTACCCGGCGCTGAACGTCGGCAGCACGCCGAAATCGGTGGAGGTCTATGTCTTCGCCCCCGGCATCGACCCGGCGCGCATCGAGATCAACCTCGAGCGCGGCGTGCTCACCGTCCAAGGCGAGCGCGCCACCTCGCTGCCCGCGGACAACGGCAAGGCCACCGTCCATCTCAATGAGCGTTTCGAAGGGCGCTTCCGGCGCGTGCTCAGCCTGCCGGACGACATCGACCCGGCGGCGGTGAACGCCACCTACCGCGACGGCGTGCTGCACATCAGCGTGCAGCGCCGCGAATCGGCGCAGCCACGCCGCATTGAAGTGCAATGAGCCGAAGGAGCGACGAAATGAACACACAAGCAGTTACCCAGGCCTCCGGTCAAGCCGGTTCCCCGCGCGACCAGCCGGCGCTGTTGCCGCCGGTGGACGTGATCGAGGATGCGAGCGGCATCACGCTGTATGCCGACCTGCCGGGCGTGCCCAAGGACCGGTTGAACGTGCGCGTCGAGGGCGACACGCTGCTGATCGACGCCGATCTGGTGCTGACGGTGCCGCAGGACATGCAGGCCAGCCACGCCGAGGTGCAGCGCACGCACTACCGGCGCGCCTTCACGCTCAGCCGCGAACTCGACCCCGACAAGGTCAGCGCCGAGCTGAGCCAGGGCGTGCTGCGCCTGCGCATCCCGAAGGCCGAGCACGCGCAGCCGCGCCGCATCACCGTGCAGGTGGCCTGATCGCACGGCCGTTGCTGAACCCATTGCTGCACAGTCACGACGAAACTGGACGGTCTGCGCCAGGGTGTCGGCACGCTCCGGGATTCCGTCAGCGAAGGCTGGGACCGCCTGCGCCAGGGCGCGGCCGGCGCGCTGACGCGCTGCCGGCCCGGCCACAAGGCCGACCTGCCCAGGCCTGAGGAAGTCGACGATGCCAGCTACCGCGATGGTGCGCTCAAGGTCGAGCTGCCCAGGCTGGCGCCAGGGCGGGCAAGCGTGACGCGGCAGCAGCCTCAGCTGAGGCTGCTGCCGCAGGTCGCCGGCCCGCGGCGGGCCGGCGCGGGCGTTGGCCAGAGAAACCCTGCACATTCGGCGAGTAGCTGACCCGCAGGGTTGGGGTCTGCCGGCAGGGGTCGAGCACGGCCTTGTGCGTCGCGCGGCCGATGCCCGATTCCCTGCAGCCGCCGAAGGCCGCGTGTGCCGGGCAGGCGCGGCGGCAGTCGGCCCACACCCGGCCAGCGCCATGGCCTGCGCCCCGATGCCCATGCGCGCGGGCCACCGCATGACCCGGCCGCGCAACTGACGCGTTCACTGGACCGCCGACGCGCGTTGGTGCCGCACGCCCGGCCGGTGATGGCTTTCCTGAACGTGCAGGTCCAGGGCGGCGACGGCATCGTGCTGCTGGCCAACCCGCAGGGCATGTTGCTGCATTCCCGGGGGGGCTGGATTTTGCCGGCCGCGCGATGCGCGTGGTGCTGCGCCCCGGCGCGAGCTGGGGCGAGCAATGGCACCGCACCAATGCCAGCGGCACGGTGCCGCTGGAAGGCGCGCCGCTGGTGGTGCCTGGCGCCGAAGATCACCTGGACCGCAACAGGTTCCCGACCTGCGCCGCAGCGCCCGTTGACGCCGGTTCTGGCGCGGACCGCGGCCCTTGCCGCCCATGCTTGGCCGGATAACCTGCGCCAGTTGAGCAACGCGCTGCGCGCGTCCTCAGCTTTGCCGTGCGACCACGAGCACTGCATCGACCGGTCGCACCGGCTCGATGACCTGGGCGAGGAATTGGCCGCTCCTAGGCGCCGGCGGCGGAAGACGGCGAATCCGACCTGCACCTGCGGGCCACAGGTGGCATCGAGCAGGTGCCGCGCAGCAGCGGCGGCGACATGGCCGAAGCGGCGCGCCGACTGTGCATCAGCCGCACCACGCCGTACCGGCGGTTGAAGGCGCGTCAGAACTTGGTGTAGCCGCCGTCGATGACGAACTGCTCGCCTGTGGTGTAGGCGGCCGCGTCGCTGGCCAGGTACACCGCGATGCCACCGAAATCGTCGATGCCGCCCCAGCGCCGCGCCGGGATGCGCGGCATCACGGCTTCCGCGAACTTCGGGTTGTTGAAGCTGCGCTCTGTCATCTCGGTCTCGATCCAGCCTGGAAGGATGGAATTGACACGGATCTTGTGCCGCGCCAGCTCCACCGCCAGCGCGCGCACGTAGGCGGTGACGGCGCCCTTCGACGCGCCGTAGTGGCTGTTGCGCGCCGCGCCCTCGATAGCCGCGGTGCTGGCCGTGGCCACCAGCGAGCCGCCTTGGCCGTGCTGCGCCATGTGGCGGGCCGCGGCGCGGAAGGTCAGGAACACGCCCTCGACGTTGATGCGCTGCACGCGGCGGAACTCCTCAAGCGTCATCTCGGTCATCAGCGTGCCCTTGCTGGACACGCCGGCGTTGGCGAAGCAGGCATCGACGCGGCCCAGTGCCATTGCCGACGCAGTGAAGGCCACCTCCACCTGCGTCTCGTCGCCAACGTCGCAGACGAAGGCATGCACGCGCGCGGCGTCGCCGCATTCATCAGCCAACTGGGCGCGGGCACGCTCGGTCTTCTCGGGGTTGGAGCCCCAGATCGCCACCTTGGCGCCCGAAGCCAGCAGCGCGCGCGCCATGCCCAGGCCGATCCCGCCGTTGCCGCCGGTGACCACCGCGCCGCGGCCGCTCAAGTCGAAGGGGGTGTACATGCCAGTCTCCTTTGCTGTTGCAGGCGCTGTTGTAGCCTATGGCATCGCCTCGACATGGTCGCCTCCAGGACATGAGCACGCTGTTTTCGCCCCTCGACATCGGCCCTTTGCGCCTCGCCAACCGCATCGTCATCGCGCCGATGTGCCAGTACAGCGCCGTCGACGGCATGGCCACCGACTGGCACCAGATCCACCTGGGCCAGCTGGCCCTGTCGGGCGCGGGCCTGCTGATCATCGAGGCCACCGCGGTCGAGGCCACCGGCCGCATCACGCCCGGCTGCCTGGGGCTGTGGTCCGACGCCACGGAAGCCGCGTTGGGCCGCGTGCTGCAGGCGGTGCGCGCGCATTCGCGCATGCCCATCGCCATCCAGCTGGGCCATGCCGGACGCAAGGGCTCCAGCCACGTGCCCTGGCAAGGCGGCATGCTGATCCCGCCCGACCAGCCCGGCGGCTGGCAGCCGGTGGCGCCTTCGGCCCTGCCGCAGCTGCCTGGCGAGGCGCCACCCGAGGCGCTGGACGAAGCCGGCCTGCAGCGCATCGCTGCCGCCTTTGCCGATGCCGCGCGCCGCGCGCACCGCCTGGGGCTGGATGCGATCGAGCTGCACGCCGCGCATGGCTACCTGCTGCACCAGTTCCTGTCGCCGATCCCGAACCAGCGCAGCGATGCCTATGGCGGATCGCTGGCGCACCGCATGCGCTTTCCGCTGCAGGTCTTCGACGCGGTGCGCGCCGCGGTGCCGCCGGCCATGGCGGTGGGCCTGCGCCTGTCGGCCACCGATTGGGTGGACGGCGGCTGGGACGAGGCGCAGAGCCTGGTCTTCGCGCGCGAGTTGCAATCGCGCGGCCTGAGCTTCCTGCACGTGTCCAGCGGCGGCGTGTCGCCGCAGCAGAAGATCCCTATCGGCCCCGGCTACCAGGTGGGGCTGGCCGCGGCGCTGAAGCAGGCCACCGGGCTGCCGACGATCGCGGTCGGGCTGATCACCGAGCCGGCGCAGGCCGAGGCCATCGTCGCCAGCGGCCAGGCCGACTTGGTGGCGCTGGCCCGCGGCATGCTGTTCGACCCGCGCTGGCCCTGGCATGCCGCCGCCCAGCTGGGCGGCCGGGTGGAGGCGCCTGCGCAATACTGGCGCTCGCAGCCGCGCGGGATGAGCGGCCTGTTCGGCGACGTGCACATCGGCATGCGTTGACAAGGAGTTGGCATGAATCTGATCGACCTGCAGGGCAAGCGGGTGCTGATCACGCAGTCAGGCGAGTTCATGGGGCCGGCGCTGGCGCGGGTGTTCGGTTCTCTTGGCGCGGCCGTCGCTGCCGACGCGCGGCCGCTGGGCGGCGAGCCGAGCCTGGCCGCCCGCGTGGTGCAGGAGGCTGGCGAGATCGACGTGCTGGTGGCGCACCTGGCGTTGCCCGCACCCAGCACTGCGGTGGCACAGGTTGAAGACGATGAGTGGCGACGCGTGTTCGCGCACCTGGTGGACCCGCTGCCCCGGCTGGCGCGCGCGGTGATGCCGCAGTTCACCGCCCGCGGGGCCGGACGCATCGTCGTGATCGGCAGCGCGGCGGCGCTGCGCGGGCAGAAGCGCACCTCCACCTACAGCGCGGCACGAGGCGCGCAGATCGCCTGGGTGCGCGCCGCCGGGGTGGAGCTGGCGCGGCAGAACGTGCAGGTCAATGCCATCGCGCAGAACTTCGTCGACAACCCGACCTACTTCCCGGCCGAGGTGCAGGCCAATCCGGCCTTCCAGGAGCGCCTGAGGCGGGAAGTGCCACTGGGTCGGCTGGTCGCGGCCGACGAGGACGCGCTCTTCGCCGCCTACCTGGCCAGCGACGCCGCTGCCTGCTTCGTCGGCCAGGTGTTCCCCGTGTGCGGTGGGTGGGTTTCCTAGCAGCCGCCGGGCTGAGCGCATCGAACGCATGTTCATGCGTGGGCCTGTCGGAGCCCACGTACCCCTCCGGCCACGCCGGGCTTTGGAAAGCCGAGCCGCTATAGTCTCGGGCCGTGTCCTCCACGTGGTCGTCCCTGCCAGCTTTGCCAGTGCTCAGCGTAGTCGTGCCCGTCTACAACGAGCAGGCGGTACTGGCGGCCTTCCACCGACGTTTGTCTGCAGTGCTGGATGCACTTGCTGTGCCAGCCGAGGTTCTGTACGTGAACGATGGCAGCGCCGACGGCTCGCTGGCCGTGCTGCACGCCCTGCGCCCGGGCGACGCGCGCATGCGCGTGCTGGACCTCAGCCGCAACTTTGGCAAGGAAGCAGCGTTGACTGCCGGCCTGGACCATGCATGTGGGCAAGCCGTGGTGCTGATCGATGCCGACCTGCAGGACCCGCCCGAGCTGATTCCCGACATGCTGCGCGCCTGGCGCGAGGGTGCCCAGGTGGTGCTCATGCAGCGGCTGCGCCGGGACGGCGAGAGCTGGCTTAAGAAGGCCACCGCGCGTGGGTTCTACCGCTTGATGGGCCGCATTGCCGAGATGCCGCTGCCCCAGCAGGTGGGCGATTTCCAGTTGCTCGACCGCGTCGTCGTGCAGGCGCTGCGCGCATTGCCCGAGCGCACGCGCTTCATGAAGGGCCTGTTTGCCTGGGTCGGTTTTCGCCGCACCCTCATCGGCTACCGCCGCGACGCGCGCCTGGCGGGTGAGACCAAGTGGAACTACTGGCGGCTGTGGAACTTTGCGCTGGAGGGCATCACCTCCTTCAGTTCGGCGCCGTTGAAGCTGGCCAGCTATCTCGGCCTGTTGACCGCGCTGCTCGCGCTGGGCTTCGGGGTGTACGTGTTCGTCAAGGCGTCGATTTGGGGCGACCCGGTGCAGGGCTACCCGTCGCTGATGGTGGCCGTGCTGTTCCTGGGGGGTGTCCAGCTTGTCGCGCTGGGCATCCTGGGCGAGTACCTTGCCCGGGTCTTCACGGAGGTCAAGGCCCGGCCAATGTACTTGCTCAATCCACAGCAGCCGCCTGATGCACTGGCTGGAGTTCCCCGCGACGCAACGGCAACGGCGGCGGCGCCGATCCCGGCCCGGCGGCAGTCACAGGACGGTAAGGCCGGCGCGCCGGCCGAGTCCGAGCTGCCGCGGTGACGGCCGGGCCGTTGGTTGCCGCGCCTTCGGGCGGACGGGACGACGCCACGCAGCGCGACCCGCTGACTGGCGACCGCCGGCGTGTTCTGCTGGGACATCTGCTGGTCTGGTTCCTGGGCGCCGTGGCCATCCTGCCCGGCCTGGACCGCTATGGCGACATGCAGGAGCTGTATGCCTGGGCGCAACCTTTGGCCTGGGGCAACCACAAGCACCCACCCCTGTTGACATGGATCGTCGGGGCCTGGTTCACGCTGTTCCCGACACGAGACTGGGCTTTTCAGCTGCTGGCAGTGCTGAACTCGACGCTCGCGATCTGGCTGGTCGGGCGACTGACGCAGGCGCTGTTCGCGCACGACCCGCAGGCGCCGCGCTGGTCCTGGCTGGCCATGGTGGCGGCCGCGCTGTCGCTGGCGCACGGCAACCTGGCGCTGAAGCTCAACATGAACAGCATCCTGCTGCCGCTGTGGCCGCTGGCCGCCTGGGCCTGGTGGCTTGCGCTGCAACGGCCGAGCTGGGCGCGCACGGTCCTGCTTGCCCTGGCGGGCGCTGCCTGCATGCTCGGAAAGTACTACTCCGGGGTGTTCCTGCTGTCGCTTCTCGCGGCCACGCTGCTGCTGCCAGCGGGGCGCGCCTTCTTGCGCACGCCGCATCCCTGGGTCGCCTGCTTGCTGTTCGCGCTTGCGCTTGTGCCGCACATCGGCTGGGTGCTGGCCCACGAGCAAGTGACTTGGCGCTATGTGCAGGCCCAGGGCGACGTCAATGGCTGGCACGCCGGGAATGCGGCGCGGTTCCTGGCGATGGCCGTGCTGGTCTGGCTGCCGGCTGCGGCCTGCCTGGCCTGGGCCGGGCACCCGTGGCAGCGGGCGCCCGCGCAGGGCCCTGGGCATGCGTTGCCCCGTGCACTGGCGGCCCTGGCGCTGGGCCCGGCCCTGATCAGCCTGGCGCTGGCCTGGGCCATGGGCATCGAGCTGTCGTCGCCCTGGGCCTTGCCGCTGGGCTACATCTTCCCCGGGCTGGTGTTCGCCTGGTGGCGGCCGGGCGCGCCATGGCCGCTGCTGCGCCGACGCGCCCTGGCTTCGCTGGCCGTGTACTGGGTGGTGATGCTGGCCGGCGGCGCCTGGGCCACCTGGGGCAAGGCGCAGCGCGGTGATCCAGGCGACTACCTGCCGCACAACGCCCTGGCGAGTTGGGTCGATGCACAGCCACATGCGCCGCAATGGGTCGGCGGCGCTTGGGTGTTTGCCACCGCGCTGGCCTTCTACAGCGAGAACCACCCCCGCGCGTTTCCGGACCTGCCCACAACGCTTCCCGGGCGCGTGCATGCGCCTGCCGACTGGGCGACACGCCCGGGGCTGTTTGTCTGCCCCGTGGCGGCGGATGCCCCGCAGCCGTCGCCTTGCGCGGAGTCGGCACTGGAACTGACCCAGGCGCGGGGTCTGCACGCCAGCGTGCAGCGCCTGCAGCTGAAAAGCGAGGGCTTGCGCTTTCCACGCCAGGTTCCATTCTGGTTCGACATCGTCTGGGTGCTCCCTGCTGCGCCTTGACGCGATGCGCGGACCCGCGGCCTTCCTCGTCGTTGGCGTACTGGCCACGGCTGTGCACCAGGCGGTGGTCGCGTTGCTGGTCGAGACCCGGGTCATGGGCCCGGCAACGGCCAACGTGTTCGGCTTTGCCTGTGCCTGGGTGCTGAGCTACGCCGGGCACGCGCGCTATACCTTCCGCTCCACGCGCGCGCACCGCCGGGCCCTGCCGCGCTTCCTCGTCGTGTCGCTGTTCGGCCTGGCCGTGGGGCAGGGCCTGTACATGGCGTTGCTGAAGCGCGACGCGCTGCACTATCTCGTGGCTC
>JBEIHU010000193.1:0-7832 GCA_040381175.1 Burkholderiaceae bacterium
CCGCCGGCCAGCTACACCGCCTATTACTGCCGCGTGCCGCAAAGTGCCGACACCACCTGGACCGGCAGCACCTTGCTGGGCCCGCCGCTCGATTTGGACCTGCACGATACCTGTCGCTATGTCAGTGCCGCCGCCGGCAACGCCGGGCAGCCCCTGTTGTACGTGCACCTCGACCGCTCGCTGGCCAACCAGAACTTCCTGGTCGTCGATCAGGGCGTCGCCTGTCCCGCCGGCACGCAGCCGCATCAGCCGCCGCCGTAGCGTCGGCGTCGAAACAACTGCGGCCGGCCAAAGCGGAACCAAACCCCCGAAGCTGGGGGGTCGCCAGCCCTTCAACAGCCGGGGCGAGGGTTGTACAGTCCAACTCAGTCCGTTCGGGCCGCGTCACAGTTCCAGGCATACCGCCGCCAACATACCAAGCACAACAATGAAGCCTCATCAAATTGCTTTTGGCGCCCTGGCGCTGGCCGTGGTCTGCGTCCCGGCGATGGCGCAGGGATCCTTCACGATGGATTTCGACGACATCCCGGTCGCCGTGGGGTCGCCGACCCCGCCTGACCAAACCTTCGGATCGGCCGTGCTCGGCTACTACAACGGCGATCCGGTCTATGGGCGCGGAGGCCCATTCTGGGACGTGACCTTCAGCGACGAGGCTCTTGCCATCTGCGCGCAGGTCAACGACGAAGACTGCAAGGGCAACTTCCCGGCACCGCCTTCGGGCAACAGCGCGGTGGGCTCGGTGTCCACCAGCAGCTTCACCTTCTTCGTGTCGCCTGGCTTGTACGTCTCGAGCCTGAGCTTCCAATACACGGATGCAGGTGCCAGTTCGAACCCCGGTGTCCGTCTGTTTTCCGGCAGCACGGAATTGCTGACCCTGGCCCTGACACCGTGCACGGGCGGCTTCTGCCCCTGGAAACAGTTCGAGGTGCCGCAGGGTGCGCTCGACGACTTGCCAGTCACGGCGGTCGCTTTCCTTGGCGCACCCAACAGCGTGGCCTTCGACAACGTCTCAGTGACGACGACCCCTATCCCAGAGCCCTCGACCTACGCGCTGATGCTGGGCGGCCTGGCGTTGGTGGCAGGCCTCGCACGGCGCCGCACCCGCTGAAGACACCTGCCTCGAAGACGCCCGTCCCGGTGACGGGCGTTTCCGTTTGCGGCCCGCTTCGCGCATAGACTGCGCGCCATGGCGCTGGCCAACCTGGACCGACAACGACTGCAGGAGTGCCTGGCGCTGGCCGGGCAGGCCATCGGCCTGAGCGACCCGAACCCGCGCGTGGGCTGCATCATCGCCGCACCCCGAGGCGAGGTGCTGGCCCGCGGCCACACCCAACAGGCGGGCGGGCCGCATGCCGAGGCCCTTGCACTGGCCGAAGCCCGCAGCGCCGGCGCCGAGGTTCGCGGCGCCACGGCCTGGGTCAGCCTGGAACCTTGCGCCCACCACGGCCGCACCCCGCCGTGCTGCGATGCGCTGGTCGAGGCCGGCGTCGCCCGCGTGGTGGTGGCCGCCGTCGACCCCAATCCGCTGGTCGCCGGGCAGGGCATCGAACGGCTGCGCGCGGCCGGCGTCGCCGTCGACCTGGCCGAGGGAGAGCTCGCCCGTGCCGCGCGCGAACTGAACATCGGCTTCTTCTCGCGCATGCAGCGCGGCCGGCCCTGGGTGCGCATGAAAATCGCCGCCTCGCTGGACGGGCGCACCGCGCTGAACAATGGCGCCAGCCAGTGGATTACCGGCGCGGACGCACGCGCCGACGGCCATGCCTGGCGCAGGCGCGCGTCGGCCGTGCTCACCGGCATCGGCACCGTGCTCGAGGACAACCCGCGGCTGGACGTGCGCCTGGTGCCCAGCGCGCGCCAGCCGCTGCGAGTGATCGTCGATTCACGGCTGCAGACGCCAGCCGGCGCGCGCATCCTCGACTCGCCGGGCGAGGTGCTGGTCTACACCGCGGCCAGCGATGCCGGGCGCGAGGCGGCGCTGCGCGGGCGCGGCGCCACCCTGGTGCCGATGCCCGCCGGGCACGGCAAGGTCGAGCTCGCGGCCCTGCTGGCCGACCTGGCGCAGCGCGGCGTCAACGAATTGCATGTCGAGGCCGGCCACAAGCTCAACGCTTCGCTGCTGCGCGAGGGTCTGGTCGACGAGCTGCTGGTCTACCTGGCGCCCAGGCTGTTGGGCATCGGCCGAGATATGGCCGCCTTCGGGCCATTGAGCACGCTGGCCGAAGCGCTCGATTTTGAGTTCACCCAGGTCGACCGGATCGGCCAAGACCTGCGTATCTTGGCGCGGCCGCCGGGCCGTACTCACTTCCTGGACAATTGAGCCCATGTTCACCGGCATCATCACCGGCATCGGCCAGATCGTCGAAGCCACCCCGGCCGCCCAAGGCAAGCACCTGACGGTGCAGGCGCCAGCGGGCTACCTGGACGACGTGCAGGGAGGCGACAGCATCGCGCTGAACGGCGCATGCATGACGGTGACCGCCTTCGATGCGGCCCGCTCGCGCTTCAGCCTGGACATCTCGGCCGAAAGCCTGGACAAGACCGCCGGCCTCGGCGAACCCGGCCCGGTCAACCTGGAGAAGGCGCTGCGCGCGCATGACCGGCTCGGCGGCCACCTGGTCAGCGGCCATGTCGACGGCATCGGCACGGTCAGCCATTTCGCCGACCTGGGCGGACACTGGGAGCTGCGCGTGCGAGCGCCGCGCGAGCTGGCTCGCTTCCTGGCCTACAAGGGTTCGATCACCGTCAACGGGGTCAGCCTGACGGTCAACCGCGTCACCGACCTGGCCGACGGCTGCGAGTTCAGCATCAACCTGATCCCGCACACGCTGCAGCAGACCACGCTGGGCAGCCTGATGGCGGGCAAGCGCGTCAACCTCGAGGTCGACCTGATCGCTCGCTACGTCGAGCGCATGCTGTCGAGCGGCGTGGCGGCGCCCGGCGGCTGACCCGGCAGCGACAGCGCGGCGCGGAGGCCGCCACCTACAATCGTCGCATGCCGATCTCCCCGATCCCCGAGCTGGTGGCCGACATGGCCGCAGGCCGCATGGTGATCCTCGTCGACGAGGAAGACCGCGAGAACGAAGGCGACCTGATCCTCGCCGCCGAACACGTCAGTGCCGAGGCCATCAACTTCATGGCGCGGCACGCCCGCGGCCTGATCTGCCTGACACTGACCCCCGAACGCTGCGAGCGGCTGCAGCTTGCGCCCATGGCCAGCCGCAACGGCACCAAGCATGGCACCGCCTTCACCGTCTCGATCGAAGCCGCCACTGGCGTGACCACCGGCATCTCGGCCGCCGACCGTGCGCGCACCGTGGCCGCCGCGGTGGCCCGCGACGCCAGGCCCAGCGACCTGGTGCAGCCCGGCCACATCTTCCCGCTGCAGGCGCAGGACGGCGGCGTGCTGATGCGCGCCGGCCATACCGAAGCCGGCTGCGACCTGGCGCGCATGGCAGGCCTGGAGCCGGCCGCCGTGATCTGCGAGGTGATGAAGGACGACGGCACCATGGCGCGGCTGCCGGACCTGGAGGTCTTCGCGCAGGAGCACGGGCTGAAGATCGGCACCATTGCCGACCTGATCGGCTACCGCAGCCGCAATGAATCGCTGATCCAGCGCGCCGGCTCGCGCCTGCTGCACACGCCGCAGGGTGAATTCGAATGCCATGCCTATCGCGACCGCAGCGGCGGGCTGCACCTGGCGCTGACGCACGGCCGCTGGGACCGAGGCACCGAGTTGCTGGTACGCGTGCACGAGCCCTTCACCGCACTGGACTTGCTCGACACCGGGCCGGGCGGCCATTCCTGGCCTCTGCCGCGCGCGCTGGCGGCGCTGCGGGCCGCCCCCCATGGCGTGGCGGTGCTGCTGAACTGCACGCAGCAGCTAGACGCGCTGGTGTCGCGGCTGCTGCCCGAGGGCAAGCCCCGACCTGCCGAGCGCCAGATGGACCTGCGCACCTACGGCGTGGGCGCCCAGATCCTGCTCGACCTGGGCGTCACCCGCATGAAGCTGCTCGGCAGCCCGCGACGCATGCCCAGCATGGTGGGCTACGGCCTCGAAGTCACCGGCTTCGTGGCTGCGCAACCCTGAAGCGAGGCCCAAGGCCATGAAGGATGCCGACAAGGGACAGCCCGCTTCGCTGGACGGCGAGGGCCTGCGCATCGGCATCGTGCGCGCGCGCTTCAACGAGGCGCTGACCGATGCATTGGCCGAAGCCTGCCTCAACGAGCTGGCGGCGCTGGGCGTGGCGGCGCGGCACATCCGCCAGGTGAAGGTGCCCGGCGCGCTGGAGATTCCGGTGGCGCTGAAGGCCCTGGCCGAGACCGACGACTTTGACGCACTGATCGCGCTGGGCTGCATCATCCGCGGCGAGACCTACCACTTCGAGCTGGTGGCCAATGAAAGCGGCGCCGGCGTCAGCCGCGTCTCACTCGACCACCTGCTGCCGGTGGCCAATGCCATCCTGACCGTGGAAAACGAGGCCCAGGCCTGGGCCCGCGCCGGCGAAAAGGGCCGCGATGCCGCCCGCGTGGCGGTGGAGATGGCCAACCTGATGGACGATATCTCGTGATCAGCGCCCGGCCTTGCGAAGCTGCTCGCCCCCGCTTGGCGGGGCGGCGCACGGCGCCTGGGGTGCTCACATGAACGCCGGCATCCCGCCCCCGGCGCACAAGGCGGCCGCGGGCAAACGGCCGGCGGCGAAGTCGGCTCGCCGGCGCGCCCGCGAAGTGGCGCTGCAGGGCCTGTACCAGTGGCTCGTGTCGGGCGCCGATGGCGCCGAGATCGAAGCCCATCTGCAGGAACAGGAAAGCTTCGACAAGCTCGACCGCGTGCACCTGGATGCGCTGCTGCACGGCTGCATCCGCGAGGCTGCCGAGATCGACACGCTGCTGGCCCGGCACGCGGACCGCAAGACCAGCCTGCTGTCGCCAGTTGAGCATTCGGTGCTGATGATCGGCGTGTACGAGCTCAAGCACTGCATCGACATCCCCTACCGCGTGGCCATCAACGAAGGCGTCGAGCTGGCCAAGAGCTTCGGCGGCACCGACGGCCACAAGTACGTCAACGGCGTGCTCGACAAGGCCGCCGCCGAACTGCGCCCGGCCGAGGTGGCAGCCGCGCGCACGGCGCATCGCGCATGATGCGTCTGGCCTCCAGGCTCGATCGCATCGAGCCCTTCTACGTGATGGAGTGCGCCAAGGCGGCGCAGCAAATCGCCCGCAGTCCCGCATGCGATGCCGCCCAGGGCGGCGAGCCGATGATCTTCCTGAACATCGGCGAGCCCGACTTTGGCGCCGCGCCGGGGGTGGTGCAGGCGGCCGAGGCCTGCATGCGCAGCGGCCGCACGCAGGACACGCAGGCCACCGGGCTGCCGGAGCTGCGCGAGCGCATCGCGCGCTGGTACGGCACGCGCTTCGGGCTGGACGTGGCGCCGGGGCGCATCGTCGTCACCGCCGGCGCGTCGGCGGCCCTGCAGCTGGCCTGCCTGGCGCTGTTCGAGGCCGGCGACGAGGTGCTGATGCCCGACCCCAGCTACCCCTGCAACCGTCATTTCGTTGCTGCGACCGGGGCCACGGCCCGCTTGCTGCCGGCTGCGCCCGAAGCGCGTTTCCAGCTCGATGCCGCCGGCGTGCGCGCCCACTGGAACGCCCGCACCCGCGGCGTGCTGCTGGCCTCGCCCTCCAACCCCACCGGCACCTCGATCGCGCGCGCCGAGATGGCGGCCATCGTCGATGCGGTGCGCCAGCGCGGCGGGGTCGCGCTGGTCGACGAGATCTACCTCGGCCTGAGCTACGACGAGGCCTACGGCCACAGCGCGCTGGAGCACGGCGAGGACGTCATCTCCATCAACAGCTTCTCCAAGTACTTCAGCATGACCGGCTGGCGCCTGGGCTGGCTGGTGCTGCCGCCCGAGCTGGTCGCGCCGGTGGAGAGGCTGGCGCAGAACCTGTACATCTGCGCGTCGACGCTGGCGCAGCATGCGGCGCTGGCCTGCTTCGACGACGCGTCGATCGCCGAGTACGAACGCAGGCGAGGGGAATTCCGCCGCCGCCGCGACGCCGTCGTGCCCGCCCTGCAGGCCATGGGCCTGAAGGTGCCGGTGCTGCCCGACGGCGCGTTCTACGCCTGGGCCGACTGCAGCGCCTTCAACCCGAGCAGCTGGGACTTCTGCTTCGACATGATGCAGCGCGCCCACGTGGCGCTGACGCCCGGGCGCGATTTCGGCCCGCATGCGGCCGAGCGCTACCTGCGCCTGTCCTTCGCCAGCTCGATGCCCGCGCTGCAGCAGGCGCTGCAACGTCTGGCGCGCGTACTGGGCTGAGCCGGCGGCGCGGCTGCTGCGGACCCCGCACCCTGCAGGATTGAAGTCGCACTCGGCGTGCGAAATTTCGTCACAAGCGGTTAACCACCGGGCAGAAGCCACGCATTTCGCGCTGCGAGCGCACAGGCACCCGCCTAAGCTCCTGCGCCGTGGGACATCGTTTGTTCAAGCGCCGCGCCGAGGATGAAGCCGAAGCCTCCGATTTCGCCGCCACCGTGGTTTCCATACCCAGTGCCGAGACCGGTCCGGCGCAGGATTCGGCCGTGCCCGACGTCTTCACCGAACTGGGCCTCGACTCGCCCGGCGATGCGTCTTCCGATGACGCCGACAGCGCCGCCAAGCCCACGCTGTCGAGCATCGGACGCTACGCGCTGAAGCAGCAGCTGGGCCAGGGCGGCCTGGGCACGGTGTTCGAAGCCTGGGACCCGCTGCTGTCGCGCATGGTGGCGGTGAAGACGCTGCAGTTCGACATCGACACGCCGACCCGGGTGTCGCTCGACGCGCTGTTCCTGAACGAAGCGCGCGCCGCGGCCGGGCTGAACCATCCGCACATCGTCACGGTCTACGACGCCGGGCTGTCAGCCCACGGCGTGTACATCGCGATGGAGCGGCTGCGCGGGCGCGATCTGCGCCAGGCCCTGAAATCCGGCTGGCATCCCGCGCCGGCAGAGGCCGTGCTGCTGGTGCGGCGGGTGGCCGACGCGCTGGCCTACGCCCACGCGCGCGGGGTCGTGCATTGCGACATCAAGCCGGCCAACATCTTCCTGACGCGGCGCGACAAGCCCAAGGTGCTGGACTTCGGCATCGCGCGCGTGGCCCACCATGCGGCGCTGCCCGCGCTGGACGGCGTGATCGCCGGCTCGCCGCACTACCAGGCGCCCGAGCAGCAGCAGGCCGGCAGCGTCGACGCGCGCGCCGACATCTACTCCCTGGGCACCGTGCTTTACGAGCTGCTCACGCTGCGCAAGGCCTTTGACGGCGACACCCTCGAGCAGATCGGCGATGCCGTCGCCCGCCACGATCCGCCTGCGCCGCACACGCTGTGCCCGACGGTGCCGCACGAGCTGTCGGAGATCACCTTCAAGGCCATGGCGCGCGACCCGGCGCACCGCTTCGCCAACGCGCAGGAAATGGCCCAGGCCCTGCGCCAATGGCTGGCAAAGCAGACCCAGGGCCCGGCAGGCGATGCGCCAGGCCCGGCCACCGGCGACCCGGCCGAAGCCGCGCCGGCGCCGCGGCGCAAGGCCTGGATGCCATGGCTGCTGGGCACGGGTGCGGCGCTGGGCCTGGCGGCGCTGCTGTGGTCGCGGCCGACGGTGACGCACACGCCGGCCGCCCAGGCAACGCCGCCAGCCGCACCTGTCGCGCCGGCGCCGCCATCGGCCGCACCGCCTGTGGCGGACGCGCCGGCTGCGGCCGAGCCGGAAAGCGTCGACCCAGACTCAAGAGAAGGGGGTATGATATATATGGTATGTCAAGGCACCGAGCACAAACCTCTGTGAGCTCCTTGAC
>JBEIHU010000194.1:0-7705 GCA_040381175.1 Burkholderiaceae bacterium
GCCGAGCGCCAGGCCGGCGAAAGAACCGGCGCTGTTGATGGTCAGCAGCGCCTGGTTGCGCAGGTGCAGTTCGCCGCGACCGCCACCGCGCCCGACCGACACGCCGGCACCGCTGGTGGCCGCCTGCGTCTGCTCGCCGCGCAACAGCACCTCGGCGTTGTCGATTGACATCTGCGCCTCGCCCAGGGCGCCGACGCCCAGCAGCAGCGCGGTGGTGGTCAACTGGCCACGGTTGTGCACGTCGATGCGGCCGAAGGCGCCGGCCGTGCCCGTGGCCGCGCTGCCGGCAATCAGCGTGTTGTCGTTGTCGGGGCCCTGCACCAGCGAGCCGCCGCCATGGATGTTCAGCCAGCCATAGGCGCGGCTTTGGCCGTTGCCGCCGCCGCCGACGTAGAGCAGGCTGTTCGGGCCGCTGGCGAAGGCGTTGCCGGACAGCAGGTCGACGCGGCCGCCTTCCCCGATGTGCAGCATGCCCTCACCGTTCTGGCCGACGGCGACGAAGGGCCGGCGGTCGGACGAGCGGACGGTCAGGGCCGAGCCGGGCCCTTGGATCGATAGATCGCCAAAGCTGCCGGCGTCGCGTGCGATAGCGAAGCCGGCGCCGGTGGTCGTGACGCCGTCCGCATAGGCCGGTGCGTCGACAACGATATGCGCACCGTTCGTCACGCCCACTGATCCGCCGGCGCCGCTACGGCCGATGCTAAGGAACGCGGACTGACCGCGGCCGGGGCCCGTCGTCTGATCGCGCCCAGACAGGGCAAGAAGCGATCCCGCGCCGTCCACGCGAAGTTCGCCGAAGGCCCGCTGGTCGTCCTTGACTTCGCTGCCGTTGCGGCCGACGCTGACGAATACCAGCCCGCTGTCGCCTTCGCCGCGCACCTGCGCGCCGTTGGAGACGAACAGCCCGCCCCAGCCGCCTGCCGAGCCGCCGCTGCCGCCGAGGTTGATGAAGCCTGTGTTGCCGGCGATCACAAGCTGCGAGCCGGTGCCTCCTACTTGCAGCAGACCATGGCTGACCAGCCCGCCATCGGCCAGCACGATACCGGGGTTGGTACCGCCGCCGCGCCCGTCTACGAACAGCGTGCTGCCGCTCCAAATCTGCACGTGGGCCTGCAGCCGGTCGCCGACCACGCCGCCCTCGCCGCGCACGCCCAGCGTCAGCATGGCTTGCGTGCCGCTCGTGGCGTTGCGCACAATGTCCCAGCGCGAGGCGCCGGCCAGGTTGACCGCGGCGAAGGCCTGCTCGGTGCCGCTGCGCCCAGGGCCCGAGGGGCCTATCGCTAGCCCCGCCGCCCCGGTCTGCAGCGACGCGCCATCGTAGAGGTTGACGACGCCGGCGGCAGTGCCGCCGGTCACCCCGCGCGGGTTCTCGCCGCCAGCGGCGTCGACCCACGCGCGGCCGACGCGCAGCACTCCGTCCATCGCCAGCCGGCTGCCGGCATTCTCCACAGTCAGGTAACCGGTGGCGCGGTTCGCCGGGCTGAAGGGGTAGCCATTGGCCAAGTCGCCGGTGTAGCGCAGGCCGGCGGTGCCGCCGACCAACAGATCGCAGTGGCCCGCGATGCACCCACCCGTGGCCTGCACCTGCCCGCCGCGAAAGATCCACGAGCCGCTGTTGCCGCCGTGCGCGACCCACAGTGAGCGGTCGGCACCGACCAGTTCGACGAAGGACCCGGAATCCCAAACGTCGAAGCCGCCGGAGTAGACGCGCATGCCGCCGGCGGTCAGCCGTCCGCCGCTGTTCACACGCACCCAGCCGGCGTCGCCGGGCATGCGGTTGCCGACATCGATCACCGAACCCGGCAGCGAGACCACGGGTGCGCTCTGGAACCAGGGCGTGACGCCGCCGTCCTGCGACGCGTCGGCGCGAGCGGAGTTCGCCAGCGTGGCCAGGCAGGCCAGCGCGATGGCATGACGACGCCAACCACCGATCTGGTGCGAACGAAGGCGGGCGATGGGGGTGTGCTTCATCGTTCCTCCTGCAGTCGGATTTTCGCGGCCCGCGGAGGGGGCGCAAGGCGTGTTGACCCCGTGATCAGGGAGGCGGCCATGCGCTTGCGATCCGGACCAGGCCCGGCGCCAGGACTTTTCGCCGGCGGTCCCGCACGGCGGCCGGCTGGCCTTGTCACAATGAGCTCGACAGTCCAACTGCGGCCAGCCCCATGATCCCCAGACGTTTCGCAATCCTCTTGTTCCCCGGCGCCGAGGAGCTGGACTTCGTCGGCCCCTGGGAAATGCTGCGGCTGTGGAGCCTTTACGCCGGCGGCCCGCCCGAATGCCTGCTGGTGGCGCAGCACGACGCACCGGTCGAGTGCGCCAAGGGCATGCGCGTGCTTCCGCACTGCGACTTCGCGGCCTGCCCGCCGCTGGATGCGCTGCTGGTGCCCGGCGGCAAGGGCACGCGCGAGCAGTCGGGCAATGCGGCGCTGCTGCAGTTCGTGCGCGGCCAGGCGGCCGGTGCGCAAGCCGTGTTGTCGGTGTGCACCGGCGCCTTCGTGCTGCAGGCTGCGGGGCTGCTGGCCGGTCGCAGCGCCACCACCTACTGGTCGCTGCTGCCGGCGCTGCGCGAGCTGGAGGGCGTGAAGGTGCTCGAACAGCGCTTCGTGCACGACGGCCCGGTGTGGACCTCGGCCGGCGTGTCGGCCGGCACCGACATGATGCTGGCCTACATCGCCCATGCGGCCGGCGACGACACCGCCGGCAAGGTGCAGCTCAGCGCCGAGTACTACCCCGCCGCCACGCGCTATGGCCGCCAGGCCGAGGATCCGCGCGCACCCGCCTATGTCCGTGCCGGCTGAGCGCGGCTTCGCCACGCTGGCGGCCGCCGATGCGCTGCAGGTCAACGCGCCCGACGGCTCGTCGGTGCAGGTGCTGCTGCGCCTGGCGGGCGGCAGCATGGCCACCTTCGCGCTGCAGCCCGGCCAGGTGTCGGCGGCTGTCACGCACCGCAATGTTGAAGAGCTCTGGTACGTGATCGCCGGCCGCGGCCGCATGTGGCGGCGCAGCGCGCTGCGCGAGGAGATCGTTGCCCTCGAAGCGGGCCTGTGCCTGAGCGTGCCGCTGGGCACGGCCTTCCAGTTCCGTTGCGACGGCGGCGCGCCGCTGGTGGCGGTGGCGGTAACGATGCCGCCTTGGCCTGGGGACGGCGAGGCGGTGGCCGTCACCGGCGCCTGGCCAGCGCCGACGGGATGAGAGCGTGAGAGGCCATCCAATGCACCCGGCAAGGCCCCGGCCCGTGGCACCGCACACGGATCGGCGCGCGCAGCGCGCTCCCTGATTTGCTTCGTGATGCGGCCTGCGGCATCTGTCCAGTCGCTTCGGCAGCGACGGCACCGCAAGGGCGCGCCGGCGCACCGCGAAGCGGTGCATCGCCAAGCGCAAAGGCTCAGCCGTGCAGCCGGCTGCCGCGCGGCACGCTGGCCAGCAGGAAGTCCATCTGGTCGGCCAGGATTCGCCTGCCGCGAAGGATCATGTCCTCGTGCAGGCTGGGCACGTAGGGCAGGTACAACAGGCTCATGCGCGCTTCTTCAGGCAGGCGGTTGCCCTTGCGGCCGTTGCAGGTGCGGCAGGCGGTGATGCAGTTCATCCAGCTGTCGAGCCCGCCGCGCGACACGGGCGTGATGTGCTCGCGCGTCAACTCGGCGAAGTGGAAGTGTCCTCCGCAATAGGCGCAGATCTGCCGGTCGCGGTTGAACAGCTTCAGATTGCTCAGCGCTGGCGCCTGGCGCCAGGCGCGCGACGGGATCGCGCCGCGCACCGCGATGATCGGGTGCAGTTCGATGCGCGACTGCAGGCCGCTGCTGCGCTGGATGCCGCCGCGCAGCACCTGAAACGTATCGCCGAGCGTCCACGCCACCGCATCGCTGGCATAAAGCACCGCGGCGTCGCGCGGCGAGATCCAGGCCTGCGGCCGACCCGACACGTCGAGTTGAAGAACGTCCATAGACGCGAGGTTAAACGAAGTCGAGAAAAGGCCTCAAGCGTGTCGCCGATTCGGCCCGCGGTGGCGGGGCGTGGCCGGTTCAACCGCGCTACGGTGTTCTTGGCAGGGGCGGATCGGTCGGCTTCGGGTTCTGCGGGCCCGGTCGATCAGCGGGTAAACCCTGGTTTTTGCCTGCGTGCGACGGTTTCTAGAAGGCTTCATCTAGAAAATCCTGGAGCCGCGGCCCCGTGGCCAAGCCAAAGCCTGCAAAATAGAACGATCGTTCGTTTTACTTGGCTTGTTTGCCCTGCCCATTGTGTCCGCCACCCCCCCGCAGCGCCCGGTGCTCGATGTCCATTTCGCCAAGCCCCTGCAGAAGGGCCAGCAGACGCGTGCCGCCATCCTTGATTCGGCCCTGAGCCTGGCCTCGCAGATGGGCCTGGAAGGGCTGTCCATCGGCGCGCTGGCCGAGGTGGCGGGCATGAGCAAGTCCGGGGTTTTCGCTCATTTCGGCTCGCGCGAGGAGTTGCAGATCGCCGTCATCCGCGAGTACCACCGCCGCTTCGAGGAAGAGGTGTTCTTCCCGGCGATGCGCGAACCGCGCGGCGTGCCGCGACTGCGCGCGCTGTTCGAGCGCTGGTTGCGGCGCGTGTCGGTCGAGGTCGATTCCGGCTGCATCTACATCAGCGGCGCGGTCGAGTTCGACGACCGGCCCGGCCCGGTGCGCGATGCGCTGGTCAGCATGGTGCGGGCCTGGCACGACGCGCTGCAGCGGGCCATCCGCATCGCCATCGAAGACGGACAGCTCAAGGCCGACACCGACGCGCAGCAGATGCTGTTCGAGATGCACGGCCTGATCCTCGCACTGCACCACGACGCGCGGCTGATGCGCACGCGCGACGCGCCCCGGCGCGCGCGCACGGCCTTCGAGCGCGTGGTCAACCTCCACCTCGTCGATGGCGGCGGCACGCGCCCGCCGTCCCACTGAACCCTCCTTCTACCCCGGAGCCCGAAGCCATGCCTCAATACAACCCGCCCCTGCGCGACATGCAGTTCGTGATGCACGAGCTGCTGAATGCCGTCGACGAACTGAAGATGCTGCCGCGGCACAAGGACATCGACGCCGATACCATCAACTCGGTGCTCGAGGAAGGCGGCAAGTTCGCTGCCGAGGTGGCGTTTCCGCTCAATGTCAGCGGCGACCAGCAGGGCTGCAGGCTCGACAAGGCCACGCACGAAGTGCGCACCCCCGACGGCTTCAAGGACGCCTATGCCAAGTATGTCGAAGGCGGCTGGCCGTCGATGGTGTGCGACCCGGCCTATGGCGGCCAGGGCCTGCCGGTGCTGCTGAACCAGTGCTTCTTCGAGATGCTGAATTCGGCCAACCAGGCCTGGACCATGTACCCGGGCCTGTCGCACGGCGCCTATGCCTGCCTGCACGAGCATGGCACCGCGGAGCAGAAGGCGCTGTACCTGCCCAAGCTGGCCAAGGGCGAATGGTCGGGAACGATGTGCCTGACCGAGCCGCAGTGCGGCACCGACCTGGGCCTGCTGCGCACCAAGGCCGAGCCGCAGGCCGACGGCAGCTACAAGATCACCGGGCAGAAGATCTTCATCAGCGCCGGCGAGCATGACCTGGCCGACAACATCGTGCACCTGGTGCTGGCCCGGTTGCCGGACGCGCCGGCCGGCAGCAAGGGCATCTCGCTGTTCGTCGTGCCGAAGTTCAAGGTCGGCGCCGACGGCAGGCTGGGCGAGCGAAACAGCATCTTCTGCAGCGCGCTGGAGCACAAGATGGGCATCCACGGCAGCGCGACTTGCCAGATGATGCTCGACGGCGCGGCGGGCACGCTGGTGGGCCAGCCCAACAAGGGCCTGAACGCGATGTTCGTGATGATGAACGCGGCGCGCCTGGGCGTGGGCAACCAATCGCTGGGGCTGACCGAGGTGGCCTACCAGAATGCGGTGGCCTATGCCAAGGACCGCATCCAGATGCGTGCGCTGTCAGGCCCGAAGAGCCCCGACAAACCGGCCGATTCGATCATCGTGCACCCCGACGTGCGCAAGATGCTGCTGACCGCGCGCGCCTATGCCGAAGGCGGCCGCGCGCTGGCCATGTACTGCGCGCTGCTGCTCGACAAGGAGCATGCCTCCGACGACGAGGCCGAGCGCAAGGACGCCGCCGACCTGGTGGCGCTGCTGACGCCGATCGTCAAGGCTTTCCTCACCGACAACGGCTGGCTGGCCACATCGGCCTGCATGCAGGTCTTCGGCGGCCATGGCTACATCAAGGAATGGGGCATGGAGCAGTTCGTGCGCGATGCCCGCATCAACATGATCTACGAGGGCACCAACACGATCCAGGCGCTGGATTTCCTGGGCCGCAAGGTGCTGGGCGACAACGGCGCCAGGATGCGCAAGTTCGGTGCGCTGGTGACCGAGTTCGTCGAGGAAGAGGGCACGAATGAGGCGATGCAGGAGTTCGTCAACCCGCTGGCCGACCTGGGCGAGAAGGTCACCAAGCTGAGCATGGAGCTCGGCATGAAGGCCATGGGCAACGCCGACGAGGTCGGCGCCGCAGCCACCGACTACCTGCGCGTCTGCGGCCACCTGGTGTTCGCCTACTTCTGGGCGCGCAGGGCCAAGATCGCCCTGGCCAAGAAGGATTCCGGCGACCCGTTCTATGCTGCCAAGCTGCACACGGCCCGCTTCTACTTCGCCAAGCTGCTGCCCGAGACGGCCGGCCTGATCCGCAGCGCCCGCGCCGGCATGGCGCCGCTGATGGACATGGAAGAAGCGCTGTTCTGAGCCTGCCCCGCCAACCACCTGCAAGGAGACTCCCGATGAAGACCCTGTTCGCCGCCCTGCTGCTCGGCATCGCCGGCACCGCGTGGGCCCAGGCCACCCCGGCCGGCTTGTGGAAGACCATCGACGACGACACCAAGGTCGAGAAGTCGCTGGTACGCATCACCGACAACGGCGGCGTGCTGAGCGGCAAGGTCGAAAAGATCCTCAGCGACAAGCCCGACGCGAAGTGCACCGAATGCACCGACGAGCGCAAGGGCCAGCTGGTGCAGGGCATGACCATCCTGCGCGACATCAAGCAGGACCTCGCCGACAAGGCGCTGTGGATCGGCGGCGACATCCTCGATCCGAACAACGGCAAGATCTACAAGGTACGGATCAGGCCGATCGACGCCGGCAAGAAGCTCGAGGTGCGCGGCTACATCGGCACGCCGATGCTGGGTCGCACCCAGACCTGGCTGCGCGTCGAGTAAGGCCCCCCGGGCCCGGCCTTGCCGGGCCCTTCATGCATCCGCAGGAGTGAGTCCATGAGTCGTTTCAATGTGCGCAAGGTGGCCGTGCTCGGCGCCGGCGTGATGGGCGCGCAAATCGCCGCCCACCTGGTGAACTGCCGCGTGCCGGTGGTGCTGTTCGACCTGCCGGCCAAGGACGGCCCCAAGTCCGGCATCGCCCTGAAGGCGATCGAGGGGCTGAAGAAGCTCAAGCCCGCGCCGCTGGGCGTGCCCGAAGGCGCCGCGCTGATCCAGCCCGCCAACTACGAGGAGCACCTGCAGTTGCTGGCCGGCTGCGACCTGGTGATCGAGGCCATCGCCGAGCGCATGGACTGGAAGCTCGACCTGTACAAGAAGATCGCGCCGCACGTGGCGCCGCACGCCATCCTGGCCAGCAACACCTCGGGCCTGTCGATCACCCAGCTGAGCGAGGCCATCCCCGGGGAGATGCGCGAGCGCTTCTGCGGCATCCACTTCTTCAACCCGC
>JBEIHU010000195.1:0-7676 GCA_040381175.1 Burkholderiaceae bacterium
CTTCAGCACCGAGGCGTTGACGTGGCTCAGCCACTCGGGCTGGTCGGGGTGGCTTTCCAGGCGCATGCGCGAGACGAAGGTCTCGTAGCCGCCTACGATGACCATGATCAGCAGGTTGCTGATCATCACCACGTCGATCAGCGCCAGCACCACCAGCATGATGATGGTCTCGTTCAGCGAGGTGACGGCGACCGTGCTCTTGTAGCCGATGCTGGTGACCAGCTTGTTCAGCGCATCGGTGTTGCCGAAGACCGCCTCGATCAGGTGCGTCAGCTCGACCCAGAAGTGGAAGACATAGACGGCCTGCGCCAGGATCAAGCCCAGGTACAGCGGCAGCTGCAACCAGCGGCTGGCGAAGATCAGGTTGGGCAGCGGGGGCAGTCGTTGGGCTCTGGGGATCGGTGGGGTGGCCATGGGTGCCTGAGAGGGAATTTGTCCGGGATAGCCCGATTGCCGCAAATTGTAGATGCGGGACCATTTCAGCCGCGGCGCCGTCACAGTAAGCCATCAGTCAGAGCGTCGCCTTACCTTTGCGCCTGTCAACACCAACGCACAGTCCCAGGAGACCCGAATGTCCGACGTCCAGGCCCCCACCGCATTGAAGGTCTATCCGCCCAGCGAGGCTTCGATGAAGGGCGCCCATGTCTCGGGCATGGCCGCCTACCAGGCGTTGTGCGACAAGGCCGCTGCCGACTACGAGGGCTACTGGGCCGACCTGGCGCGCGAGTTCGTCAGCTGGAAGACGCCTTTCACCAAGGCGCTGGACCAGAGCCAGGCGCCGTTCTTCAAGTGGTTCGAGGACGGCACGCTCAACGTCTCCTACAACTGCCTGGACCGCAACGTCGAGGCCGGCAAGGGCGACAAGGTGGCCATCATCTTCGAGGCCGACGACGCCAAGGTCACGCGCGTCACCTACCGGCAGCTGCTGCAGCGCACCTGCCAGCTGGCCAACGGCCTGAAATCGCTGGGCATCAAGAAGGGCGACCGTGTCGTCATCTACATGTCGATGAGCATCGAAGGCGTGGCGGCGATGCAGGCCTGCGCCCGCATCGGCGCCATCCACTCGGTGGTGTTCGGCGGCTTCTCGGCGCAGTCGGTGCGCGACCGGGTGCAGGACGCCGGCGCCGTGGCCATCATCACCGCCGACGAGCAGCTGCGCGGCGGCAAGCAGCTGCCGCTGAAGTCCATCGTCGACGAAGCCATCGCGCTGGGCGGCTGCGAAAGCCTGAAGAACGTGGTCGTCTACCAGCGCACCGGCGGCAACATCGCATGGGACGCATCGCGCGACCGCTGGCTGCACGAGCTGTGCGCCAACCAGCCTTCGAACTGCGAGCCCGAGTGGGTGGGCGCCGAGCACCCGCTGTTCCTGCTGTACACCAGCGGCTCCACCGGCAAGCCCAAGGGCGTGCAGCACAGCAGCGGCGGCTACCTGCTGCATGCGGCGCTGACCACCAAGTGGACCTTCGACCTGAAGGAGGCCGACATCTTCTGGTGCACGGCCGACATCGGCTGGGTCACCGGCCACAGCTACATCACCTACGGCCCGCTGGCGCTAGGCGCCACCGAGGTGGTGTTCGAGGGCGTGCCCACCTATCCGGACGGCGGCCGCTTCTGGAAGGTGATCCAGGCGCACAAGGTCAGCGTGTTCTACACGGCGCCGACGGCGATCCGCTCGCTGATCAAGATCGCCGAGGGCAACGAGGCGGTGCACCCGAACAAGTACGACCTGTCCAGCCTGCGCATCCTGGGCACGGTGGGCGAGCCCATCAACCCGGCCGCCTGGGAGTGGTACCACAAGCACGTGGGCGGCGGCCGCTGCCCGGTCGTCGACACCTTCTGGCAGACCGAGACCGGCGGCCACATGATCACGCCGCTGCCGGGCGCCACGCCGCTGGTGCCGGGTTCGTGCACGCTGCCCTTCCCGGGCATCCAGGCCGCGGTGGTCGACGAGACCGGCAAGGAAGTGCCGTGGGGGCAGGGCGGCATCCTGGTGGTGAAGAAGCCCTGGCCCAGCATGATCCGCACCATATGGGGCGACCCCGAGCGCTTCAAGAAGAGCTACTACCCCGAGGACTTCCAGGGCAGGTACTACCTGGCCGGCGACGGAGCGATCCGCGACGCCAAGACCGGCTACTTCACCATCACCGGGCGCATCGACGACGTGCTCAACGTCAGCGGCCACCGCATGGGCACGATGGAGATCGAAAGCGCGCTGGTCAGCTGCACCGAGCTGGTGGCCGAGGCAGCGGTCGTCGGCCGGCCCGACGAGACCACCGGCGAGGCGATCTGCGCCTTCGTGGTGCTGAAGCGTTCGCGCCCGACGGGTGAGGAAGCGAAGAAAATCGCCAACGAATTGCGCACCTGGGTGGCCAAGGAGATCGGCCCGATTGCCAAGCCCGACGAGATCCGTTTCGGCGACAACCTGCCGAAGACGCGCTCGGGCAAGATCATGCGCCGGCTGCTGCGCTCGCTGGCCAAGGGCGAGACCATAACGCAGGACACCAGCACGCTAGAGAACCCGGCGATCCTCGAACAGCTCGGTCAGGCCTACTGACCCACGTCGACCAGGCTGAGGCCTGGTCGGTCCGGGCGGTCGCGCCGCGCGGCATCTGCCGCGACGTGTTCGCCGAAACCCGGTTTCGTCGCGCCAGCGCTGCGATCGAGTACTGGTGCGCGGCAGCATGCTGGAACCGGCGCGAGGGACTCGGCGCCGGTTGCCGACGCGTTGCCTACACACCACTGCGGATGCGTTGCGCGCGCGGTTCTGACAGCGTCCCCTCCCGAGGTCGAGACCAGCGCGGCGGCCAACTACAGGTACACCAGTGCTGGCTTCATCGCCGGCATGGGCGCTCTCGATGAGCAGTTCCCCTCGAGCGGCGCTACGGTGCAATCGCGCGAAAGCCTCAACCACCTTGCGTCGTCGTTCACCGCGGCCTCGGGTGGACGGCTCAAGGCGAGTGCCTACCTGCTCTCTGATGCGGTTTCATCCCTCGGCGATGACCCGGTCCGGTCCGTTGCCTGAACGCGCAACACCATCGTCGTCGGGGCGCCGGGCCTTGGTGCGCGTGCTGGATGCGCGGACTTCACGGTCCACCACAACTGGCGCCAGTCAAATTCGCAACGAGAGTCTGTCATGCAGACGCCGTACTGGAATTCATCAACGGCTTCGGTCTGCTCGAGTACTAGCACGGCGCCAACCTGCGGCTGACCGTCGCAGGCCATTTGGCCTGTGCGACCGAGGCGTGCAGCTTCGACGTGGGCCATGGCCTGGATGCGCGCCACGTCACGATAGCCTCGTTCGGGCAGGTCAGTGACCAGGCATCCGTCGCCGGGACCCTGCGAGTGCGAATGCCGGTCATCTTCAACGTGCCCTGCCTTTGGAGCCTTCAGGTGTTCCTGCCTGCAGGTGCCCGAGCCAGCCAGCTTCGCGATGCTGGGGCTGGGGCTGCTGTTGACGGCCTCACGCTGCTGGCAAGGGCGAGGGCCTTCGAATACCGGCGCCGCGGGTCGACTACTTCTGCGCCAGCACCCACTGCGCCAGCTTCAGCGCCTCGGCCGGGCTGACCTTCGGGTTCGCCGGCATCGGCACCGGGCCCCACGCACCGACGCCGCCCTTGATGATCTTCTGGGCCAGCATCGCCGCGGCGTCCTTCTGTCCGGCGTACTTGGCGGCGATGTCCTTGTAGGACGGCCCGACGATTTTCCGCTCCATCGCATGGCAGGCCATGCAGGTCTTCTGTTGGGCCAGTTCTGGGCTGGCCCATGCGCCCTGGGTCGCGACCAGCGCGGCCAGCAGGGGCAGCGCATGCGGTGCTTTCATGATTTCCTTTGCGTTCGGCAGCGGGCGATTCCGCTACAGTGACCCGACGCATTGTAAAAGCGCGACTTGCGCCGCAGCCCGCCGGGCACCACGTGGCGCCATGGAGACGCAATGGCCTTTCTGATCCTGGGCATCCTGCTGCTGGCACTGAAGCTGGCCGAGCTTGGCCCGGTCGGCGCCTGGTCCTGGTGGGTGGTGCTGCTGCCCTTTGCCCTGGCGTCGGCTTGGTGGGCCTTCTCCGATTCGATCGGCCTGACCCAGCGCAGAGCGATGGACAAGATGGAAGAAGTCAAGGCCGCGCGGCGCAACCGCAATCTCGAAGCACTGGGATTGGTGCCCCGCCGCGACCGCCGAGAGCGCCCCAGCCGTTTCCCGGCGGGCGATTCGGCCAGGCGGTCGGCCAAGGATCCGAGCTCGGCTGACGCCGCCGACCGGCGCTGAGCGCCTGGCGCTTCAGTCGAACTTGTCGAGTACCGCGCCGCTGCTGGCGCTGCTGGCGTTCTTGGCAAACTTGGCGAGCACGCCGCGGGTGTAGCGCGGGACCGGCTGCCTCCAGGCCGCGCGGCGGCGCGCCAGTTCGGCATCGTCCACGTTGAGTTGCAGCAGCAGCTTGTGGGCGTCGATGGTGATGGCGTCGCCTTCCTGAATCAGCGCGATGTTGCCGCCTTCGTAGGCCTCGGGCGCCACGTGGCCGACCACCATGCCCCAGGTGCCGCCCGAAAAGCGCCCGTCGGTGATCAGGCCCACGCTTTCGCCCAGGCCCTGGCCGATGAGCGCGCCGGTGGGCGCAAGCATCTCCGGCATGCCCGGGCCGCCCTTCGGGCCCAGGTAGCGCAGCACCATGACGTCGCCGGGCACGATCTTCTTGGCCATGATCGCCGCCAGCGCCGACTGCTCGTCGTCGAAGACGCGGGCCGGGCCGGTGATGACCGGGTTCTTCAGCCCGGTGATCTTGGCGACGCACCCCTCGGGGCTCAGGTTGCCCTTCAGGATGGCCAGGTGCCCTTGCGCATAGATGGGGTTGCCCACCGGGCGGATCACCTTCTGCCCGGCCGACAACTCGGGCACGTCGGCCAGCACCTGCGCCACGCTCATGCCGGTGATGGTGAGGCACTCGCCATGCAGCAGGCCGGCCTTCAGCAGCTCCTTCATCACCGCCGGGATGCCGCCCGCGCGGTGCAGGTCCACCGCCAGATACTGGCCGCTGGGCTTCAGGTCGCACAGCACCGGCGTGCGCTGGCGCACGCGCTCGAAGTCGTCGATCGTCCAGTCGACCCCGGCCGCATGGGCAATGGCCAGGAAGTGCAGCACGGCATTGGTCGAGCCGCCGGTGGCCATGATCACCGCCACCGCGTTCTCGATGGCCTTCTTGGTGACGATGTCGCGTGGCTTGATGTCGGCCTTGACGGCATCGACCAGCACCTTGGCGGCGCGCTCGACCATGCCGACGATCTCGCCCTCAACGTTGGCCATGGTCGACGCATAGGGCAGGCTCAGGCCCAGCGCCTCGAAGGCGGAGGACATGGTGTTGGCGGTGTACATGCCGCCGCAGGAGCCGCTGCCCGGAATGGCACGGCGCTCGATCTGGCAGAAGTCTTCCTCGCTCATGTTGCCGGCGCTGAACTGGCCCACCGCCTCGAACACGCTGACGATGTTCAGGTCCTGGCCCTTGTAGCGCCCCGGCAGGATGGTGCCGCCGTAGATGTAGATCGACGGCACGTTGGCGCGCAGCATGCCCATCATGCCGCCAGGCATGTTCTTGTCGCACCCGCCGATGACCATCACGCCGT
The DNA here is from genome assembly GCA_040381175.1 of Burkholderiaceae bacterium. Classification (GTDB taxonomy): domain Bacteria; phylum Pseudomonadota; class Gammaproteobacteria; order Burkholderiales; family Burkholderiaceae_C; genus Rubrivivax. The sequence goes on from JBEIHU010000195.1 coordinate 5,611, forward strand.
CCATCCACTGGCCGCCGACGCAGGTCTCGACGCAGTCGGCAATGACCTCGCGCGAGACCAGGCTGTACTTCATGCCTTCGGTGCCCATGGCCATGCCGTCGCTGATGGTCGGCGTGCCGAAGATCTGCGGGTTGGCGCCAGCCTCCTTCAGGCCGATCACGGCGGCATCGGCCAGGCGCTGCAGCCCGGAGTTGCATGGCGTGATCGTCGAATGGCCGTTGGCCACGCCGATCATCGGCTTGCCGAAGTCGCCCTCGGTGTAGCCCATGGCGTAGTACATCGAGCGGTTGGGGGCGCGCGCCACGCCTTCGGTGATGTTCTTCGAGCGGCGGTTGGAACTCATGGTGTCGTCTCCGGGTCCGGCAAAAAACGCAAGTATCGCCTCAGCGCCGGAGCCCCTTCCTCGGCAGCGGCGACAATGCCGGGCCCCCCACCGATACCCCCGCCCGACGGAAGTCCGCATGCTCGTGCATCCCCAGTTCGACCCGGTTGCCATCGCGGTCGGGCCCGTGCAGATCCACTGGTACGGGCTGACCTACCTGGCCGCCTTCGGCCTGTTCCTGTGGCTGGGCGCGCGGCGCGTGCGCTACCCGTGGCTGGCCCAGGCCGGCTGGACGCGGCGCGACGTCGAGGACCTGCTGTTTTACGGCGTGGTGGGCGTGGTGCTGGGCGGACGCCTGGGCTATGCGCTGTTCTACAAGCCGGGCTACTACGCCGCGCACCCGCTGGAGGTGCTGGCCGTCTGGAAGGGCGGCATGTCCTTCCATGGCGGGCTGCTCGGCGTGCTGGCGGCAATGGCCCTGTTCGCGCGCCGCCGCGGCCGCAGCTTCCTGCAGGTGACGGACCTGATCGCGCCGTGCGTGCCCACCGGGCTGGCCGCGGGGCGCATCGGCAACTTCATCAACGGCGAGCTGTGGGGACGCGCGGCCGACCCCTCGCTGCCCTGGGCGATGGTCTTCCCGCAGTCGGGCAGCAACATCGCGCGCCACCCGTCGCAGCTGTACCAGTTTGCGCTGGAAGGCCTGCTGCTGTTCGTGTTGCTGTGGTGGTATGCCAGCAAGCCGCGCCTGACCGGGCAGGTGTCGGGCGCCTTCCTCGTCGGCTACGGCGTCTTGCGCTTCATCGCCGAATTCTTCCGCGAGCCCGACAGCTTCCTCGGCCTGCGCGCCTTGGACCTGAGCCAGGGCCAGTGGCTGAGCCTGCCGATGATCGCCATCGGCGTGTGGATGTGGGTGTGGGCCGGGCGGGCACAATCGGCACGATGAGACAGATCTTCCTGGACACCGAGACCACGGGACTCAATGCCGAGGGTGGCGACCGCATCGTCGAGATCGGCTGCATCGAGATGGTGGGCCGGCGCCTCACCGGCAACAACCGCCACTATTACCTGAACCCGCAGCGGGCCAGCCACCCCGACGCGCTGAAGGTGCATGGCCTGAGCGAGGAGTTCCTGGCCGACAAGCCTTTGTTCGCTTCGGTGGTCCAGGACCTGCTCGACTACCTGGCTGGCGCCGAGATCGTCATTCACAACGCCGCCTTCGACATCGGCTTCCTCGACAAGGAACTCGAGCGCTGCGGCCGCGGCGCGATGGCAGCGCACGTGGCCCAGGTCACCGACAGCCTGCTGATGGCGCGGGAAATGTTCCCTGGCAAAGGCAACTCGCTCGATGCGCTGTGCAAGCGGCTGGAGGTGGACAACTCGAGCCGCACGCTGCACGGTGCGCTGCTCGATGCCGGGCTGCTGGCCGACGTTTACGTGTGCATGACGCGCGGCCAGGGTTCGCTGGTCATCGACGACGGCGAGTCGCGCGATGCCGGCGGCGCGGTCGAGCACATCGACTTGTCGGCCTTCGAACTGCCGGTGCCCGAGCCCAGTGACGAAGAACTTGCTGCCCACCGCGCGGTGCTGGCGGACATCGACCAGGCCAGCCGCGGCAAGCTGCTGTGGCAGGCCGATCTGGCATAATTTAAGGCTTCCGGAACGCGAATCCGGGCGGTTAGCTCAGCGGTAGAGCACTGCCTTCACACGGCAGGGGTCGCAGGTTCGAACCCTGCACCGCCCACCA
>JBEIHU010000196.1:0-7668 GCA_040381175.1 Burkholderiaceae bacterium
CGAGTGCATCGGCGACGGCTACTGGTTCATCGACCGGGTGGTGAAGTACACGAAGGAGCGCGAGGTGTTCGGCCGCCCGATCGGGCAGAACCAGGGTGTGCAGTTCCCGATCGCCGAGAGCTACATCGAGGTGGAGGCTGCCAACCTGATGCGCTGGCGCGCTTGCGAGCTGTTCGACGCGCACCAGCCCTGCGGCGCCGAGGCCAACATGGCCAAGTACCTGGCGGCCAAGGCCAGCTGGGAGGCGGCTAACGCCTGCCTGCAGTTCCACGGCGGCTTCGGCTTCGCCTGCGAATACGACGTGGAGCGCAAGTTCCGCGAGACCCGGCTGTACCAGGTGGCGCCGATCTCCACCAACCTGATCCTGAGCTTCGTGGCCGAGCATGTGCTCGGGCTGCCGCGCTCGTTCTGATGCCATGCTCGATGCCCTGACGCTGAGTGCCATCCCCGAGGCGGCCGAGGCACTGCGCCCGGCCGTGCGTGCCTTTCTTGACGAGGCGTTGCATGGACGGCCGATGGACCGGCTGGCGCGCTCCTGGATGGGCTTCGATGCCGAGTTCAGCCAAGCGCTGGCGGCTCGCGGCTGGGTCGGCATGACACTGCCCGAAGCCTATGGCGGCGGCGGCAAGGACGCGTTCCACCGCTTCGTGCTGGTCGAAGAGCTGCTGTGCCGAGGCGCACCGGTATCGGCGCACTGGATCGCCGACCGGCAGAGCGGCCCGCTGATCCTGAAGTACGGCACGCAGGCGCAGCGCGATTTCTTCCTGCCGCGCATCTGCCGGGCCGAGGCTTTCTTCTGCATCGGCATGAGCGAGCCGCAGAGCGGCTCGGACCTGGCCGGGTTGCGCACCCGTGCCACGCGCAGTACCGACGGCTGGGTGCTGAAGGGCCAGAAACTGTGGACCACCAACGCCCACCGCGCGCACTACATGATCGCGCTGGTGCGCACGCATGGCGGGCCCGATGACCGCCACGCCGGCCTGTCGCAGATGATCGTCGACCTGTCGCTGCCCGGCATCACCGTGCGCACCATCGGCGATCTCACGGGCGACCAGCATTTCAACGAAGTGTTCTTCGACGACGTGCTGCTGCCGCACGATGCGCTCATCGGCGAGGAGGGTGCCGGCTGGGCCCAGGTGACGGCCGAGCTGGCCTTCGAGCGCAGCGGGCCCGAGCGCATCTACGGCAGCATGGTGCTGTTCGACGCCTGGCTGCAGCACCTGCGCAGCCGCGGCGCTCCCGCGCCGGCCGAACTGGTACTGGCTGGCCGCATCCTGTCGCATCTGGTGCCGCTGCGCGAAATGTCGGCCGCGCTCACCGCCAGGCTGGCGCAGGGTGAAAGCCCGGTGATCGAGGCGGCCCTGGTCAAGGACCTGGGCACCGAGCTGGAGCAGGCGATTCCCAACCTGCTGGCCGACATGATGGCCAGCGATCCGCTGGTCGAGCGGCCCGCAGACCTGCTGCGCACGCTGAGCTACCTGCTGCAGATCTGCCCGACCTTCTCGCTGCGCGGTGGCACGCGCGAAATCCTGCGCGGCATGATCGCGCGCGGCCTGGGGTTGCGCTGATGGACGCCTTGCTTGCCGAATCGATCGAGCGCTTCATCGCGGGCTGCAGCACGCCGGCCGTCGTGCGCGAGGTGGAGCGCGGCCAGGACGCAGCGGCGCTTTGGGTCGAGGTCGATGCTTCCGGATATGCCGAGCTGCTGGTGGACGAGGCTGCCGGCGGCGCCGGCCTGGGGTTGCGCGAGGCCTTCGCGCTGTGGCTGGCATGCGGCCGCCACGCGTTGCCGGTGCCGCTGGCGGCCACGGCCTGGGTGCGTGCGGTGCTGCCGCTGGCCGGCGTGGCGGCGCCCGGCGGCGCGCTGACGCTGGCGGCGCAGTGCAGCCGCGATGCGCAGGGCGCGTGGCGCTGCCAGAACCTGCCCTTCGGCATGCTTGCCGACTGGGTGCTGGTCGGCGACGCGCAAGGCGCAGCCCTGCTGCCCTTGGCTGCCGGCGAGCGCCAGCCCACTGGCGTGCACGGCAGCCTGCAGGCCCACGTGCGCTGGCCGGTACAACCCGCTGGCGCCTTGCCGCTGCCCGTACCGATCGACCTGCTGCCTGCCGGTGCGCTGATGACGGCCACGCTGATGGCCGGGGCCATGCAGCGCGTGCTCGAGGCCACGCTCGCCTACGCCAACGACCGCGCCCAGTTCGGCAAGTCGATCGGCAAGTTCCAGGCGGTGCAGCAGCAGCTCAGCGTCATGGCCGAGCAGGTGTTTGCCGCGCGCATGGCGGCCGAGATCGGCTGTGCCGGCGAAGGCATCGCGCCGCACCCTTTGCGCGCCGCGGTGGCCAAGGCGCGCGCTAGCGAAGCGGCCGAGAAGGTGGTGGCCATCGCCCACGCGGTGCACGGCGCCATCGGCGTGACTGCCGAGTATGACTTGCAGCTGCTGACGCGCCGGCTGCAGGAGTGGCGCACCGACTTCGGCTCCCAGGCCTGGTGGCATGCGCAACTGGGCCAGGCGCTCGTGGCCGCAGGCGTGCCGACGCTGCCCTTCATGCTTGGCGGGCTGCTGCCGCAGTCACCCTGAGCGATGACGCTGCAGCAACTGCTCGGCATCGACTGGCCGCTGATCCAGGCGCCGATGGCCGGCGTGCAGGGCCATGCGCTGGCCGCGGCGGTGTGCAATGCCGGCGCGCTCGGGTCGCTGCCCTGCGCGATGCTCGGGCCAGAGGCCTTGCGCAGCGAGATCCAAGCCTTGAAGGCCGCGACCGGGCGACCCTTCAACCTGAACTTCTTTTGCCATTCGGCGCCGCAGCGGGATGCCCGGTCCGAGGCTGCCTGGCGGGCGACGCTGGCGCCTTATGCCGCTGAACTGGGCCTGGACCCGCAAGCCGCGGGTGCAGGTGCGTCGCGGGCGCCCTTCGGTGAAGCCACTGCCGCTCTGGTGCAGGAGTTCGGGCCCGCGGTGGTCAGCTTCCATTTCGGTCTGCCGGCGGCGCCTCTGCTGGCGCGGGTGCGCGCCACGGGCGCGCGCATCCTGTCCTCGGCCACCACCGTCGACGAGGCGCTGTGGCTGCAGGCGAACGGTGTCGACGCCGTCATCGCGCAGGGCCTCGAGGCTGGCGGCCACCGCGGCTCGTTCCTGTCGAGCGACCTGAGCCTGCAGCAGGGCCTGTTCGCGTTGCTGCCGCAGGTGGTGCGCGCGGTGCGGCTGCCGGTCATCGCCGCCGGCGGCATTGCCGACGCCTCGGGGGTGGCGGCGGCGCTGTCCCTGGGTGCGGCCGGTGTGCAGGTGGGCACCGCCTACCTGCTGTGCCCCGAGGCCGACACCAGCTCGCTGCACCGCAAGGCGCTGCAGGGCGAAGGCGCACGCCATACCGCGCTGACCAACCTGTTCACCGGCCGGCCGGCGCGCGGCATCGTCAACCGCGTGATGCGCGAGCTGGGCCCGCTGCGCGACGCCGTGCCGGCCTTCCCGCTGCCGGCCTTGGCCGTGGCGCCGCTGCGCGCCGCGGCCGAAGCGCGCGGCAGCAGCGACTTCACGCCACTGTGGGCTGGCCAGAACGCCAGCGGCTGCAAGCCGCTGGCTGCGGCCGAGCTGACCCGGCAGCTGGTCCGGGCTTTCGAGGAACTCCGAGCATGAGCAACTTCCTTGTCTACGAACAGAGCGGCGCCGTCGTCACGCTGACGATGAACGCGCCCGAGGTGCGCAACGCGCTCACCGGCAATGCCGCGGTCGACGAGTTCGTTCAGGCGGTCGAGCGCATCAATGCCGACCCGTCCGTGCGGGTCGTGATCCTCACCGGCGCCGGCACGGTGTTCTCGTCCGGCGGCAACGTCAAGGACATGAAGCGCTTCACCACCGACGCGGTGAGCCCGGCCGAGATCGGCCAGTGGTACCGCACCGGCATCCAGCGCCTGCCGCTGGCGCTGCAGAAGCTGGAGGTGCCGAGCATCGCCGCCGTCAACGGGCCGGCGGTCGGCGCCGGCAACGACCTGGCCTGCATGTGCGACATGCGCATCGCTTCGACCACCGCCAGCTTCGCCGAGAGCTTCATTCGCGTCGGGCTGATTCCGGGCGACGGCGGGGCCTGGCTGCTGCCGCGCGTGGTGGGCCTGTCCAAGGCGATGGAGATGTCCTTCACTGGCGACCCGGTCAGGGCCGACGAGGCGCTGGCCATCGGCCTGGTGTCACGGGTGGTGGCGCCCGAGGCGCTGATGGACGAGGCGCGGGCCCTGGCCTCACGCATCGCCCGCAACCCCGGGCAGACGCTGCGCCTGACCAAGCGGCTGCTGCGCGAGGGCCAGACTCAGCGGCTGGATTCCCTGCTGGAGCTGTCGGCGGCGCTGCAGGTGATTGCACACAAGACCCCGGCGCATGCCGAGGCCGTGAACGCCTTCATCGAAAAGCGCGAACCGAAGTTCGGCGACATGTGAACCCGGTCTCAGCGAGTGCCGGTTCGCGGCGGTGCGGAGCGCAGTTCCGGTCCGCTGACGCGCAGCATCAGCCGCAGGTACTCCAGCCGCGCATGCAGCGCCAGCATCTGGCGACGCAGCTTGCGCAGGGTCTGCAGGCGAACTTCGAGTTCCTCCGACATCGGCATCGGCGGCGGGGTCTGAGGCGGGTTCATGGGCGTTGATGCAGGAGCTTCTGGTGTGGCTCAATACTCAGCGCTGCGGCGGGCCCGGTCAACCCCGCGACTAGGGTGGCCGAATGGCCTGCTAGATTCCCTCCCAGCGTCCGATTGAAACAAGTCCCATCATGAAGATCTGCATCTACGGCGCCGGAGCCATTGGCGGCTTCATCGGCACGCGGCTTGCAGCCACTGGGGAATGCACGGTGGCTGCGGTCGCGCGAGGTGCGACACTGCGCGCCTTGCGCGAGCATGGCTGGCGGCTGCGCCATGGCGCCGAAGTGTTGCAGGCTGCGGCGCTGGCTGCCGAGGACCCGCTCGAACTGGGGGTGATGGACCTGGTGGTGGTGGCCGTGAAGGGCCCGGCGCTGGTCGAGGTGGCGCACCGCCTTTTGCCGCTGCTCGGGCCGCACACGCTGGTGCTGCCGGCGATGAACGGCGTGCCCTGGTGGTTTGCGCAATCGACGCCGGCGCTCGGTGGCAAGCCGCTGCGCAGCGTGGACCCGGATGGCAGCATTGCGGCGCGGATTCCGCTGGCGCAGGTGGTGGGCTGCGTGGTGCATGCCAGCACGTTCACCCCCGAGCCCGGCCTGGTCGAGCAGCGTATGGGCCAGGGTCTGATCATCGGCGAGCCGTCCGGCGGCGTGACGCCGCGCGTGCAGGCGCTGGCCGAGCTGCTGGTGCGTGCCGGATTCGAGGCCACGGCCTCGCCGAACATCCGCCAGGACATCTGGTACAAGCTGTGGGGCAACATGACGATGAACCCGGTGTCGGCCATCACCGGCGCCAGCGTCGACCGCATCATGGCCGACCCGCTGGTGCTGGACTTCTGCAGCGCGGCCATGCGGGAGGCAGCCGAGATCGGCGCGCGCATCGGTTGCGCGGTGACCCAAAGTCCCGAAGACCGGCATGCGGTGACGCGCAAGCTGGGCCGCTTCAAGACCTCCATGCAGAACGATGTCGAAGCTGGCCGCGCCATCGAGCTCGACGCCCTGGTGACGGTGGTGCGCGAGATTGCGCTGCGGCTGGGCATTGCCACGCCGAACATCGATGCCCTGCTGGGCCTGACGCGGCTGTTCGCGCGGGTGCGAGGGCTGTATCCCGAGGAAGCGGCCTTCGCCGCGCCCGACGCCTGAAAGGCAGCCGATGAGCCAGGATCTGCAGGCATGGGTCGGGCGCAGCGAGACGCTGCGCGATATCGTGCAGCCGGCGCCGGTGGCCGCGCTGAACGCAACGCTGGACCATGAACCGATGTCGCTGGACCCCGGCTCGCCGCTGCCGCCGTTGTGGCACTGGCTGTACTTCCTGCCGCTGGCGCGCGCCTCGCAGATCGGCGCCGACGGCCATCCGCGACGTGGCGGGTTCATGCCGCCGGTGGCCCTGCCGAGGCGCATGTGGGCCGGTAGCCAGCTGGAGTTTGGCGCACCGATCCGCATCGGCGATGCGTTGCAGCGCCGCTCCACCATCGCCGACGTCAGCCTCAAGCACGGGCGCAGCGGCCAGCTGGTCTTCGTCAAGGTGCGGCACGAGCTGTTCTGCAATGGCGCGGCCGACGCGTCCCTGGTCGAGTGGCACGACATCGTCTACCGCGAGGCGCGCCAGCCCGGCGACTCGGACCCGCCGCCGCAGGCCGCGCCGGGAGACGCGCAGTGGTCCCGCCAGCTGCTGCCCGACGAGGTGCTGCTGTTCCGCTATTCGGCGCTGACCTTCAACGGCCACCGCATCCACTACGACCGCCGCTACGCCACCGAGGTCGAGGGCTATCCCGGCCTGGTGGTGCACGGCCCGCTGATCGCCACGCTGCTGCTGGACCTGGTGCGCCGAGAGCTGCCCGGGGCCCGGCTGGCGTCGTTCCGCTTCCGCGCGCTGCGGCCCACCTTCGACGGCCGGCCGATGCGCGTCAATGGCCGGCTGGACGGTGCGAGCCTGCGGCTGTGGGCCCAGGACCACGAAGGCTGGCTGACGATGGATGCCCTGGCCATGCTGGCTTCAGAGCCCGTGAAGACCTGATGCAGCCGCTGCAGGGCATCACCGTCGTCGCGCTCGAACATGCCGTGGCCGCGCCTTTTGCCACGCGCCAGCTGGCCGACCTGGGGGCACGTGTCATCAAGATCGAACGGCCGGGCGAGGGCGATTTCGCCCGCCGCTACGACGGCCGCGTGCGCGGCCTGTCTTCGCACTTCGTCTGGGCCAACCGCTCCAAGCAGAGCCTGACGCTGGAGCTGAAGCAGGCGCAGGCCGCGGCGCTGCTCGACAGGCTCGTGCTGGAAAAGGCCGACGTGGTGGTGCAAAACCTGGCGCCCGGCGCGGCAGCGCGGCTGGGCATGGGCTACGAGCGCCTGGCGGCGCTGAAGCCGTCGATCATCGTCTGCGACATCTCCGGCTATGGCGCGGATGGCCCGTACCGCGACAAGAAGGCCTATGACCTGCTGATCCAGAGCGAGGCCGGCTTCGTATCGATCACCGGCACGCCCGAAGAAGCCTGCAAGGCCGGCATCTCCATCGCCGACATCGCCGCCGGCATGTACGCCTACAGCCAGGTGCTGGCCGCGCTGCTGCAGCGCGCGCAGAGCGGGCGCGGCCAGCACATCGAGATCTCGATGCTCGAAGCCCTGGCCGAATGGACCGGCTTCCCGATGTACTACGCCTTCGACGGCGCGCCGCCGCCGCCGCGCAGCGGGGCCGCACACGCCACCATCTACCCCTACGGCCCGTTCCCCACCGGCGCCGACGGCGGCTGCGTGATGTTCGGGCTGCAGAACGAGCGCGAATGGGCGAGCTTCTGCGAGCACGTGCTGCGGCAGCCCGAGCTGGCCGCGGATCCGCGCTTTGCCGGCAATGCACGGCGCGACGCCCAGCGCGAGGTGCTGCGCGCGATCATCGTCGCCGCGTTCGCCGGCCTGAGCGCGCCGCAGGCGCTGCAGCGGCTGGACGCGGCGCAGATCGCCAACGCCCGCGTCAACACCATGCAGCAGCTCTGGGAGCACCCGCAGTTGCAGGCGCGCGGCCGCTGGCGCCAGGTCGGCTCGCCGGCCGGCGGCTTGCC
>JBEIHU010000197.1:0-7617 GCA_040381175.1 Burkholderiaceae bacterium
CACCATGGTCGAGCCCTGGCTGTGCTCGGTGACGCCCAGGCCATAGTAGATGGCGCCGTTCCGCGCCGTGGCGTACAGCCGCGCGGCAGCGCGCACTTCGGCTGCCGGCACACCCGTGGCGGCTTCCAGCGCCTCGGGTGAATTGGCAGCCCGGGCGACGAACTCGCGCCATTCGTTGAAGGACTTGGTATCGCAACGTTCGGCCACGAAGGCTTCATCGACCAGGCCCTCGGTGACGACGACATGCGCCATCGCGCTGATGACGGCCACGTTGGTGCCGGGCTTGAGCTGCAGGTGGTGTGTGGCCTGCACGTGCGGCGTGCGCACGATGTCGATGCGGCGCGGGTCGATGACGATCAGCTTCGCGCCCGGGGTGTAGCCGTCGCCTCGCAAGCGCCGCTTCATGCGCGAGGCGAACACCGGGTGGCCGTCGGTCGGATTGGCGCCGATCAGCACGATGACGTCGGCCCGCTCGACCGACTTGAAGGTCTGCGTGCCGGCCGATGTGCCCAGGGCCTGCCCCAGGCCGTAGCCGGTGGGCGAGTGGCAGACACGCGCGCAGGTGTCGACGTTGTTGTTGCCGAAGGCCGCGCGCACCAGCTTCTGCACCAGGTAGGTCTCTTCGTTGGTGCAGCGCGACGAGGTGATGCCGCCGACACTGTCGCGCCCGTGCAGGGCCTGGATGCGCTTGAACTCGCTGGCGGCGTGATTGATCGCCACCTCCCAGCTCACTTCCTGCCAGGGGTCCGTGATCTTCGCGCGGATCATCGGCTTGGTCATGCGATCCTTGTGCGTCGCATAGCCCCACGCGAAGCGCCCCTTCACGCAGGAATGCCCCTCGTTGGCCTTGCCGTCCTTCCACGGCACCATGCGCACGACCTCGTTGCCCTTCATCTCGGCCTTGAAGCCGCAGCCCACGCCGCAGTAGGCGCAGGTGGTGATGGCACTGTGCTCGGGCTGGCCCAGCCAGATCACCGACTTCTCCTGCAAAGTGGCCGTGGGGCAGGCCTCGACGCAGGCGCCGCAGCTCACGCATTCAGACGACATGAAGGGCTCGTCCTGACCCGGCGAGACGCGCGAGTCGAAGCCGCGCCCGCTGATCGTCAGCGCGAAAGTGCCCTGCGTCTCTTCACAAGCCCGGACGCAGCGGTTGCAGACGATGCACTTGCTGGCGTCGTAGGTGAAGTAGGGATTGGATTCGTCCTTGGCACTGTGCAGGTGGTGTGCGCCGCCGAACTGGTCGCCCACGCCGTATCGCACGTTGCGCAGGCCGGTGACGCCAGCCATATCCTGCAGTTCGCAATTGCCGTTGGCGCTGCAGGTCAGGCAATCCAGCGGGTGGTCGCTGATGTAGAGCTCCATCACGCCTTTGCGCAGTTCCTGCAGCTTGGGGCTTTGCGTGCGCACCTTCATGCCGGCTTCGGCAGGCGTGGTGCATGACGCCGGGTAGCCTTTGCGGCCGTCGACTTCCACCAGGCACAGCCGGCAGGAACCGAAGGGTTCCAGGCTGTCGGTGGCGCAGAGCTTGGGCACCCGGATGCCAGCGTCGACGGCGGCGCGCATCAGCGACGTGCCAGCGGGCACGGTGACGTCGACACCGTCGATCTGCAGCGTGACGCGCTGTTCGGATTCACGGCGCGGCGTGCCGTGGTCGGTGTCTTTCAGATGCTGCAGCATGGGATGTCATCCTGGCTCAGGTCGTGACTGCGGCGGGCGCTGGCGCAGCCGCCAAACCGAAGTCTTGCGGGTAGTGGTTCAAGGCGGACAGCACCGGATACGGCGTCATGCCACCCATCGCGCACAGCGAGCCATGCAGCATGGTGTCGCACAGGTCGCGCAGCAGCACCACCTGCTGTTCACGGTTCTTATTGGCTGCGATGCGGTCGATCACCTCGACCCCGCGGGTCGATCCGATGCGGCAGGGCGTGCACTTGCCGCAGCTTTCGATGGCGCAGAACTCCATCGCATAGCGCGCCAGCTTCGAGAGGTCGGCCGTGTCGTCGTGCACGACGATGCCGCCATGGCCCACCACCGCGCCCATCGCCGCGTAGGCCTCGTAGTCCAGCGGCACGTCCCACTGCGACTCGGGCACGTAGGCGCCCAGCGGCCCGCCCACCTGCACCGCCTTGATCGGCCGCCCGCTGGCGCTGCCGCCCCCGAAGCCGTAGAGCAGTTCCCGAAGCGTCACGCCGAAAGCCTTCTCGACCAGACCCCCGCGCAAGATGTTGCCGGCCAGTTGGAAGGGCAGCGTGCCGTGCGAGCGCCCGACGCCGAAGTTGCGATACGCATCGGCGCCTCGCGCCAGCACGATGGGCACGGTCGCGAAGGTGATGACGTTGTTGATGACGGTCGGCCGGCCGAACAGGCCCTGCAGTGCCGGCAGCGGCGGCTTGGCGCGCACGATGCCACGCTTGCCTTCGATGCTTTCCAGCATCGCGGTTTCCTCACCGCAGACGTAGGACCCGGCGGCCTTGCGCACTTCGAGGTGGAAGGCACGGCCAGAGCCGCAGACGTCTTCGCCCAGGAAGCCAGCCGCCGTGGCGATTGAGATCGCCTGCGTCATCGTGGCCACCGCATGCGGGTACTCCGAGCGGATGTAGATGTAGCCGCGGGTCGCACCCACGGCCAGCGCGGCAATGGCCATGCCCTCGATCAGCATGAAGGGGTCGCCCTCCAGCGTCATGCGGTCGGAATAGGTGCCGGAATCGCCCTCGTCGGCGTTGCAGACCACGTACTTCTGGCCGTCGGGCTCGTCTGCCCTGGCGCCCAGCACCGTCTTCCACTTGATGCCCGCGGGGAAGGCGGCGCCGCCGCGGCCGCGCAGGCCGGAATGCGTCACCTCATGGACGATGGCCGAGCCGCCGCCGCTCTGGAGCAACTCGATCGCCCGCCGCAGCCCCGCCCAGCCGTCATGTGCTGCATAGTCGGCCAGGGAAAGCGGGTCGGTCACGCCCATGCGATGGAAGGTCAGGCGCTCTTGCCGGGCCAGGAATGGAATCTGTTCCGTCGGGCCCAGGCACAGCGCATGCGGGCCGCCGCCCAGCAGGCCGGCGTCCAGCAGCGCGGGCACGTCTTCAGGCAGCACGGGCCCGTAGGCGATGCGACCGGCCGGCGTGGCCACTTCCACCAGCGGCTCCAGCCAGAACATTCCGCGCGAACCGTTGCGAACGATGTTCACCGACAAGCCGCGGGCGGCGCACTGCGCTGCGATCGCTGCAGCCACCTCGTCAGCACCCACGGCCAGTGCCGCAGCGTCGCGCGGCACATGCACCGTCACGGCAGCGCAGCTCATGCCAAGGCCCCGAGCGCGCCCAGGATCTGGTCCAGCCGCTGCGGCGTGACGCGGCCGTACGGCCGCTCGTCGACCATCACTGCGGGCGACAGCGCACACAGGCCCAGGCAGTACACCGGGTCCAGCGTCACCGCACCGTCTGCCCGCGTGCTGTGCTGCTTGCAGCGCAATTGCCGTTCCGCATGCGCCATCAGGGCGTCCGCGCCGCGCGCTTGGCAGGCTTCGGCGCGACACACCTGCACGACATGACGTCCGGGGGCTGTACTGCGGAAGTGGTGGTAGTAGGTCACGACGCCGTGAACTTCGGCGCGAGACAGGTTCAGCGCCAGCGCAATGCGCGGCACCTGCTCCTTGGGCACATGGCCCAGGCGGCCCTGAACCTCATGCAGGATGGGCAACAAGGCACCGGGCTCATGGGCGCGGTGCTTCAGAATGTCGTCGACCACGCCGTCGGCAAGCGAGTCGGGTGCGGACTTGGCCCCAGCGTTGAACACCGGGTCTGTGGCCTTGATCATCCTGCTCTGCACCTCGTTCGACTGACGGTTCGACTGACGGCGACGCCCTTCGTCGAGTGTTGGCCCGCGGCGGCGGCGCCGTCCAATTTCTTCGCGTGATGACCCGATGCGCTGACGTGATCAATCGGCGCTCAGCCGGGCGTGAACTGCAGCCTGCTCCAGCCAGTCTGCATGTTCGGCAAATGCGATGGCCGCCGCCAGCGTGCGCGACGGGCGGTTGGCCTTGTGCAGCAGAAAGGCGATGGGCACCTCGACGTGCGGTTCCACCAGCGGCAGGGCTTCCAGCGCGCCATGGCCACGCACGGTGTCCAACAGCGCACCCGGCAGCACGCTGCAGACCTGCCCGGCCAGCACGCTCATGACCAGCGTCACCGTCGAGTTGGTCTCGATGGCGGGCTTGACGGTGACGCCGGCGGCGGCGAAAGCGCGGTCGACGATGGTGCGGTTGTGCATCTCGCCGGACAGCATGCACAGCGGCAGGGCTGCAGCCTCGCGCCAGCTGATGGCTGCAGCGGCGCGCAGTGCGCCGCTGGCCGTGCCGGTGCTGGCCGCCGTCCGGCGCAGCAGGAAGTAGTGCTCGGTGTATTGCGGCAGCAGGCGCAGCGGTGTCGCGCTGCTGTCCATGCGCTCGGTGTAGCCCAGTCCCAGGTCCAGTGCCAGGGTCTCCAGGCCGGTCTCCAGCTCCACCGAGCTGAGCGAACGCAGCGTCGGCACGATGCCCGGATGGCGGGACTGAAGCTGCGCCACGAAGCGCGAAGCGATCGGCATTGCCGTGGGCACCGCGCCCACCAGCAGTTGGCCCTGCGGGTGCGTTTCGCTGCTGTGCAGATCCTGCTGCAGCAGTTCCTGCTCGCGCAGGATGCGCCGCGCGCTTTCCAGCACGCGCTGGCCCTCGCCGGTGAAGCCGGCGAAGTTGCGCCCGCGCTTGACGATGGAGATGCCCAGGCCTTCTTCCAGCGCGCGCAACGCGTTGGACAGTGCCGGCTGCGTGACATGGCAGGCCAGCGCGGCACGGCCGAAGTGGCGGTGGTCGTCCAGCGCCACCAGGTACTTCATCGAGACAAACAGGTTCATGGGTGTGATGGCCTTGCGTGAGGTCCTCATGCAGACCCGCCGGCAACGTGCCAATAGAAGGCCGCGGAAACCCCGATGGTCATTGAATTGATCCGTCCAAAGAATAGGGCGATCCAGGCAGGAGCGACTGCTGCAGCAACTCAAGCGGTTTCGGAAGCACGACATGGATACCTTCCCCCGATTGCTCTTGCATCACGCGCAGACCCGTTCCGAGCGGCCGGCGATCCGCGAAAAGAGCCGCGGCATCTGGAAGACGCTCTCCTGGCGGCAACTCGCCGACGAGGTCACAGCGCTTGCCGCCGGCCTGGCCGAGCAGGGCTTCCAGCGCGGCGACCATGTCGGCCTGCTGGGCGAGAACCGTCCCCGTCTGTTCGCTGCAACGGCCGCTGCGCAGTGGCTGGGCGGCGTGGTCGTGCCGCTGTTCGCCGACACGACGCCCGACGAGATCGCCAGGCCCATCGTGGATGCAGACATCACCTGGTTCTTCGCTGAGAACCAGGAGCAGGTCGACAAGCTGCTGACGCTGCTGCCGCGGTGCCCAGGCGTGCGCCGCGTCTTCTTTGACGACGACCGCGGCATGCGGCATTACAAGCAGCCGCAGTTGCTGGCCTACGACGCGTTGCTGGCGCAGGGCCGCGAAGGCCTGGCCAGCCGCCAGAAGCAGCTAGATGCCGAACTGGCTCGCGGCAGCGCGAAGGACCCGGCGGCGCTCTTCTTCACCTCGGGCACCACGGGGCCGGCCCGCGGCGTGGTGCATGCCCACGGCGCGCTGATCGACCGCGCCCGCACGGCCGCGCAACTCGACGGCCTGACCGACACCGACACCTCGGTGGCCTACTTGCCGCCGGCCTGGATCGGCCAGCATGTCTTCGCGTATGCGTTGCCGATGGTGGTGGGTTCGTGCGTGTGCTGCCCGGAGTCGTCTGAAACCATGTTGCAGGACATGCGAGAGATGGGTCCCACCGTCTTCTTGGCGCCGCCACGTGTGCTGGAGGCGCTGCTGACGCAGGTCTCCATTCGCATCGCCGACACCGGCGGCATCAAGCGCAGCCTGTTCACGCGCTACGTGGCGGTGGCCGATAAGGTGGGCGCACGCGTGCTGGCGGGCGAGCCCGTCGCCGCGGGCGACCGCCTGGCCTACGCTTTGGGCAACCTGCTGATCTACGGCCCGCTGCGCGACGTGCTGGGCATGAGCCGGCTGCGCGTGGCCTACACCGCGGGCGAGGCCATCGGTGCCGACCTGCTGCGCTTCTACCGCGCCATCGGCATCAACTTGAAGCAGTTGTACGGTTCGACCGAAACGGGACTGTTCGTCACGATGCAGGTCGACGGGCGGGTCCTGCCCGACGCCGTGGGCCCGGCGGCGCCCGGTGTCGAACTCATGTTCAGCGCCGAGCGCGAGGTGCTCGTGCGCTCGCCCGGCCCCTTCCTGGGCTACCACCGCGACGACGAGGCCACGAGCCGCGCCACCAACGCAGAGGGCTGGTTCCACACCGGCGATGCTGGCTGGCTGGGCGAGGACGGACAGCTGCGCATCATCGACCGGCTGAAAGACGTCGGCCGCCTGAACGACGGCACGCTGTTCGCGCCCAAGCTGCTGGAAAACAAGCTGAAGTTCTCGCCCTACATCAACGAAGTCGTCGCCTTCGGCCACGGGCGCGACAAGGTCTGCGTGTTCGTCGAGCTCGACGCAGACGCCGTCGGCAACTGGGCCGACAAGCAAGGCCTGTCCTACACCGGCTATGCCGATCTGGCCACCCACGACGAGGTCTATGGGCTGGTGGCCGGGGTCATCGCCACGGCCAACGCCGAGATGTCGACGGACCCGGCCCTGGCCGGCGCGCAGGTCCACCGCTTCCTGGTACTGCACAAGCGGCTGGAGGCCGACGACGGCGAGCTCACGCGCATGCGCAAAGTGCGCCGTGATGTCATCGCCCAGCGCTTCGCGGGCCTGATCCAGGCGCTGTACGACGGCAGCAGCAACGGGCGCGTGGATGCCGAGGTGCGATACGAGGACGGCCGCGTGGGCATCATCTCGGCGGACGTGAAGATCGGCGACGCCAAGACCTTCGCGCCCGGCGCCTTGAAGACGGCAGCCTGAGATGGAAATGGCGATCCACGGCCAGCAGCCCGCACCTGCACCTTCGTCCGTCCCGGCGTCGCAACGCGGCTTCGCCATCGGCGGCCCGATTCTCGACCTGGACTCGGTGTCGCTGCGTTTCGGCGGCGTCAAGGCGCTGACGAACATCTCCTTCAACGTGTTCGAGCACGAGATCCGCGCGATCATCGGCCCCAACGGCGCGGGCAAGAGTTCGATGCTCAACGTCATCAACGGCGTGTACCGGCCGCAAGAGGGCAGCATCACCTTCCGCGGCGAGAAGCTGGCCGACATGACACCCAACCGCGCGGCGCGGCTGGGCATTTCGCGCACCTTCCAGAACATCGCGCTCTTCAAGGGCATGACGGTGCTGGACAACATCATGGCCGGCTGCAGCCTGCGCGAGCACGCCAACTTCCTGGAGGTGGCTTTCCAGCTGCCGCGCGCGCGGCGCGAGGAAACGGCCAACCGCGAGAAGGTCGAGGAGATCATCGAGTTCCTGCAGATCGAGCACATCCGCAAGACGCCGGTGAAGCGCCTGCCCTACGGCCTGCAAAAGCGCGTGGAACTCGGCCGCGCACTGGCCGCCGAACCGAAGATCCTGCTGCTGGACGAGCCGATGGCCGGCATGAACATCG
>JBEIHU010000198.1:0-7559 GCA_040381175.1 Burkholderiaceae bacterium
CGCATGACGGCGCCGCGCCACAGCGCCGCGGCGCTGCCGCCGCCGGTGCGGGAGGCCTCGGCCTGGTACGGCCCGGCGCTGATGGCCGAAGGCGGCTGGCTGGAGCCGCTGGCCGCGGCCGAGGTGGCGGAGATCGAAGCCGCAAGCCTTGCGCTGCTCGACAGCGGCGCCGACCTGTCGCGACTGCGAGCCGAGGACTTCCCGCTGCCGGCGCTGGCGCCGCGGCTGTCGGGGCTGCTGCGCGAGCTGCTCCAGGGCCGCGGCTTCGTGCTGCTGCGCGGCCTGCCGGTGCAGCGCTGGCCCCGCGCGCTGAGCGCCGCCGCCTTCCTGGGGCTGGGCAGCCACCTCGGACGCATGCGGCCGCAAAACGCCGCCGGCCACCTCCTGGGCCATGTGCGCGACGTCGGCCTAAGCGCCACCGACCCCAACGTGCGCATCTACCAGACGCACGAGCGCCAGACCTTCCACACCGATTCCTGCGACATCGTCGGCCTGCTGTGCCTGCAGACGGCGCGCTCGGGCGGGTTGTCGGCGCTGGTCTCCTCGACCACGCTGTACAACGAGATGCGGCGACGCCGGCCCGACCTGGCGGCCCTGCTGTTCGAGCCGCTGGCCACCGACCGGCGCGGCGAGGTGCCGCCCGGTGCCAGGCCCTGGTTCGAGATTCCGGTCTTCAACTGGCATGCCGGCCGGCTGTCGACAATCTACCAGCGCCAGTACATCGATTCGGCGCAGCGCTTCGCCGAGGCGCCGCGGCTGACGCCGGCGCGCATCGAGGCGCTGAACCTCTTCGACGCCCTGGCCAACGACCCCGCGCTGATGATGACCATGGCGCTGCAGCCCGGCGACCTGCAGTTCGTGCACAACCATGTGCTGCTGCACGACCGCACCGCCTTCGAGGACTGGCCCGAGCGTGAACGCCGCCGCCAT
This sequence comes from Burkholderiaceae bacterium, assembly GCA_040381175.1. Taxonomy (GTDB): domain Bacteria; phylum Pseudomonadota; class Gammaproteobacteria; order Burkholderiales; family Burkholderiaceae_C; genus Rubrivivax. The sequence goes on from JBEIHU010000198.1 coordinate 931, forward strand.
CTGCTGCGCCTGTGGCTGGCTCCGGCAGCAGGACGCGTGCTGCCGCCGGTGTACGCGCAGCGCTATGGCAACGTCGAGCCGGGACAGCGTGGCGGCATCGCATTGCCGACCGCGCCGTGGAACGTGCCGCTCGACGAGCTGTAGGGCCTGTTCACACTACGCAGGCGGGATGCGTTGTGTGAACAGGCCCTAGCCGGCCCGGCAGATAATTCTCGCAACCATGAGCTCCCATCCGGCGCAGCCCGCAGACCTGGCACACCAACTCAAGACAGCCACTGCGGCCATGCACAGGCGGGTGGAGCGCAGCGCCTTCATGGCCAGCCTGCTGCGCGGCCAGATCGACCGCAAGCGCTATGCCGGGCTGCTGCGCAACCTGCAGGCGCTGTACGGGGCACTGGAAGAGGCCTTGACCCGCCACGCCGCGACGCCCGGCGTCGCGCCGCTGGTGATGCCGGAGCTGTTTCGCAGCCGGGCCATTGCCGCCGACCTGCAGCTGCTGGCTGGCGACGACGCGGCTTCCGCTGCACCGCTGGCGCGCGCCACGCAGCAGTATGTCGAGCGGCTGCGCGAGCTCAGCACCGCCAAGCCCGGGCTGCTGGTCGCGCATGCCTACGTGCGTTACCTGGGCGACCTGAACGGTGGCCAGGTTTTGCGCCGGGTGGTCGCACGCAAGCTGGGGCTCGAAGGCGGCGCCGGCACGATGTTCTACGACTTCGGCGAGCCCGCCGCGCACCAGCGGCTGCTGGAGCGCTTTCGCGCCGGCCTGGAGGCCATCGCGCTGCAGCTGAAGGACAGCCAGGCGTTGCGCGACGAGGCGCTCGGCGCTTTCGAGCGGCACGAGCAGCTGTTCGAGGAACTGGCCTGCGCCTGACCCGCTCAGCGCCGCGAGCTGCCGAAGCTGCGGATGCGGGCGTACAGCGCAGTAGCCCGCGCCGTGGACGCCTCGACCTCGTGCAGCAGCGGCGCGATCGAAGGTGCCGCGCCGCTGTCGGCGATGTCCATCGCCGCCAGGCCGGCGTTGGCGATGATCGCGCCGATCAGGTCAGCCCCTTCGGATGGCTGGGCGCCATGGCCCACCCGCGACAGCGATGCTTCCAAGTGCATGCGCGCTTCGCGCGCGAGCCGCATGGCGCTCAGGTCGCCGAAAATGAAGATGAAGCCGAGCATCGAGCCGTCGCGCGCCGGCACCGGCTCGGCCCGCAGCGACACAGGCAGGCAGCCGCCCTCAGCCAGGCGCAGCGCCGTCTCGCCGCGCCACGAACGCTGCTCGGTGCGCAGATGGTCGATCACCTGCCGCGCCGTGGCGGGTGTCTCGAGCAACGCCAGCAGCTCGTCGATCGAGCGGCACTCGTGCGGCTCGCGCCGCGCCAGCTTGAAGAAGGCGGCGTTGGCATAGAACGCGCCGCTGCCGGCGGCGGCCACGACCACCGGCTCCTTGGAGTCGGCCACCATGTCGCGCACGTGGTTCATCTGGTGCTCGGCGATCAGCAGCCGCACCGCATGCACCTGCACGATGATGTCGATCAGCGCGTCGCCGAAGGCGCTGGCCAGCGCCAGCTCCCCTGGCGTCCACGGTGCCGAGCTGCCGCGCACGATCTCCGACCAGGCGGCGAAGGAGCGCCGCGGCGACAGCTTCAGCGGGTCGTTGTCGATGACCGGCTTTTTCGGGTCGCCGGCCCAGGTGTAGCTTTGCAGCTGCTCCTTGCGCAGCCACATCAGGTAGTCGGGCTGGGTGGCTGACAGCTTGACCGCCAGCACTCCGCTGGCCGTGGGCGTCAGGCTGGCCAGTGCTGGGCTGGCCTTGCCGATCGACGCGGTGCTGAACGGGCCCTCGGCCTCCTGCGCGTCGATCCAGCCACGCAGCGCACGCAGCTCGGGCGTCGACGGCACCTCGCCGCAGGTCAGCACCTCGCCGTCGTGGAACAGCACCGCGCCGGTGGCATCCAGCGGCTGCAGCAGCGTTCGCGGGTTGCGGAACAGCGCCAGCCGCCAGTCGCCCTCGGTGGAGGTGGCCTCCACCAGCCGCTGCTCCAGCCTCCGCACCTGGATCGCCACCTGGGCGCGGGCGTAGTTCTCGATGGCGGCAATGCGGGTGGAGATTGCCTCGCCCAGCAGTTCACAGGCGGCGCGCACCGCATAAGGCAGGTTGCGTGGCTGGTAGTGGTGGCAGGCGATCAGCCCCCACAGCCTGCCCTCGCGCACCAGCGAGATCACGAGCGTGGCCGTCACACCCATGTTCATCAGGTACTGCAGGTGCAGCGGCGACATGCTGCGCAGGTAGCACAGCGACATGTCCAGCTCGCCGTCGGCCCCGGCCGCGCTGCCGCTGAGCAGGCGCGGCACCAGCAGCGCGGGCTCGTAGTGCACATCGACCAGCACGCGCACGCGGTTGCGCAGGTACAGCTCGCGCGCACGCTGCGGAATGTCGGTGGCCGGATAGCGGTGGCCGAGCAGCGGTTCCAGCCGCGGGTCGCGCGCCTCGGCAACGATCTTGCCGTGGCCGTCGGGGTCGAAGCGGTAGACCATCACCCTGTCATAGCCGATGATGTCGCGCAGGTCGTGCACCACACCGTCGGTCAGCGTGCCGATGGAAGACGCCTCGCTGATCCGCTGCACCAGCGCGCCCAGGCGGCTGAGCAGCTCCGCGCCGTCGATCTGCACGCTCGGCGGCGCGGGCGGTGCCGGGTCCGCCGGCTCGAGCTCCAGCACGAGCATGTCCTCGCCAACGCGGTGGACGGCGCCTTCGAAGAGCGTCGATACGACGCGGCAGCGCAGCGGGTGCGGCTCGCGCAGGTCGTTGTCCTGGCACAGCCGTTGCAGCTGTGGAACGATGTCGCCTTCGATCTGATGCAGGCTATTCAGCAGCAGCCAGTCGAGGGGGCGGCCGAGCCATTGGCCCGCCGTGCGGCTGGCCTGCACGATGCGCAGCTGAGGCTGCTGCAGCACCAGCAGCAGCCCGTGCGGCTGGATCGACCCGGCGAACTGGATCAGCTCGCGATCACAGTTCGTCATGTCGGCCTGGCCAAAGGCTGGGCTGATCGACATATCGACTCTCAGAAGTCGGAGGCTATGGGCCGCAAGGGCGCAGGCGCGGGCGCACACTCATGCCGGGCCAGGGCCCGCAGAAGTTGTTCCACTGCCACGCCAAGGATGCCGGCGGCGGTGGCAGCGTCGCCCTGGGCGCGCGCCATCGCCAAGCCGACGAAACGCTGTTCGATCATCTGCTGAGCCTGGGCCATCAACTCGGGCAGCGGCAACAGGCCGACGCGCTCGTCCAGTGCCATCAATGCCTTGAGCCAGGCGGCGTGCGGCTCGGTGCGCGCTTCGCAGGGCCGGATGGTGAAACCAAAGCACTCCTGCTCTCCCTCGGCCAGCATCGCCCCAGTGATGTCGACATCGATGGCCAACCCATCGGGGCGGCGCAGACTGGACCGCACCAGGTGAGCAATGCCATGCGCATGGGCGCTGGCCAGCAAGGTGGCGACGTCGGCCTCGATGCGGCCCAGCCAGTCGCCGATCGGGCGGCCGCGCACCTGCTCCTCGCAGGCGCTGTGCGCCAGCGTGAGGAAGGCCGGGTTGGCTACCAGGATGCGGCCGCTGGAATCGGTGACGACGATGCCGTCGCGCGTGCTGTCGACAAGCAGCGCGAGGGTCTTGTTCATCTCCTCGCCCCGCGCCTGGGGAGCGGCGGCCGAGCGCACGCGCAACAGCAGCCGCAGGCCGCCGCCTGCACGGAAGGGCGTGGCCGACACACCCGCCAGCGCCTGCGACTTCGGCAAGCGGACGTTGATCTCGGCCGGCTTGCCATCGGCGCCGGCATTGAGCAGCAGGTCCTGCAACGTGCCGCGCGACGAACGGTCGAATAGCTCCGACGCGGTGCGCCCGGCCAGCGGCATGCCGCCGCCCAGCAGGCTGGCGGCGGCATGGTTGGCGTCGAGGATGCGCAGCGAATGCGCGTCCGCCGTCAGCACGGCGTCGGTGGCCACCTGGAACAGCATCCTGTAGCGCGATTCGGCCTGCCGCGTTCGCCAGTAGCCGCGCTCCAGCTCCTGCTGGGCATCGAGAAATTTCTGCTGGATCGCCGAGACGGCACGCAGGTCGCGGCCCACCGCCAGGACCGGCCCGAGCGTGCCCAGGCGCAATGCCGAGAAGGCCACCGGCACGTCGCTGTCGGTCGCACCGGTGACGTTGACCTCGCGGCGGCGGGCAACGCCAGTGGTGCGCAGGTCGGTCAGCATCAACTCGACCTTGCGGCGCGTGTCGCCGCTGACCATTTCGGCCCACGGCCGGCCGACCCACCGGCTGGAATCGGCGGCGATAGGCGTGGTGGCGCTCTGCGCCACGCTCTGGATCACGCCGTGCTCGTCGATGACAAGGGCAATGTCGCTGGCCAGCGAGACGAAGGCCTCGGCCAGTTCTTCGGCGCACCCGGACAGGGGGCCGAGATCTGCCGGCTCGGGGGCACGGCGTGTCACGGTGGTTATCCTTCGGCTAGGTCATCAGGCAGCGATTTGAAACCATCCAGGGCAGTTGCAGTGGGGTGGTGCTCGATCTGGGTTGATCCAGGGCAGACTCCAGGCATTTCAGGCTGCCGTCGGCTGCAGGCCCCAGCCCGCTGCGCATTGTCACACCCGCGCCAGTCCCAGCAGGTGAGCCACGTCCTTGAAGAAGATGCGCACATGCGCCATCGGCTTCTTGCGCACCAGTTCCTTGTTCATGTAGGACTCGAAGGTCAGCTGCTGCACGTCCCTGTCCTTGCAGATGCTGACGAAGCGTTCGCGGCGCTTGTCCGTGCTGTACCAGAAGCGCTGCATGATGCCCAGCACCCAGAACACGCGGCCGTGGGCGCGCATGAACTTCTTGCGGGCGCCGGCCAGCGCGCGCGCGTCGCCTGTGGCCAGGAACTGGTGGGCCGCCTCGGCCGCCACGCGGCCGCCGTACATGGCGTAGTAGATGCCCTCGCCCGAGGCCGGCGCCACCACGCCGGCGGCATCGCCGGCCAGCACCACCTCGCGGCCGTTGTCCCAGCGCGCCAGGGGCTGCATCGGAATCGGCGCGCCTTCGCGCCGGATCGTCTGCAAGCCGTCCAGGCCGGCGGCCTGGCGCAAGGCAGCCGTGCCAGTGCGCAGCGAGAAGCCCTTGTCGGCACTGCCGGTGCCGATGCTCATGGTGTCACCGTGCGGGAACACCCAGCCATAGAAATCGGGTGACAGTTCGCCGCGGTAGTAGACATCGCAGCGGCTGCCGTCATAGCCAGGGGTGATGGCGGCCGGCGCACGAACGATCTCGTGGTACGCGAACACATACTTTGTCTTCTCTGCGCCAGGCACCGTCTGGCGCGCCACCTCGGAGCGCGCGCCGTCGGCGCCGATGATGCAGCGGCAGCGTACCGAGGCCGCACGTTCATGCTTCGCGCCGCCCTCGCGCGAGCGGAAGTGCACCACGCTGATGCCGTCGTCGGTACGCTCGATGCGTTCGAAGACGCCAGTGCAGCGCACGGCACCGCCGGTGGCCGCGCGCTGGCGCAGCCATTCGTCGAAATGCTCACGGTCGACCATGCCGACGAAGCCGCCCTCGATCGGGATGTCGACCTTGACGTCGGCCGGCGAGATCATGCGTGCCGAGCGGGCCCGCGCCACCAGCAGATGGTCGGGAATGGCGAAGTCCTTGATCAGGCGCGGCGGTATCGCGCCGCCGCAGGGCTTGATGCGCCCTGCCCGGTCGAGCAGCAGCACCGAATGCCCCTTTCGCGCCAGGTCGTCGGCAGCAGTTGCCCCGGCCGGCCCGCCGCCAACCACCACCACGTCGTAGACGCCTGCTACGTTCGACGGATTCATCGCGTACCTCCAATGGGCAGGCCGGGCAGACCGCCTGGCTCTGGTGTTTTCACGGGCTGCGCCTTTGGCGCGGCGCCGACAATGCGCGCCGCCAGCACCGCGGCGGCCACGAACATCAAGGCCTCGAGCAGAAACACCGACGCATAGGCCGGCGCCGGCGCGCCCAGCAGCCAGCGCGCCAGATCGCTGGCGGCGGCGCCGAACAGGCCGCCGAGCGCAAAGCCGATGGCCTGTGCCGCCCCCCACAGGCCCATGCGCGTGCCTTCGCGCCCGCCGCGGCCGGCACCGGCCAGGGCCATCATCGAGCCGATGGCGGCAATCGAGAAAGCACCGTTCGACAGGCCGAGCAGGAAGACATTGGCACGCAGCGGCCAGTGCGGCGCCCACATTCCGGCGAGCACCAGGCCCAGCAGCGCCAGCGCTGACGCCAGGCAGCCGCCGATGGTCCAGGCGCGCAGCGAGCCGAGCGCCGCACCGGCCACGCGGCGCCCTGCCAGCGCGGCCAGCAGCATGCCGGCCAGCGTGCCGCCGTGCTGCACGCCCGCCAGCTGCGTGGATTCGCCGGGCGTGAAGCCGAACAGTGCGCCTGCGAAGGGCTCGAGGATCAGGTCCTGCGTGCTGTAGGCCAGCATCGACACGAAGACGAAGACCGTGAAGCGCCTTGCGTCGCCGTCGGCCCAGACTTCGCCCAAGGCGGCGCGAAAGTCGGGCCGCGCCGTGCCGGCCGCCTGCCCGGGCGCCACGGCGCTGCCGTCCAGGACGCGCAATGACAGCGCGGCCACGGCCCGGGCA
>JBEIHU010000199.1:0-7540 GCA_040381175.1 Burkholderiaceae bacterium
GCGCGGCGGATCGATGATGCCGACGATGCCCAGCAGCGTCAGCCCGCTGGCGATGTCGGCGTGGTCCAGCTCCTGCTTGCCGGGGCTCAGCGTGCGCCGCGCGAAGGCCAGCACGCGCCGCCCGGCCCGGGCCTGCGCCTCGACCTGCCCAGTCCAGAAGGCCGTGTCCAGCGGCTGCGCGCGGCCTTGTGCGCCGAGCTGCTCGCCGCACATCGCCAGGAGGCGCTCGGGCGCGCCCTTGACCAGGGCCGCCGTGGCGTCGCGCTGCGCGTGCAGCGTGGCCATGTAGCGGTGTTCGGATTCGAACGGGATGATCTCCAGCCGCGGTTGCTCCAGCTTCAGCTCGGCCGGATTCAGCCCGGCCTTGCACGCCAGCGTCAGCAGCGCGCCTTCGGTCGGGTCGCCGGCCAGATGCCAGCGGCCGTCGCGCTGGTGCAGGCTGGCGTCGTTGCACAGCGCGGCCACTTGCGCCAGTGCCAGCGCGGCCGGCACGCGATCGGCCAGCTCAGCCTCGGCCAGCACTTGCCCATCCAGGCGCAGCGCGCCCTCGGGCGCGTAGCCTGCGCCTTCGACGTCGATCGTGGCGCCGGCGCACACCAGCTGCTGCACCGTCATTTCGTTGCGCGTCAGCGTGCCGGTCTTGTCCGAGCAGATCACGGTCACCGAGCCCAGCGTCTCCACCGCCGGCAGCCGCCGGATCACCGCCTGGCGCGAGGCCATGCGCTGCACGCCAATGGCCAGCGCGATGGTCATGATCGCCGGCAGGCCCTCGGGAATGGCGGCCACCGTCAGGCCAACCGCGGCCATGAACACCTCGCCCGCACCCATGCCGCGCGCCAGCAGCCCGAAGCCGAACAGCAGCCCCGCCAAGCCCAGGATCACCGCCGTCAGCGTGCGGCCGAAGGCTTCCATCTTGCGCAGCAGCGGCGTGGTGCCGGCCTCCACCGCCTCCAGCATGCGGCCGATGCGGCCGATCTCGGTGGCCGCGCCGGTGGCCACCACCACGGCGCGCGCCTGGCCATGCGTGACCAGCGTTCCCGCATAGGCCATGCCGAGCCGGTCGCCGGTGGCGGCGTCGGCCGGCACCGATGAGATGCTCTTGTCCACCGGCACCGACTCGCCGGTGAGCGCCGACTCGTCGATACGCAGGTTGCGTGCCTGCAGCAGCCGCACGTCGGCCGGCAGGCTGTCGCCCGAGGCCAGCAGCACCACGTCGCCAGGCACCAGGTCGGCCGCGTCGATCTCGTGCTGGTGGCCGTCGCGCAGCACCAGAGCGTGCGGCGACAGCAGGTGGCGGATGGCCTGCAAGGCCTTCTCGGCCTTGCCTTCCTGCACGAAGCCGATCAGCGCGTTGAGCACGACCACGGCCGCGATCACCGCAGTGTCGACCCAATGGCCCATCAGCGCGGTGATCAGCGCCGCGCCCATCAGCACCATCAGCAACAGGTTGTTGAACTGGCGTGCCAGGCGCGCCAGCACGCTGGGCGGTTCGATCTCGGCCAGGCGGTTGGGCCCCGATTCGACCAAGCGGCGTGCCGCTTCGGCAGCGCTCAGGCCATGGGCACTGCTGTCCAGGGCCTGCAATGCCTGCGCCGGCTCCAGCGCATGCCAGGATGGCGCGGCGCTCGCGCCGCTGCGAGCGATGTTCCTGGTCATGGTCATGGCAGTCATGCTATGCGCCGGCACGACGATCGGCCGCACACCGCAGCGGGCTGGTCGGTCATTGCGGCGCGGCGGGCAGCCGGCCACTGCAGCCGCCCGTCTTCATGCGCCGGCGCCAGCCCGCGGGCGCACCAGCCGCTTGCGCAGTTCTTCGGCCCACAGCACGCTGCTGGCCAGCAGCAGCAGGGGCAGCAGCGAGCCGGCCGGCAGCGGCACGGTGTGGAACAGCGCATTCATTGGCGGCAGGTACAGCACCAGCGCCTGCAGCAGCACCGACAGACCCAGCCCGCCGAGCAGCCAGCGGTTGCGCAACACGCCCAGCCTCAGGGCCGAGGCGCTGGCCGACTGGCAGTTGAGCACGTTGAACCACTGGCACATGGCCAGCAGCGTGAAGGTTTCGGTGCGCACCAGCTCCAGCGGCAGCCCCAGGCCCAGCCGCCAGACGAACCAGCCGAAGGTGGCGAGCACCGACGCGCTGGCCATCAGCGCGATCCGCCCGAGCATGCCGCGGTCGAGCAGCGCTTCGCCGCGCACGGCGGGCCGGCGCCGCATCTCGTCGCCGGCGGGCGGGTCCATCACCAGGTTGATCGTCAGCGTGCCCTCGGTGACGATGTTGATCCACAGGATCTGCACCGCCGCCAGCGGCAGCGGGTAGCCGCCGACCAGCGCCAGCATCAGCACCACGACTTCGTCGATGGCGGTGGCAAACAGGTAGAGGATGACCTTCCTGACATTGGCGTAGACCACGCGTCCCTGCTCGACGGCGGCGACGATGGTGGCGAAGTTGTCGTCGGTGACGACGATCCTGGCCGCGCTCCTGGCCGCGTCGGTGCCGGTGAGGCCCATGGCCACGCCGACATCGGCTAGGGCCAGAGCCGGCGCGTCGTTGACGCCGTCGCCGGTCATCGCCACCACCTCGCCCCGGGCCTGCAGCGCCTGCACGATGCGCAGCTTCTGCGCCGGCTGCACGCGCGCGAACACCGCCACCTGCGGCAACAGCTCGCGCAGTTCCGCCTCGCCCAGGCGCTCCAGCTCGCTTCCGTCGACGGCACGGCTGTTCTCCTGCGCGATGCCCAGTTCGCGGGCGATGGCCAGGCCGGTGAGCTTGTGGTCGCCGGTCAGCATCAGCGTACGGATGCCGGCGGCTCGGCACTGGGCCACCGCGGCCTTGACCTCATCGCGCGGCGGATCGATCTGCCCGGCCAGGCCGAGCAGGCGCGCCCGCCCGGCAAGGGCCTCGAATCCGGCGTCCGGCTCCAGCGCGTCGCCGTCGACCGCGGCAAAGGCCAGCACGCGCAGCGCGCGCCGCGCCATCGCCTCGGCGGCCAGACGCGCCGCGTCGGTCAGGCGGGCATCGCTGTGCGCGCATAGCCGCAGCACGGCCTCGGGCGCGCCCTTCAGGTAGACGCGATGAGGCGCAGCGTCCAGCCGGTGGCGCGTGGCCATCAGCTTGGCCTCGGAATCGAAGGGCAGTTCGGCATCGCGCGGTGCCTGCCGGCGCAGCGCATCGACATCGATGCCGGCCTTTGCCGCCAGCACCAGCAGCGCGCCTTCGGTCGGGTCGCCGAGCACCGTCCAGGCGCTGCGTTCGCCTTCCGGTGGCAGAAGCTGCGCGTCGTTGCACAGCGCCGCGGCCTGCAACAGCTCGCGCAGCGCCATCTCGTCGCCGGTTGCGGCCAGCATGCCTTCGGGCGCGTAGCCGACGCCGGACACCGGGATGTCGTGGCCTGAAGGTCGCGCCGGGTCGGGCAGCCACAGCGCAGTCACCGTCATCTCGTTGCGCGTCAGCGTGCCGGTCTTGTCGCTGCAGATGGTGGTGGTCGAACCCAGCGTCTCCACGGCCGACAGCCGCCGGATGATGGCGCCTTGCGCGGCCATGCGCTGCATGCCCACGGCCAACGCGATCGTCATCGCCACGGGCAGGCCTTCGGGCACCATCGACACCATCTGGCTGATGGCCACCATCAGCACCTCGGCAAGCGGCAGCTCGCGCCAAAGACCGAGCAGCACGATCACGACGAACAGTCCCAGCGCCGCAGCCACCAGCCAACGGCCGAACTGCTCGATGCGCAGCTCCAGCGGCGTCTTCGGTTCCTCGGCGTCTTCGGTCAGGCCGGCGATGCGGCCGACCTCGGTGTGCTCGCCGGTGGCCACCACCAGCGCGCGCGCGCGGCCGGCGCTGACGTGCGTGCCGGCGTAAACCATGTTGTGCCGGTCGGCCAGGCCGGTGGCCTCGGGCAAGGCTCCCGTCGCCTTGGCCACCGGCACCGATTCACCGGTGAGCGCGGCTTCGGCCAGCTGCAGCCGGGCTTGCTCCAGCAGGCGCGCGTCGGCGCCGACGGCGTCGCCGGCGGACAGCAGCAGGATGTCGCCCGGCACCAGCCCGCGGGCTTCGAGCTGGGCCTCGCGCCCATCGCGCCACACCCGCGACTGCAGCGCCGCCAGGCGGCGCAGACTGGCCATGGAGCGCGCGGCGCGGCCCTCCTGGGCGCTGCCGATCAGCGCATTGATGATGACCACCGCCAGGATCACGCCCGCGTCGGCCTGCTGGCCCAGCGCCACGGCCAGGAGCGCCGCGGCGAACAGGATGTAGATCAGCGGGCTCTTGAACTGGCGTGCGAAGCTCTGCCAGGCCGGCCTTGCGGGCGCTTCGGGCAGGGCGTTGGCGCCGTGCCGCGCCAGCCTGCGGTGCGCCTCGGCCTGCGTCAGCCCGGTCGCGGCGTCGGCCTGCAATGCGGCCAGGGCCTGCGCAGCCGGCAATGCATGCCAGGCCGTGGCGCTTGTCGGCGGCGGGCCGGCTTCGGGGCGTGCCATCGGCATGTCGGGTTCGAGCGTGCCGGCGCAATGCGGGCACAGCGCCATTTTGCGCAGCCGCGCTGCAGCCGCGGCGCGACCCGGCAACCACCGGTTGAGGCAAGTCAAGGTGCGTGGATACTCTGCCCCATGGACTTCATCAATGCGCCGCTGCTGGCTGCTGCCGCGCTGGTTTTCGTCAGCGTGCTGGCCGGGCTGTTTTCGGCACGCATCGGCTTTTCGTTCCTGCTGGTCTTCCTGCTGGCCGGCATCCTGGCGGGCGAGGACGGACCGGGCGGCTACCTTTTCGAGGACATCCGGCTGAGCTTCTGGGTCGGCAACCTGGCGTTGGCCATCATCCTGCTCGACGGCGGCATGCGCACCGCGTTCGCCACCTTCCGCACCGGGCTGAAGCCGGCTTCGGTGCTGGCCACCGTGGGCGTGCTGCTGTGCGCCGCGCTCACCGGCCTGGCCAGCATGTTGTTCCTGGGCCTGGACTGGGGCACCGCGATGCTGCTTGGTGCCATCGTCGGCTCCACCGATGCGGCCGCGGTGTTTGCGCTACTGACCCGTTCGGGCGTGACGTTGAACGAGCGCGTCGCCGCCACGCTGGAGATCGAATCCGGCGTCAACGACCCGATGGCGGTGTACCTGACGCTGGCCTTCATCGCGCTGCTGGCGCCGGCGCAGGCTGCGGCGGGAGACGGCTCGGCCTGGACCGCGATGATCCGGTCCTTCGTGCAGCAATTCGGCTGGGGTGCGCTGACGGGCATGCTCGGCGGTCTGGCAATGGCCGAACTGCTGAAGCGGGTGGCGCAGCGCGATGCCGGCGGCGGCATCCTGGCGCTGATGATCGGCGCGGCCGGCCTGGCGCTGTTCGCAGCCACCGGCCTGCTTGGCGGCTCGGGCTTCCTGGCGGTCTACCTGTTCGGGCTGATCATCGCCAACCGCGCCGCCGAGGCGGTGGCGCCCACGCGGGCGGCGATGGACGGTTATGCCTGGCTGGCGCAGGCCGGAATGTTCCTGCTGCTCGGGCTGCTGGTCACGCCCTCGGACCTGCTGGACGCGCTGCTGCCCGCGCTGGGCGTGGCGCTGGCGCTGATCTTCATCGCCCGGCCGCTGACGGTGTGGCTGTGCCTGTGGCCCTTTCGCTTCACCCCGCAGGAGACCTGGTTCATCTCCTGGGTGGGACTGCGCGGCGCGGTGCCGATCGTGCTGGCGCTGTTCCCGCTGCTGGCGGGCACGCCGCATGCCCCGCTGCTGTTCAACGCCGCTTTCGTCGTGGTGCTGGTGTCGCTGCTGACCCAGGGCACGACCATTGGGCTGATGGCGCATCGCCTGGGCGTGGCCATGCCCGACCCCGGCGACGAGCGGGAGCAGCGCGCAGTGTTCCGCGATTTCGAGCTCGACCCCAGCCTGCCGGTGACGCTGGTCTGCGAGTTCTACAACCTGCCGGTGCCGGACCGGGCCGAGCAGCCGCTGGCCGACTGGATGGCCGCCGAACTGCGCCGCCCGCCGGTGGCGGGCGACAGCGTGGCGCTGGGCGGCGCGACGCTGGTGGTACGCGAGCTGGCCGAGGGCCGCATCTCGCGCGTCGGCCTGGGCCTGCCCGAGTGAGGCCCCGGACGCAGCCGATCGGCAGGGTGCGTGGCGCCTGCCAGGGCCTGTTCGCCCGCCTGAGTAGTGTTAACAGGCCCTAGACTGCGCCTTCGCATGCATGCTCCGCAAAATCTCTCGCCCTGGCGCCTGAGCGTCGCCCCGATGATGGACTGGACGGACCGCCATTGCCGGTTCTTCCACCGGCTGATCACGCGCCGCGCGCGGCTGTACACCGAGATGGTCAGCACCGGCGCGCTGGTGCATGGCGATGTGCCCAGGCATCTGGATTACAACGCCGAGGAGCATCCGCTGGCGCTGCAACTCGGTGGCAACGACCCCGCGGAACTGGCGCATGGCGCAAGGCTGGCGCAGGCCTGGGGCTATGACGAAGTCAACCTCAACTGCGGTTGCCCCAGCGACCGGGTGCAGCGCGGCGCCTTCGGCGCCTGCCTGATGGCCGAGCCGCAGCGCGTGGCCGACGGCGTGAAGGCGATGCGCGACGCTTGCACGCTGCCGGTGACGGTGAAGCACCGCATCGGCATCGACCGCATCGAGCGCTACGACTTCGTGCGCGACTTCGTCGGCACCGTGGCCGAGGCCGGCTGCGAGGTCTTCATCGTGCATGCACGCAATGCCTGGCTCGACGGCCTGAGCCCGAAGGACAACCGCGAGATTCCGCCGCTGCGCTACGGCACCGTGCACCGCCTGAAGCAGGACTTTCCGGCATTGAGCATCGTCATCAACGGCGGCATCGCCGGCGACGCCGCCATCCGCGAGCAGCTGCATCATGTCGACGGCGTGATGCTCGGCCGCGAGGCTTACCACCATCCCTGGTCGATGGCAGGCTGGGACGCCGAGTTCCTGGGCGACGCGGCGGCAGAACCGCAGCGCGATCTGGTCGAGGTCGCGATGCTGCGCTACATGGAGCGCCTGCAGGCGCAAGGCCAGCCCTGGACGCATGCGGCGCGGCACATGCTGGGGCTCTGGAACGGCACGCCGGGGGCGCGCAAGTGGCGCCAGGTGTGGTCGAATCATCGCCTGAAAGACCAGCCGCCGGCCCATGCGGCACGGCTGGCCGACGCGGCGCGCCGCCACGACATCCGCGACCCTTTGCCGATGGACGCCTGAGGCGTCGCGCCTTCCGTTGACTGGAGCATCGATGAGCAACGTCCAGACAGGCATCCTGGCGCCGCTGCCCGCGCTGGGCCGCTATCTCGGTTTCGGCGCCCGGCCGCAGGGTGACCTGCGCGCCGCACTGCGGGCGCTGGCGGAACTGGCCGACGGCCAGGCCGTGGTGCTGGGCCTGGGCGAATCGCTGGTGCGCGGGCTGGGCCGCGAGATCCCCGGCCTGCGCAGCTTTGCCGGCGCGGTCGGGCCCGGCCTGGCACTGCCGGCCACGCCGGCCGCGCTGTGGTGCTGGCTGCGCGGCGACGACCGCGGCGACCTCGTGCACCTGACGCGCAAGCTGCAGGCCGCAGCGGGCGAC